>NZ_FOWL01000030.1:0-61478 GCF_900115445.1 Variovorax sp. OK605
CTGTCCAAGCGCACGGCGCTGTACGCCACGGTGGCGCGCGTGAACAACCGCAACGACGCCAACTACACGGGCAGCCTGGTGTCGGCCAGCACCACCGGCTACGGCAGCGCGGGCGTGGGCTACACAGGCCTGCCGCGCTCGTCCACGGGCTACGACTTCGGCATTCGCCACGCGTTCTGACGAAGTGATGCGGCAGCGCGGCTGAGGGGCCGCGCTGCTTGCTGGCCCCGGCACCGTGCCTTGCGCGGTGTCGGGGTTCGCGCTGCGCTCATGAGGGGGCTCGAAGCAGCGAGGAGGTGAAGCCGCAGTTTCAAGGCAGGTGAAATGAACCAACAGACATTCGCGGTCCCGCGCTGGTTGCGCGCGGCCGCTTTCCGGGCAGCGTTCCTGCTCGCATCCGTCGGGCCGCTCGCGGCCGCACAGGCACCCGCGCACGCACAGACACCGGCACAGGCACCCGCACAGGCACCCGCACAGAACCGCATCGAGTCGGTCACGGGCACGGTGCAATCGGGCACCGAGGTGCTGCGCATCGATTTCTCCGAACCGCTGGCCGCCGCGCCCGGCGGCTTCGTCGTCCAGTCGCCCGCGCGCATCGCGCTCGACTTTCCCGCCACGACCAGCAACCTGGGCCGCGCCGCCATCGAGATGAACCAGGGCAACCTGCGCTCGGTGAACGTCGTGCAGGCGGGCGAGCGCACGCGGCTCGTGCTGAACCTGAAGCAGGCCGCCGCCTACCGCACCGAGATGCGCGGCAAGTCGCTGCTGGTGTCGCTGCAGCCCGCGCCGGGCGCGCCGCTCGCGGCGGCCCAGCCGTCGGAGTTCGCGGAGAACCGCAACCGCGACGTGCTGCCGCTGCGCGACGTCGACTTCCGCCTGGGCACCGACGGCGCCGGCCGCGTGATCGTCGCGCTGCCCAACGACCAGGTGGGTGTGGACATCCGCCAGCAGGGCAAGGGGCTCGTGGTGGAGTTCACCAAGTCGTCGCTGCCCGAGGGCCTGAACCGCCGGCTCGACGTGTCCGACTTCGGCACGCCCGTGCAGACGGTGTCCATGCAGCAGGCCGGCGACCGCGTGCGCATGCTGATCGAGTCGCGCGGCGACTGGGAGCACAGCGCCTACCAGAGCAACAGCCAGTTCGTGGTGGAACTGCGCCCGCGCAAGGACAACCCCGGCAAGCTCACGCCGGGCGTGGGCTACAACGGCGAGAAGCTGTCGCTCAACTTCCAGAACATCGAGATCCGCTCGCTGCTGCAGGTGATCGCGGACTTCACCAACTTCAACATCGTCACCTCCGACTCGGTCAGCGGCACGCTCACGCTGCGGCTGAAGGACGTGCCGTGGGACCAGGCGCTGGACATCATCCTGGAGGCGAAGAACCTCGGCATGCGCAAGAGCGGCAGCGTGCTGCGCATCGCGCCGGAGGACGAGCTCAACGCCAAGGAAAAGATCAGGTACGAGGCGCAGGCCGCGCTGCAGGGGCTGGAGCAGCTGCGCACGCAGTCGTTCCAGCTCAACTACGCGAAGGCGGCCACGGTGGCCGCGGGCCTCACCGGCAGCGGTGCCGGCTCGGGCGGTGGCGGTGGTGGATCGGGCGGCAGCGCCACGCGCCTGCTGAGCGCGCGCGGCAGCGTGCTGGCCGAGGTGCGCACCAACCAGCTGTTCGTGACCGACATTCCCTCGCGCCTCACGCAGGTGGCCGAGCTGCTCCAGAAGCTCGACGTGCCGGTGCGGCAGGTGCTGATCGAGGCGCGCTTCGTCGAGGCCACCGACACCTTCAGCAAGTCGCTGGGCGCCAAGCTGGGCGGCGGCTTCGTCAACAGCAACTCGGCGGTGGGCGTGACGCCCAGCGTGAGCTCGTCGACCAGCGGCGGCGTCACCACCGTCACCGGCAGCAACACCTACTCGAACACCAGCTTCGTGAACCTGCCGGCCACCAGCACCACCGGCGACGCGGTGGGCACCTTCGCGCTGTCGCTGTTCAACTCCGGCCTGACGAAGATGCTCAACCTCGAGATCTCCGCGCTGGAGGCCGACGGCAAGGGCAAGGTGGTGTCGAGCCCGCGCGTGGTGACGGCCGACCAGACCAAGGCGCTGATCGAGCAGGGCACCGAGCTGCCCTACCAGGTGGCGACCTCGAGCGGCGCCACCTCTATCGCGTTTCGCAAGGCCAACCTCAAGCTCGAGGTGACGCCGCAGATCACACCCGAGGGCAACATCATCCTGTCGCTGGACGTCAACAAGGACACGGTGGGCCAGTCGACCACCGCGGGCTACGCCATCAACACCAAGCACATCCAGACCGAGGTGCTGGTGGAGAACGGCGGCACGGTGGTCATCGGCGGCGTGTTCGAGCTGACGGACACGAGCTCCGAGTCGCGCGTGCCGGTGCTGGGCGAACTGCCGGTGGTGGGCGCGGTGTTCCGCACGCGCAGCCGGGTCAACAACAAGACCGAGATGCTGATCTTCATCAGCCCGAAGATGATCGGCGACCGCAACGCGGCGCGCTGAGCGCGGGCCGCGCGGGCGGTCATCCGGGGTCTTCACCAAAGCCGGCGGGTCTCGCCGGCTTTTTGTCGTGTGCGTTTCTTGCTGCCGGTCTCAGCGCGCCGCGCGACCTTCATGGCTCTCCTCGATCCAGTGCGTGCCCGGGCCATGCGCGCGGTTGCCCGCGTCCACCGCGGCCTGAAAGGCATTGCGCACGGCAGGCGAGTCGGGCTCCCAGAGCCAGTGGCCTTCGGCGACGCCGCTCAGCAGGCCGCTGCGGGGCAGGCGCCAGCGCACCCGGATCCGGAGGCGTGGAGCGGATGAAGGCGGCGAAGGAGATGCGGGCGATGAAGACGCGAACATGCCGCGCAGTCTGCGCGGCGATCGGGGAGAAACCTGGGCGGCGCGGCGTGCGGCGCAGGCCGCGTTGCCGCGCGCTTACTGCACCACCGGCACTTCGCGCCAGTTCAACAGCCGCAGGCTGAGGCTGGAAGACAGCGACACCTTCAGGTTATCCACCGTGCCGGTGCTGGAGCCCACCGACAGCGTGGTGCCGCCGCTGGTGCTGCTGGTGAAGCGCAGGTCGGTCACCGCGTAGGCCTTGGCGATGTAGGCGGCACTGTCCTGCAGCGCCGACTGCCCGGTGCCGAAGTTGATCGCATAGACCCGGCTGGTGCCCGAGGGGCTGCACGCATCGGTCGTGGTGAGCGTCGAGGCGAAGGCGACCACGCCGCTGGTGGTGGTCGGGTTGGTGATCATTCGCCACGCGATCGCGCTGCCGCTGTCGGTGCCCAGGTCCACGTACCAGCCCATCGAGCTGCCGGCGAAGCTCGCGCCGGTGGTGAGGTCGGTCAGCGCCGTGAGGTTGCCGCGCGCGAGCGGAAAGCCCACGCCCGAGGGCAGCGAGGCCGCTGTGTTGAAGGCCGGCGCGCTGCCGTCGATCAGCGCGTAGAAGCCCTGGCCCAGCGACGTGCTCACGTCGCTCGACGCCAGCAGCCGCCCCGTGCCCAGCATCACGTAGCGCTTCTTCGTGCCCGGCTGGATCTCGATCAGCGGCTGCGTGGTGACCGGTTGCGCGTTGCCGCTGGCGTCCGTGAGGTTGGCCAGCAGCAGCGGCGCGCTGTAGGCCGCGGTGCCGGTGAGGTCGAAGCGCCAGACCTGGCCGTTGAGGTCGCCGGCGTAGATGGCGTCGGCGGTGCCGTCGGTGAAGTCGCGCACGTAGGCCGCGGCATGCGCCAGGCCCGGTGCGCTGCTGCCGGTCTTGAGCTTCTCGAGCAGCGCGCCGGTCTTGGGGTTCACGAGGTAGATGTAGCCGTAGCCGTCGCTGTTGTCGTAGCCCGAGGTCAGCACCGCCACCCAGCCGTACCTGGCGGTCTTGACCACCGTCGGCTCGCCGTCGCTGTAGCCCGTGGTGGCGTCGGTGAACTCCCACAGCACCTTGGCCGCCACGACCGATTCGGAGCCCATGCCCGCGCGAAGCCCGCGGTGCCGCCGCTGCCCGTGGCCACCAGCGTGTAGGTGGTGGCGGTGAGCGCCCCGTAGGTGCCGTCGCACGACAGCGTGAAGGTGCCCGACATGCGCAGCGTGGAGGCCACCATGCACGGCGAGGTGTAGCTGCCCGTGGACAGGTAGGTGCGGTTGTCCTGGAAGTAGCGCTCCATGTTCGCGCGCATGACCGACAGCCCGTTGCTGGCGTCCACGATGCGCCCGCGCAGCACGTAGTCGCGGTACGACGGGTAGGCGATGGCGGCCAGGATGGCGACGATGGCGACGGTCACCATGAGTTCGATCAATGTGAAGCCGCGCGCCCGCGATGGGCGCGGCTTCGTCTGCAGCCGTGGCATGGGGGTTCTTCTCCTCGTGTGCGGGCGGCGATCAGCCGCTGCCCGAGCGCGGAGTCGAACACGCAAGGTGGGAGGAATCTGGCAGAGGCGTTGTCAGGTGTGCGCGGCGGGCGACATCGACGCGGGCATCGACGTCGACATCGATGCCGGCGGCGCAGGCCGCCTGTCCTGCGCGTCGAGCGCCAGCGGCACGCGCACCTGCGCCAGCAGGCCGTGCGGGCCCGACTTGAGCACCACGTCGCCGCCGTGCGCACGCGCGATCGAGCGGCACACGGCCAGGCCCAGGCCGCTGCCCGCCGCGCGCGAGGTGCGGGCCTGCGCCGTGCGGTAGAACGGCTTGAACACGCGCTCGAGCTCGTCCGCGGGCAGGCCCGGGCCGCGGTCGCTGATCTCGACCACGGCGTCGTGCCCGTTGGTGAACAGGCGCACGCGGGCCTGGTTGCCGTACTTGACGGCGTTCTCCACCAGGTTGTCGAGCACGCGGCGCATGCCGATCGCGTCGAGCTCCACCTGCGCATGCTCGGTGCGCTGCAGCTGCACGTCCTTGCCGACGAAGACGGCCTGCTCGACCACGTCTTCCACCAGGCTCGCCAGGTCCATGCGCTCGCGCGCGCTCACCACCGAGGCGTCGCGGATGAAGTCGAGCACCGAGCCGATCATGTGCTCCATCTCCTCGACGTCGCCGAGCATGCCGGCGCGCACGTCGTCGGGCACGTCCTCGATGCGAAAGCGCAGCCGCGTGAGCGGCGTGCGCAGGTCGTGGCTGATGGCGCCGATCATCACCGTGCGGTCGTCCACGAAGCTGCGCAGCCGCGCCTGCATGCGGTTGAAGGCCTGCGCGGCGCGGCCGATCTCGGCGGGGCCTTCGAGCGCGAGCACCGGCGCCGCGGGGTCGCGCCCCAGCTGGTCGGCCGCGCGCGCGAAGCCGGCAATGGGCCGCACCAGCCGGCGCGAGAACAGCCAGCCCGCGGGGATGACGATGGCCGCCGCAATCAGGAACCACAGCAGCACGCGCCGCTGCCATGCGTTGGGGAACGATTCGGGAATGGGCTGCACCACCGCCCAGCTGCCTTCGCGCGTGTAGACGGCGGCGATGAAGTCGCCTTCGACGAACGGCGCCGGCGCCAGGCCGAAGAGGCCGCGCGCGGCGGGGCGCTCGGCCACGGTGTCGGTGTCGTCGGGTGCCGGTGCGCGCGGCTGGCGTGGCGCTTCGGCGGTGCGCGGCGGTGCGGGCGCGGGTGTTTCAGGGGCTGCGCGTGGAACGGATTCGGCGCGCTTCGAAGGCGGCTCTGGCGTGTGCGTGGCCGGTGCCTCTGTTGCGGCGGGCGCCTTGCGGGACGCGGGCTTTTCGGTGACCAGCGGCGGGACCGGTGCCGGCTCGGGCAACCGCACGGGCGGCGAGGACGCGAACGGGGAGGGGATCGCGGGCTGGCCTTGCATTGCGGGCGGCTGGCCCATGGGGGAAGGGCCTGCCGGTTGTGCCGCCGTGCCGGGTGCTGTCGCGGTGGGTGCCCCAAGTGTTCCGGGTGTGCCGGGTGCGCCGGGTGCAGTGAATGCGCCGGGCGCGCTGGGCGCGATCGACGTGGCCGGCGCACCCGTCGACGCGGCGGGCGTCTGCGCGGCCAGTCCGGGTGACTGCGTTGCACCTGCGGCCACCGAAGGTTGCGTCGCGGGCGCCGACGGGCTCGCCGTTGCGTTGCCCGCGGCGGGTGCGCCCGTGCCGCCCGGCTGCTGTGGCTGTGCCTGCTGTGGCTGTGACTGTTGCGGCGACTGTTGCTGTGGCGATCCGGCGATGCTGCCGCCGCTGCCACGTCCTGCGCCGAAGCCGCCGTTCAGGTTGCCGATGCCACCGCGGAACCCGCCGCCCGGCGCGGCCAGTCCTCCGGGCGCTCCAGGCCCTCCGAGCCCGCCAGGAGACGAAGGCATCGCGGGCATGCCGCCGGCCTGCACCCGGATGAAGCCGCCTTCATGGAACGCACCGGACGCATGGCGCACCGTGGCGCGCGTGTCGCCGTCCGTCGACGCGACCGCACCCGCGGTGCCCGCGAACGGCAACGGGGTGAAGAAGTACAGGCGCACCTCGCTCTCGTCGCGCGCGAGCAGCTGTGCCAGGTCGCGCCGCGAGCGTTCGGAGGTGAGCCAGCCCTGGCCCTTGGGCTCGGGCGCGCGGGCTTGCAGCGAGCGTTGCAGCAGGCCGGCATTGCGGCCCTCGGCGGCCTGGCCGGAGAGCACGCGCGCGATGTCGCCCAGCTGCCACTGGCGCTGCGGCTCGGGCGGCAGCAGCATGGTGAGCGCGAGCGTCACGCCCTGCGCCACCACCAGGCCGGCGAGCAGCAGGGCCATGATCTGCAGCGCCAGCGGCGGGCCCGGCCAGCGGCGCGCGTTGCCTTGGGGAGTCATGGCGCGATGCTGGCACGGACGGCAGGCGATGTCACGCCGGGGCGGCTGCGGGTCTGCGTGTCCATCTGGGTGCTTCGTTCGGGCTGTGCGCGCGAGTGTGCGAAGCGGATGTTGCGGCCGGATTTCAGCGCATTGCAATTCATTGCATCGCCCGAGCGCCCTCGGGGTCTTCGGACCGGCGCGGGGCCCGGCCTATGATCCGCTACCCGATCCGCCGCAACGTGAACCTGTCCACCCGCATCCTCATCGTCGACGACGACACCGGCATCCGCAGCCTGGTGGCGTCCTTCCTGGAGAAGCACGGCTTCCAGGTCGACGCGGCCGGCCATCCCGCCGAGATGCGCGAGCGGCTCGCGCAGGCCGACTACGCGCTCATCGTGCTCGACGTGATGATGCCCGGCGAAGACGGGCTGAGCGCGCTGCGCGAGCTGCAGCGCGTGGGCGGGCCGCCGGTGATCATGCTGTCGGCCGTGGGCACCGACATCGACCGCATCGTGGGCCTGGAGATCGGCGCGGAAGACTACCTGGCCAAGCCCTGCAACCCGCGTGAGCTGCTGGCGCGCATCCGCACGGTGCTGCGCCGCACGGCCCATGCGCCCGCCGCTGCCGGCGCCGTCGCAACGCCCGCTCCAGCGGCGACGGCCGGGGCCGGGGCCGATGCCGCGGTGCTGTACTTCGCGGGCTGGCGCATCGACCTGGAGACCCGGCTGCTGCACGACCCGCAGGACCAGCCAGTGGACCTGTCCGACGGCGAGTTCCGCCTGCTGCGCGCGCTGGTGCAGCACCCGCGCCGCGTGCTCACGCGCGACCAGCTCGTGCAGTACGCCATGGGCGCGGAAAGCGATTCGTACGACCGCGCGATCGACGTGCAGGTCAGCCGCCTGCGCCGCAAGCTGGCCTCGGGCGAGGCGCGTGCCGACCTGATCCGCACGGTGCGCAACGAGGGCTACATGTTCGTGCCCGCCGTCACGCGCACGCGCGACGCCTGAGCCCGGCACCGCATCCGGCCGGCGCGGCAAAGAAGCCGCAACACGCTGAAATTCGCGGGCAATGCGCCGGCGGCAAGCTCGAGATCCTGAATTCATCACCTCGACCGACCCATGACACCCTTCGACTGGCTGTGGGACTGGCGCACCCTGATCGCGCTGGCCTTGGGCGACGCCGTGCTGCTCGCGATGTTCTTCGCGTGGGACGCGAAGCACCTGGCGTTTCTCACCGTGCTGACGCGGCAGCAGCGCACCGGCCCTGAAGAGCGCGGCGCATTCCCGCGCGGGATGCCCGGCTCCGGGACCTGAGCTTTCCTTTTTTTTCCTGTTCGTTCAACGGCGCTGTCAGAGCGCCGTTTTCGCATGCGCGAAACGGTTGGCCTTGCGCTTGTGCCTGCAGCCGCCGGCACGCCGTGCGGCGGGCGCCGCACCGGCGCTCGCGTCGGTGAGGGCCGCGAGCGTCGACAGGCTGTAGTTGCCCGCGTTGGCGCTTTCATGCGCGTCGCAGGTGTCGCTGCCGGCCACGAACACACCGAGCGCCAGTGCGCAGAAGGCCAGCACGCCCGCGATGCGCGGCAGCCACGAAGTCACGGGCTTGCGCGTGCCCGCGCGGGCGAAGGGGGAGGCCGGCGAATGGTTCCATCGAGCTTGCATGGTGAGCCCCGGCCGTTGGCCTTGTGCGGTGGCCGTGGCGAGCAGGCCGTTGAAGCGGAGCGCTTGCGAGGCGCCGTGTGTGTGGCGATGCCAGGGGCTTTTCATGGCCACGATGGTGAACTTCAAAACGGGAGGAAATTTGGACGAAGACCGTGGTCTTCAACGGTTGATGCGATGCGTGCCGTGCGGCCAGCCGTCGCCGAGCAGCAGCCCCAGTCCGGTGGCGCGCAACGCGGCCGAGAGGGGGTCGACGAAGAAGCCGCCGACGTAGGTCTGCGAGGTGGGGAAGGGGTCGGCGCGCGACACCACGGGGGCCGGCGGTGGACGCGGTGCGGGCCGTGCCGCGTTCGCATCCATGGTGTCGGGCACCGTGATCCAGGCGCCGGGCGGGTCCGCCGCGAGGCTCATGTATTCGGCCCCTTCGAACTCGTAGACCAGCGCGTACTTGCCGCCGGGCAGCCAGGTGCTCGACACCACGCGCGCCTGCGCGGCGGCGTTCGCCATGCCGCAGGAGAGGCACAGGCACAACGCGCCTGCAGCCAGGCGCATCCGGCGAGTCTGGCGCAGCAGCGGGGTGGTCACGGCGCGCGCCTAGAAGTCCAGCTTCGCGCTCAGGCTGAAGGTGCGCGGGTCGCCGGGCTTGATGTAGTTGTCGTACTGGTACTCCCAGTAGCGCCGGTTGGCCACGTTGTTGACGGCCGCGCGGAAGGTGGTGGCATGGCCGCCGAGGCGCGTGGTGTAGCTCGCGCCGATGTTGGCGACCGTGTAGCCGGGCAGGCTCAGCTGGTTCGACGCGTCGAGCATCGTGCCGCCCGTGTACTTCATGTCGGCCGACAACCGGAGGCCGGGCACCTGCAGCACGTCGTACGACACCTGCGCGGTGGCCACCATCTTCGGCGCGCCGGCCACGCGGTTGCCCACGTAGCTGCTGCCGCGCCGGTAGGAGGAGTCGAGCAGCATCAGGTTGCCGCCCACCTGCCATTGCGAGCCCAGCCGCGTGGACGCGCCCAGCTCCAGCCCCTGGTAGATCGACTGGCCGTCCTGCACCAGCACGTTGGCGCTGTTGGCGTACTCGGCGCCGCGCTCGATGCGGAACAGCGCGGCCGTGGCGCTCCAGCGGTCGCGCTCGGTCTTCAGGCCCAGCTCGTACTGGCGGCTCTTCAGCGGGTCGAGCAGGGCGCCGTCGTTCGCATAGAGGTTGCTCACGGTGCTGCCGGGTTCCAGCGACTCGACGTAGCTGGTGTACAGCGTGGTGTCGGGCGCGGGCTTGAACATCAGCGCGAGCGTGGGCGTGACCACGCCGTTCTTGCGGTAGGTGGCGGTCTGCACGCCGGTGGTGCCGTAGCTGTTCTGCTCGTAGTCGGTGCTGCGCAGGCCGGCCAGCACCGACCACTTCTCGGACAGCTTCAGCGTGTCGCTCGCGAACACCGCGCGCTGCGTGATGTCGCTCGGACGGTAGCGCGTGAAGGCCGTGGCGCTCTCGTAGCCGTTGGTGTTCTGGCCGAAGATGCTGCCGGAGCCGATGCGCTCGTAGATGCTGTTGGCGCTGTAGTCGTTCACCTGCTTCTGCCACGACGCGCCCAGCGTCACCTGGTGCTCGAAGGCGCCGGTGCGCAGCTTGCCGGTGGCCATGGCCTGCCACTGGTTGAAGCGGTGGCCCTCGGCGCCGTCGTAGCGGTAGTCGTCGTAGCCGCCGCTCGCATCCTGCAGGGAGGCGATGCTTTCGTTGCGGCTGCGCGTGGCGCTGCTGTGGCTGTAGCCGGTGCTCAGTGTCCAGTCGGGCGACAGCTGGTACTGCAGGCCGGTGGAGAACAGCCTGAAGTCGGTGGCCAGGTGCTGCCCTGCGCCCACCAGGTTCGCGTTGTCCGCGCTGATGGTCGAGGGCAGGCGGGTGCCCGTGTAGCCGCCGGTGTAGATCGACGGCGTCTGGCCCGTGGCCATGCGCTTCTGGTCGAGCGAGTCGAAGGTCCAGGTGAGCTTGTCGGTGAGCCTGGCATCGAGCCCGAGCGAGACCGAATTGCGGCGGATGTTGCCGTCGTTGTAGGTCTTGCCTTCCTCGTGCGTGGCGTTGAGCCGGTAGCCGAAGCGGTCGTCCGCGCCGAAGCGCCCGCCCAGGTCGACGTGCTCGCTCCACACGCCGGCCGTCTTGTAGCCGACCTCGATGCTGCGCACCGGCGTGTCGGTCGGCTTCTTCGTCACGTAGTTGACGATGCCGCCCGGCGTGCCGAAGCCGTACATGAAGCCCGACGAACCCTTGAGCAGCTCGATCTGCTCGAACTGTTCGTAGGGCAGCGTGATGGCGTAGCTGAGGAAGGGCTGGCCGTTGATGCGGTAGCCGTTCTGCCAGTCCAGCGGCAAGCCGCGCACCGAGATGTAGCTGGCCCAGCTGCTGTAGGCGCCGCTGTTGTCGGAGACCGAGGCGTCGAGCGCGAACACGTCGCCGAGCTTCGTGACCTGGCGCTCGGCCATGTCCTCGCTGCGCACCACCGTGGTGGAGAAGGGCGTGTCGAGCTGCGAGCGTGCGCCCAGCGCGCCGCTGCTCACCTTGGCGTCGAGGTGCTGCGGCGTCTCGGCGGGCGTGTCGGCCGTGACGGTGACGGTCGGCAGCGAACTGCCGCTGGCCGCGGTGTCCTGGGTTTGCGCCTGCGCGCGGCCGCCCTGGGTGGCGACCCAGAGCACCAGCAGCGTGGCGCGCGCGGGCGGGCCGAAGGCGCTGCGGCGGAAGGAAACCGGTGAAGCGGCAACGGTGACGGGGGTGGCGGTGTCCGGGCGGTCCGCACGGTTCAGGCGGTTGGAGGGGTTCGGATTCAACACAGACTCACTCTGAAGATAAGAATGGCTCTCATCTTCAAGATGGATCTCGTAGAAATTTTGGACGCCGGCCCGTGACCCTGTGCGGTTTTTAGGTGCTCAGTGGCCGTTCCCCGGCGACGGCGCCAGGCCGCGCTGCTTCAGGAAGTCGTAGAGGCTGACCGCGAGCACCTGCGCAATGGGAATCGGCAACGTGAGCCGCAGCGCCGGCACACGGTTGACGGGGCAGCGCTCGGAGCTGTGGTCGACGCGGCTGGCATCCAGGGTGATGTGGACGCAGCCCGCGTTGACCCAATAGCCCGAAACTTCGTCCGCGAACACCTGCGGGGCGTGCAGGTCGTCGACGTAGGTGGCTTTGGGAGGCTGGGACATGGTGGGGCTCTGGAAATGCAGGGGCCCCGATGATCGGCACCAATCTGGTAGAAAAAATCAGCAAACCGGGCAAGGCATTCGATGCGCAGGCCCACGCATCCCCGCACCCGTCCCCGGTTCGTCGCACTTCGAGGTCGACCGCGACCGCGAGGCGACGGCGCCGTTCAGCGCGTCGCGACGATGAACAGCCGAGGAAACGGCAGCAGCACGCTGCCGTCCGCCAGCGCCGGGTAGGCCCCGGCCATCGCTTCCTGGTAGCGCGCCAGGAAGCCGGCCTGCTGCGCCGCATCGAGCAGCGCCAGGTACGGCCGCAGCGCCGAGCCCTTGAACCACTCGACCACCGCCGCCGCACCGCCCGCCAGCGGGTGGTGGTACGTGGTGCGCCACACGTCGACGCGGCTGCTGTGCGGGCGCAGCATGGTGTAGTAGTCGATGGCGCCGTGCCGCGCCGGGTGCCGCACCTCGCCGATGCGGTCGGCCCAGGGGCCTTGCGCCGCCACCTCGCGTGCCAGCCGGTGCGCGGGCTCCTGCAGGTTGTCGGGCGTCTGGACGGCCAGGTGGCCGCCGGGTGCGAGCTGGTTCACGAGGCGCGGGTACAGCGTGGCGTGGTCCGGCAGCCATTGCAGCGACGCATTCGCGAGGATCACGTCCATCGGCTGCGCGGCCTGCCAGGTCGCGATGTCGGCCACGCCGAAAGGAGTCTCGGGCATGCGCTTCTTCGCGGCTTCGATCATGTCGTCGGAGCTGTCGATGCCGCTCACCTGCGCATCCGGAAAGCGCTGCGCCAGCACCTCGGTGGAGTTGCCCGGGCCGCAGCCCAGGTCGATGGCGAAGCGCACCGGGCGCTGCGTGGCCGGCACGGCCGCGACCAGGTCGCGAACCGGTCGTGTGCGTTCTTCTTCGAAGGCCGAGTATTGCTTGGCGGACCAGGTCATCGTGGGTTCCTTGGGGGGTGTTTCTTGCTGTGGTGGCCGCAGTTTGCCGAGCACGAGCGCCTTCGTAAAATGAATTTATTCTGGCCATTGATTCATAAATCTGATGAAAATCGACATCCTCGGAATCCAGGCCTTCGTGGCCATTGCCGACGAGGGCAGCTTCCAGGCCGCGGCCGGTGCGCTCAACGTGACGCAGACCGCCATCACGCAGCGGCTGCGCAAGCTCGAGGAATTCCTGGGCGTGGCGCTGGTGGAGCGCACCACGCGCTCGGTGGCGCTCACCACCATCGGCCGCGACTTCGTGCCGCGCGCGCGGCGCCTGCTGGTGGAGCTGGCCGATTCGCTGCTGGAGATCCGCGAGACCGGCAAGGCCGAGCGCGGCGACGTGTCGATGGCCTGCGTGCCGACCGCGGGCGTGCAGTTTCTGCCGCGCATCATGCAGGCCTACTCGGCGAAGCATCCGCACAACCGCATCAAGATCCTCGACCACTCGTCCTCCGCGGTGGCGCACGCGGTGCTGCACCGCGAGGTGGAGTTCGGCATCGGCATGGCCGGCGCGCACTCGCCCGAGCTCACGAGCGTGCCGCTGATCGAGGACGAGTACGTGCTGGTCTGCCACGCCTCGCATCCGCTGGCCGGCCGCCGGCGCGTGGCCTGGCGGCAGCTGCAGGCGCATCCGCTGATCTTCGCGGGCCAGGCCAGCGAGAACCGTCCGCTGCTCGACGTGGCCCTGGGCGCCGCCGCCGCGAGCCTGCAGCCTTTCTACGAAGTGCAGCGCAGCTCGACGGCGGTCGGGTTGGTGGCCGAGCGCGTGGCGGCCGCGGTGGTGCCGCGGCTGGCGTTGCAGAAGGGCGCATACCCGGCGCTGAAGACCATCGAGCTCGTCGAGCCGCGCGTGTCGCGCACGCTGGTGCTCATGACGCGGCGCACCGCGCGGCTGTCGCCGGCGGCGCAGGCGCTGTACGACCTGATCGCGGCGCAGGCCTCGCACCAGTCTGGCCAATCAGGCCAATCGCGCCAATCACGCTGAGCACCCCGGCGCTGATCAGAGCCGGGGCCGCCGCGCGCTGAAGTTCGCCGCCGCCTCGAACTGGCTCGCCACCTGCAGCAACTCGGCATCGCCCTGGAAGCGGCCGACCAGCTGCAGGCCGAGCGGCATCGCGTCGCGGCCGAAACCGGCGGGCACGCTCACGGCCGGGTGCCCTGTCATGTTGAACAGCATGGTCCACGGGTACCAGTGCGCGCGCACGTTGTCGAACTGCTGGCCGTCGATGTCGATGGGGCCGAACAGGTCCTGCGAGAGCGGCAGGGCCGAGCGCGTGAGCGTGGGCATCGCCAGCACGTCGGCCTTCTCGAACAGGCCCTGCACGCGCTTGAACAAGGCGGAGCGCGCGAACATCGCTTCCTGGTACTCGACGCCGCTCACGCTGGCCGCGGACGCGATCTGCCGCTTGAAGGTGTCGCTGAAGCTGTCGGGGTCCTTCTCGATCAGCGGTGCGAAGCGGGCGCGCCACACCGTGTGGTTGATGGCGCGCCAGATGGGCTCGACGTCGAAGCCGCTGCTGGCGTCGAAAGGCTCCAGCGTGGCGCCCAGCGCCGCGAGCGTCTGCAGCGCGGCGGAGAAGCTCTCCGTGACGTCCCTCGACACCGGCCGGCCCGGCGGCGAGAGGCAGTACAGCACGCGCTTGCCGCGCAGGTCGCCCTGGGGCCTGGCCTGCTCGACGTAGTCGTGCGCGCGCAGGCCGAGCGACCACGGATCGGCGGCAGAAGGCCCGGCCATCACCTGCAGCATCAGCGCGGTGTCGGCCACGGTGCGTGTCATCGGGGTCACGTAGGTCTGGTTGCCGAACAGGTCCTGCGCCTGGCTGTGCGGGATCACGCCGTTCGATTGCTTCAGGCCCACCACGCCGTTGCAGGCGGCCGGAATGCGCGTGGAGCCGCCGCCGTCGGTGGCGATGGCCAGCGGCGCGATGCCCGCCGCGGTGGCGGCTGCCGCGCCGCCGCTGGAGCCGCCGCTGGTGCGCGACAGGTCCCACGGGTTGCGCGTGCTGCCGAAGAGCGGCGAGTGGGTCATCGGGCCCGAGCCGAACTCGGGCGTGGTCGTCTTGCCGATCAGGATGGCGCCTTCGGCGCGCAGCCGCGCCACGCTCACGGCGTCCTCGGCGGGCACGTTGTCGCGGTGCACGACCGCGCCGAAGGTGGTGGCCACGCCTTCGGTGTTGACCAGGTCCTTCACCGTGAAGGGAATGCCGTGCAGCTTGCCCAGCGGGCGGCCCGCGGCCATGTCGGCCTCGGCGCGGCGCGCCTCGGCCAGCGCGCGTTCGGGCGTCAGCGTGATGAAGCAGTTCAGCACCGGCTGCAGGCGCTCGGCGCGTGCGAGCACGGCCGTCACCAGTTCGACGGGCGAGAGCTGGCGCGAGCGCATCAGGCCGATGAGCTCGGTCGCGGGTGTGAAGAAGAGCGAATCGTCGGACATGGGGGCCTTGTCTTTTCGCGCGTTCATTCGTCCACCACGATGCCGGCCGCCTTGACGATCGGCTCCCAATTCCTGCGCTCGCGTTGCGCGCGCTGCGCCAGCTCGGCGCGGCCTTGCGCATGCGCCACGAGACCGGCGGCCTCCAGGCTGCGCGCGAGCTCGGGCTTGGCGGCGGCGGCGAGGAAGCTGCGCTCCAGCGCCGCCAATGCGGCGGGCGGCGTGCCGGCGGGCGCGTACACGGCGTACCAGCTCGTGGCCGCCACGAATTCGGGGAAGCCCTGTTCCTTCGCGGTCGGCACGTCGGGCAAGGCCGGCAGCCGCTTGTCGCCGCTCATGCCGAGGAACTTGATCTTGCCGCCCTTGTAGAGCGGCATCATGCTGGCCGCGGCGTCCCAGCCCATCGACAGTTCGCCGCCGACCACGTCGATGAGCATCGGCGATGCGCCGCGGTAGGCCACGGGCGTGACCTCGAAGCCCTGCGCCTTGGCCAGCGCGAAGGCGCCCAGGTGGCCCGAACTGCCGATGGTCGCGAGGCCGAGCGTGGCCTTGGTCGGGTTCTTCTTCGCCCACTCGACGTACTGCTTCATGCTGCTGTACGGCTGCGAGGCGCCGGTGACGACGGCGGTCGGAATCTCCACCAGCAGCGCGACCGGTGTCAGGTCTTTCTCGGCGTCGTAGCCGGGGGTCTTGTAGGTCAGCGGCAGGATGGTGAGCAGCGGCGAGGGCGCGAGATACAGCGTGAGCCCGTCGGCCTTCGACTTCTTCACCACGTCCCACGCGAGCCGCGCCGAGGCGCCGGGCTTGTTGTCGACCAGGATGCTGCCGAAGCCCGCGTCCTTGAGTTGCTCGGCGTACAGGCGCGCCACGGTGTCGGCCGCGCCGCCGGCCGCGTAGCCCACGACGATCTTCAGGTTGCCGCCCGCGAGGCCCGGCGGCAGATCGGCCGCGGCGGCGTGGACGGCCTGGAGTGCGGTCAGCGTGAAAGCTGCGGCGAGGGTGTGACGGGCGAACGGACGCATGGATAAAACCTCGTGAATCTCGTGGGGAAAGAGAAGAAAGATCAGCCGAGAAGATCAGCCGAGAAGATCAGCGGAGCGTGTGCTCGACCAGCCGCGCAATGGCCAGCAGGTAGTCGTCGTCGTACCAGCGGCCCGCCAGCTGCAGCCCGATGGGCAGGCCTTTCGCGCTCTTGCCGCAGGGCATCGAGAGCGCGGGATGGCCGGTGAGGTTCATCGGGTAGGTGTACGGGTACCAGGCGCCGCGGATGGTGCCCGCGGGCTTGCCGCCGATCTCGACCTCGCCGCTCACGTCCATGTCGATGGGCAGCGGCGGCGCCGAGACGGTGGGCGACACCAGCACGTCGAAGCGACCGAACAGCGCCTGCAGCTCGGCGAAGCAGCGGGTCTTGGCGAAGGTGGCCTCGTGCAGGTCGACCGCGCTGTGGCCGCGGCCCTTGCGCACGGCGTCGATCAGCGTGGCGTCGAGCCGGTCGCCGAAGCGCTCCAGGTTGGCGCCGACGCGCGCGGCCAGCATCGACTGCAGCACCACGAGGAAATGGCGCTCGAGCGAAACGAAATCGAGCTGCACCGTCTCGACGACGGCGCCTTCGCCTTCCATGGCACGCACGGCGGCGGTGGTGACGGCCTCGACCTCGGGGTCGACGGGGTTGCCGGCGGTGGGCAGCCACGCCACGCGCAAACCGCGAAGCGAAGCCGGCACGGCGCGTTGCGGCATCGGCCCGCCCAGCCCGTACGGATCGCGCGCGTCGAAGCCCTTGATGGCATCGAACAGCAGCTGCGTGTCGGCCACGTCGCGCGCCATCGGGCCGGTGAACGAGTTGGCCGAGTACAGATCGGGCGCCTGCAGGTGGGGCACCACGCCCAGCGTGGCCTTGAGCCCGACGATGCCGCAACACGACGCCGGAATGCGGATGGAGCCGCCGCCGTCGGTGCCCAGCGCGAGCGAACCCAGGCCCGCCGCCACCGCCACGGCCGCGCCGCTGCTCGACGCACCGGGCGTGTAGCGCGCGTCGATCGGGTTGAGCGTGCGGCCGAAGAGGGGCGCGGTCGCCACCTGCTTGTGGCCGAACTCGGGCGTGGTCGTCTTGCCGATGAGGATCGCGCCCGCGGCCTTGGCGCGCGCCACGGCCACCGCATCGCTCGTCGGCACGAAGTCTTCGTAGATGGCCGAGCCCATGGTGGTGCGCACGCCGGCCGTCAGCGTGAGGTCTTTCACCGAGTACGGCACGCCGTGCAGCGGGCCGAGCGCCTCGCCGGCCATCACGGCGGCCTCGGCGCGGCGCGCGGCGTCGAGCGCCTGTTCGCCCGTGACGGTGATGAAGGCATTGAGCTCGCGCCGCGCCTCGATGCGGGCGAGCGCCGCTTGCACGGCTTCCACCGGGGAGGCTTCCTTGCGGCGGATCAGTGCGGCGAGCTCGCGTGCGCTGTGGTCCATCAGGTCCATGGTCGGGTCCTTGAAAGGAGAAGGAGAGAGGCAGGCGCGTCAGAGCATCCAGCGGCCGCCATCGATCAGCAGCGTCTGGCCGGTGATGAAGCGCGCCTCGTCGCTGGCCAGGAAGCGCACCGTGGCGGCCACGTCTTCGGGCGCGCCGATGAAGCCGGCGGGCGTGTCCGCGACGATCTTTTGCAGCACCTCGGGGCGAAGCTTGTCGTGCGCGCGCGTGCGGATGGCGCCGGGGCACACCGCATTCACCGTGACGCCGTGCGGTGCGAGCTCGCGCGCCAGTGAGCGCGTGAAACCGATGACGCCCATCTTGGCGGCGGCGTAGTCCGCCAGGCCCACGTCGCCGGCAAAGGCCGCGTCGGTGCTCATGTTGACGATGCGCCCGAAGCCGCGCGCCTTCATGCCGGGCGCGATGCGGCGCGACGCGCGCATGGCGGTCAGCAGCGACACCTCGAGCACGAAGCGCCACACGGCCTCGGCGGATTCGGTGAACAGGCTGCCGCGTTCGCGCGCGCTCTGGCCCACGTTGTTGAACAGGATGTCGACCGGGCCCATCTGGTCTTCCACGCGGTCGAAGAAGGCGTGGACCACGGCGGCATCGGTGCAGTCGCCCGGCATGCACAGGCACCGCGCGGCGGCGTCTGGCCTTGCGGCGAGCTGCTGCGCGAGCGGTGCGCAGTCGAGGTCGAGTACGGCCACGCGCGCGCCCTGCCCGAGAAAGTCGAGCACCGTGGCGGCGCCGATGCCCTGGCCGCCCCCGGTGACGACGGCAACGCGTTGGTCGAAGCCCATGGCGGTGTCCTTCAGTGGAAGGTGCGCCCGCCGTCGACAGCGAGCGCGGTGCCGGTGATGTAGCTGGCGCCGGGGCCGCTCAGGTAGAGCACGGCCTCGGCCACCTCTTCGGGCGCGGCGACGCGGCCCAGTGCGTAGCGCTGGCGGATCTCGCCGAGCGTGCGCTCCGGGTCGTCGCTGTGTTCGTAGCTGGTGCGAAACAGCGGCGTGTCGATGGCGCCGGGGCACACCGCGTTCACGCGGATGCCGTCTGCCGCCGCCTCGATCGACAACGCCTTGCCGAACATGATCACGGCCGCCTTGGTGGCGCAGTACGCGGTGCGGTTGGGCAGCGGCCGCAGCCCCGCGCCCGACGAGATGTTGACGATGCTGCCGCCGCCGGCCGCGCGCAGGTGCGGCATGGCGGCGCGGCACATCAGCATCGGCCCCGTGAGGTTGACGGCCAGCGTGTGGGCCCATTCGGCGTCGTCGGTTTGCTCGAGCGGCTTGAGCGAATCGACGCCCGCCGAATTGACCAGCGCGTCGAGGCCGCCGAGCCACTCGGCGGCGTGGTTCACCGCGGCCTTCACGGCCGGTGCGTCGGTGACGTCGCACACCAGCGGCAGCGCCGCGTCGCCCAGCACACCCGCGCTGTACTGCAGCCGCTTCGCGTCGCGGTCGAGCAGCACGACGCGCGCGCCGCGCTCCACCGCCAGTCGCGCCACCGCGAAGCCGATGCCGCTGGCGCCGCCGCTCACCACGAAGCGCAGGGCCGCTGAAGGCGCGGTGGTCATGCCGCCACGGCCGAGGCCGCCTTCAGGCGCGGGCGCATGTCGTCGGAGATGCGGTCGCAGCGGTCGATCCACACGTTGGAGTGGGCCAGCGCGTGTTCGATGAGCCCTTCGAGCACCTTGAGCCGCGAGGGCTGGCCGATGATCTGCGGGTGCATGCCGACCATCATCATGCGGTCTTCGGCGTGGAGCACGTCGAACTCGCTGGTCCATGCCTCGAGCGCGGCCGACGGCGCCTGCAGCGTGCGCCCGGGCAGGGTGATCGAGTACTGGAAGAAGGGCGCGTCGTCGAGCACCCAGCGAAACGGCAGCTCGACGATGTCGGTGCGCTGGCCGCCGATCTCCAGCAGATAGGGCGAGTCGTCGTCGAAGAAGTTCGACGAGTAGTCGAAGCCGTATTCCTTGAGCAGGTCGAGCGTGATGCTGCTGAACTCCGCCGCCGGCGAACGCCAGCCACGCGGCCGCGTGCCGGCCACGCGCGTGAGCGCTTCCATGCCGCGGTCCATCTCGTCGCGCTCTTCGGCGGGGCTCAGGTTGACGATCCAGCGGTGGCTGTAGCTGTGGTGCGCCACCTCGTGGCCCTTGTCGACCACCTCGCGCACCAGGTCCGGGTGCTTGTCGGCCACTTCGCCGGGAATGAAGAAGGTGGCGCTGATGCCGTAGCGCGCCAGCAGCGCGAGGATGCGCGGCATGCCGACCTTCCAGCCGTAGGCGCCCTGCGACATGAGAATGGGGCGCTGCGCGTTGGCCGGGTCGCGGCCGGTCCACATGGTTTCCGCGTCGAGGTCGAAGGTCAGCATGAGCGGGAAGCCTTTGCTCGTGGTCGGCATCAGAGAACTCCTTGGCGAATGAGGTAGCGAATGAGGTGACGAAGGGGGTAGCGAAGAGGTGGGGCCCGCGGCGGATCAGACGTGCTTGTGGAAGCCCGTCCATCGCTCGGCCAGCAGCAGCACGACGCCGGTGGTCACGATGAGCAAGGTGGAGACGGCGGCCACGCTCGGGTCCACGCCCTGTTCGACCGAGGTGAAGATCTTCACGGGCAGCGTGGTCTGGCTGGCCGACAGCAGGAACACCGACACCGGCACGTTGTCCAGCGAGGTGATGAAGGCGAAGAGGCCGCCCGCCACAAGGCCGGGCTTCACCAGCGGCAGCGTGACCAGGCGAAAGCTCGTGAAGCCGCCCGCGCCCAGCACGCGCGCCGCGTCTTCGAGCGACTCGTCGACCGCCGACAGGCTGCCCAGGCTGGCGCGCACCACGTAGGGCACGGTGATGACCACGTGCGCCAGCCACAGGCCCAGCGAGTTGCCGCGCAGGCCGGTCATCGTGTAGTACTGCAGCAGCGCCACGCCGAGCACCACCGAAGGCAGGATCAGCGGCGCCATGAAGAGCGAGGTGAGCGCGCCCGCGCCGGGCACCATGCGGCGATGGATGGCATAGGCCGCGATCAGGCCCAGCACCAGCGCGGCGGCGGTCGATGCGGCGGCGAGCCACAGGCTGGTCCAGGCGGCGCTCAGGTACTCGGGGTCGCGCAGCACCACCTCGAACCAGTGCAAGGTCAGGCCCTTCGGCGGAATCGTGAGGTAGGCCGTCTTGCTGAAGGCCGCCAGCACCACCACCAGCACCGGAATCTGCAGGAACACCACCACCGCGATGGCCGTGGCCGCGAGGAACGGCGTCTTCTTGCCGTCGGTGCTCATGCGTTGCCTCCCCAGCGCTTGAGCACGCGGCTCGACAGGCCGATGACCAGCAGCGTGAGCGCGGTGAGCGCGAAGGACATGGCCGCACCGGCGGGCCAGTCGAGCGTCTGCAGGAAGTCGTCGTAGATCAGCGTGGCCATCACCTTGTAGGTGGGGCCGCCCAGCATGCGCGGCGTGACCAGCGCGCTGATGGTCAGCACGAACACCAGGATGGAGCCCGACAGGATGCCCGGCGCGCTCATCGGCAGCGTGATCGACCAGAACACGCGCAGCCGGCTCGCGGCCAGCGTGTACGCGGCGGCCTGAACGTCCTTGGAGATCGCCTGGATGGCCGGCACCAGCATCAGCACCATGAACGGCAGGAAGATGTGCGACATGCCGACCAGCAGGCCGAACAGGTTGAACATCATCTTGATGGGCCGCTCGATCAGGCCGATGTCCATCAGCAGGTTGTTCACCAGGCCGCGGTTGGCCAGCAGCGCGATCCAGCCGAAGGAGCGCACGACCAGGTTCAGCAGCATCGGGAAGATGACCAGCATGGTGAGCGTGAGCCGCATCTTCGGACCCGCGTTGGCGATGTAGCAAGCCAGCGGGTAGCCCATGAGCAGGCAGATGGCCGTGACGCCGAAGCCCAGCACCAGCGTGCGAACCACCACCTCGCGGTAGTACTCGTCGGTGACGATGCTGGTGTAGTTGGCGAGCGTCCAGCCGGCGGAGATGCCGGTGCCGGGCTCGTAGGGGTGCAGGCTCAGCGGCACCATCAGCAGCACCGGTGCCACGAAGGCCAGCAGCAGGAGCAGCAGCAGCGGCGACGCCAGCAGCGCGCCGGTCATCTTGCGCGGGGTCATGCGCTTGCCTGCCGCGCGGAAGGGGTCACGTAGATGTGCTGCGGCTCGACCGTCACGCGCACCGGCGCATCGACCTCGAGGCCTGCGTGCGGGCCGTTGGTGAGGGCCTCGGCAATGAGCTCGGTGCCGCCGAAGGCCAGCAGGTACTGCACGCGCGAGCCGACGAAGGAGCGCATGGCGACGCGGCCCGCGAGCGTGGCGGCGTGGGGCGTCATTGCATCGGCGAAGCGGATGTCTTCCTGGCGGACCACGACGTCGACGGCCGCGCCGTGCGCCATGCCTTCGGCGCCGGTGGCGGTCAGCACGGGGCCGTTGTTCAGGTGGACCGCCGCCGCGCCTTCGGGCGAACGCACCACGCGGCCCGCGAGGCGGTTGGGCCGGCCGATGAAGCTTGCGACGAAGCCGGTGGCGGGGCGGTGGTAGATGGCTTCGGGCGTGTCGAACTGCTGCACCACGCCGTGCGCGAGCACGCACACGCGGTCGGACATCGACATGGCCTCGCCCTGGTCGTGCGTGACGAACAGCGTGGTGATGCCGACCTCGCGCTGCAGGCGCTTGAGCTCGATCTGCATCTCGTCGCGCAGCGAGGCGTCGAGGTTGGACAGCGGCTCGTCGAACAGCAGGATGCTGGGACGCGGCGCGATGGAGCGTGCCACCGCCACGCGCTGCTGCTGGCCGCCCGAGAGCTGGCGCGGCATGCGCTCGCCGAGCGTGGACAGTCGCACGCTGGCCAGCGCCTGGTCGACGCGCTGCTTCAGGTCGTTGCCCTGCACGCCCTGGCGGCGCAGGCCGAAGGCGACGTTCTCGAACACGCTCATGTGCGGGAACAGCGCGTACGACTGGAACACGAGGCCGATGTTGCGCTTGTTGGTGGGCAGCGCCGTCACGTCGCGGCCGTCCACGAAGATGTGGCCGCTGGTCGGCTCGATCAGGCCGGCCACCATGCGCAGCACGGTGGTCTTGCCGCAACCCGAGGGGCCGAGCAGCGAGATGAATTCACCGTCGTGCACCGACAGCGAGACCGAGTGCGCGGCGACATGACCGGGCTGGCCGGACGGGCCGGGGTAGCGTTTCTCGAGGCGGTCGAGCGTGAGTGCCGGCATGTCGGTCGGTCCTGGAGGTTGCGGTGCGGGTGGAGCGCGGCGTGTGCCTGGCGCCGGGTCAGCGGGCCACTTCGCGCTGCCAGCGCTTGGTCCAGTCGGGCAGCGACCTGGCGACGGCTTCGGGCTCGGGCAGCCAGAGGTTGTCGAAGGTCTCCTTGTAGGGAACGATCTTCGCGGCCTTGTCGCTGAGCTTGACCTGCGTGTTGACGGGGCCGGCGTACTTGCGCTCGGCGAAGCAGGTCTGGCCTTCCTTGGACAGCACCTCGTCGATGTACTTGAGCGCGAGCGCCGGCGACTTCGCGCCCTTCGGGATCACCAGCGCCGGCAGGATGCCCACCGCGCCTTCCTTCGGATAGACGATGGCCAGCGGCAGGCCCTTGTCGATGGCGGAGCCGGCGCGGTCGGGGTACCACACGGCCGCGGCGATCTCCTGGCGTTCGAACAGCGAGACGATCTGGTCGGCCTGCGTGTACAGCGTGACGGACGACTTGGCGATCGGCTTGATGGCCGCGAACCCCGCGTCCATGTTGGCGAGCGTGCCACCCTTCATGCGGTTGAGCGCCATCAGGAACTGCGAACCCGAGGTGCCGCTGATGTCGCCGATGGCGAGCTTGCCGTCGTACTCGGGCTTGGCGAGGTCGGCCCACGAGGTGGGCGGCGTCTTGACCTGCCGGGTGTCGTAGACGATGACGGTGGCGCCGGTCATGAACACGACGTACTGGCCGTCCTTGTCGAGCGCGCGCGGCGACACCTCCGATGCGTGCGTGAGCTTGCTCTTGTCGATGGTCTCGAGCAGCTTCTCGTTCTTGAGCTGCGCGGCCAGCGAGTTGTCGATGTAGACCACGTCGAAGTCCGACTTGCCGCCGGTCGCTCGGATCGAGGCCGCGAACTGCGAGGAGCTGCCGAGCTTGAGCGCCACCTTGGCCCCGGTCTTCTTCTCGAACGATGCGATGTGGCAGGTCTTGGAGTCTTCGGCGAAGGAGCCGCCGAAGATGCCGACCACCAGCTCCTCGGCCTGCGCGGCGCCCGACAGCAGCGCGGCAACGAGGCCCGAAACGAGACAGCGCGAGAACATGGTTTTCATGAAGAGCTCCTGTGGGGAAAACCCGGAACAAAGGGCCGGGTGGCTGCGTTGGAATTCACTTTATCTTTCGTAAAAGATAAATGCAAGGCATTTAAGATAGGGACCAACCCGCGCCGCGGCGCTGCACCACAATGGCGGCGCAAAGGCCTCCTCTTTGATGGAAAGCACGTCATGCCGCACAAGAAAGAAGCATCGAACCGGCGTTCGCCCCAAGGCGATGCGAAGAAACGCGGCGACGTTGCCGAGTCCGTGTTGCCGCTCGAAGACGCGCCGGCAGAGGTGGGCGCCGACCTGGTCGAGCGCGGCATCCAGCAATGGAAACGCGAGCGGCCCGACATCGACAGCAGCGGCAAGGCCGTGGTCGGCCGCCTGCTGCGGCTCGAGGAAGTGGTGCTGCGCACGCTCAACCAGGTGCTGGAACCCTTCGGCATGAAGTACCAGGAGTACGCCGTGCTCGCCACCTTGCGCGTGGCGGGGGCGCCCTACCGGCTCTCGCCTTCGCGCCTGCAGAGCACGCTGCTGTTCACTTCGGGCGGTTTGTCGAACCTGCTGAAGCGGCTCGAGAAGGAAGGCTGGGTCAAGCGCTCGATCGATCCGAACGACGGGCGCGGCGTGCTGGTCAAGCTCACGGCCAAGGGCATCCGCCTGGCCGACGAGGCGATGCCGCGCCACGCGGCGGCCGAGCTGCACCTGCTGCGCATGTTCGACGCGTCGCAGCGCGACGTGCTTTCAGGCCTGCTCAGCCAGATGATGACGGGCAACGCGCCCGAAACCGGCCCCGAGCCCGGCGCGCGCCATGCGAGCCGGGTGGCCGAGCCGCCGGCCGAAGAGTGAGCGCGATATAGCGATATGGCGATATAGCGATACGGCGATACGGCGACAGAGCGCCACGGCGATCAGGGTCGCCTGTGGCCCCGAGGCTCCGGCGCCGTTCCTCTCATCGCTGGCAGTCCTGTACGAAGGCATCGAGCAGCAGCTCGAACGCCGCGCGCTGTTCCCACTGCAGCGCATGCCCCGCGTTGTCGACCACCTGCACCTCGCCGCGCCACAGCGTGGGCATCGACGGCGCCATCGCCTGCAGGTAGGGCAGGCCGACGATCTGTTCCTGGGCGCCATGAAGAATGGCCAGCGGGCGCGTCAGGGCCGCGACGATGCCGGGCTCGTCGCGGTAGCCCACGCCGCCGATGCTCGCGCCCAGCGATGCGCGCGCATGGCCGTCGGTGCGCACGGCGTCTTCCATCAGGAAGGCGGGGCCGTGCGTGCCGGGCACGAGGAAGTCGGCCACGTATTCACGCGCCTGTTCTTCGTTCCAGTCCTTCTCGAAGCCGAGTCCGAGCTTGAGGAACGCGCCGCCGAGCTCGGCCGGCAGCGGGAAGGGCAGCGGCGGTGTGCCGAAGATCATGAAGCCCGCGGCCTGCGGCAGGTGCGCGCTGGCCTCCAGCGCGGCGTGGCCGCCAAGGCTCCAGCCGACGACCACGGCCTTGTGCAGCGACAGCTGCTCCACCACCTGGCGGATCGCATCGGCGTAGCCGGGGATGCTGTAGGTTGCGGCGCGTTCGGCTTCGCCCGCATCGCTCGACTGGCCGTGGCCCGGCAGGTCGACGGCGACGATGCGGTACTTGCGCCCGAGCTCGCCTTCCAGCGTCTGCTGCCATACGCGAGACGACGACGAGTTGCCGTGCACCAGCAGGATGGCGGGGCCCTGGCCCGCGCTTTCGCGCACGGCGATGCGCTGGGCGCCGAGGCTCAGTGTGCGGGTCGATACGGTCGATGCGGTCGGGAGGTCTGCCATGGAAAGTCTTTCGTTTCCCGGATGCGGGAGGTGGATGGAATCCTATAGGACGGTGTCCTTTACGCCGCGCCGCGCCACGCCGACAGGCTTGCAGCGATTCGCGCCTTGCTGGCACCGCACTCCCGTGGCACCCTCGCGGGCTACCCGTCCTTCGAATACCGACCCCATGCAGAAGCAGTTTCGCGGCGCGCTGGAGATGAGCGCGGCCATGGCCATTTCCGGCACCATCGGCTGGTTTGCCGTGCGCTTCGGCCAGCCGCTGGTCGACCTGCTGTTCTGGCGCTGCGTGTTCGGTGCGGCCACGCTGCTCATCGTGTGCCTTGCGCTCGGGCTGCTGCGGCGCGGCCTGCCGCTTCGCAGCCTCGCGCTCGCGGCGCTCGGCGGCGTGGCGCTGGTCAGCAACTGGCTGCTGATCTTCGCGGCCTTTCCGCGCGCCTCGATCTCGATCGCCACGGCGGTCTACAACACGCAGCCCTTCATGCTGGTGGTGCTGGGCGCGCTGCTTCTGTCCGAACGCATGACGGCCACGAAGGTGGGCTGGCTGTGCATCGCCTTCGCCGGCGTGGTGCTGGTGGCGCAGGCCAAGGGCGGCGGCGCGGCCGAGGGCACGTCGTACGGCGTTGGCGTGCTGATGGCGCTGGGCGCGGCCTTCTGCTACGCGGTGGCCGCGGTCATCGCGAAGAAGCTCGACGGCATTGCGCCGCACCTCATCGCGCTGATCCAGGTGTGCGTGGGCATCGTCATGCTGGCGCCGTTCGCGCACCTGCGGCCGCTGCCCACCGACGCGGGCACGTGGGTCACGCACGCGATCATGGGCGTGGTCTACACGGGGCTGGTGTTCGTGCTGCTGTACGGCGCGCTGCAGAAACTCTCGACGCCGGTGGCGGGCGCGCTGTCGTTCATCTATCCGCTGGTGGCCATCGGCGTCGACTACATCGCCTTCGGCCAGCGGCTGGGCGCGCTGCAACTGCTGGGCGCGGCGGCGATCCTGATCGCGGCGGCCGGCATGACCTTCGGATGGGCCTTGCCCGGCGTGCCGCGGCGGTCGGACGCCATGCCTCTAAAATGAGAACAATTCTTATTTAAGACGGCATGGCCGTCGCGCAACGTCCGCCATGGCCGCCGATTCCGTTCTTCACCATCCGCACATCCACACCCTCTACAGCGACCACCACGGCTGGCTGCAGGGCTGGCTGCGCAAGAAGCTGGGCAACTCGTTCGACGCGGCGGACCTGGCGCAGGACACCTTCGCGCGGCTGCTCACCGCGCGCAACCCCGAGGTCATTGCGCAGCCGCGCGCCTACCTCACGAGCGTGGCCAAGAACATCCTCGTGAACTGGTACCAGCGCCAGGCATTGGAGCGCGCCTACCTCGAGGCGCTGGCCGTCATGCCCGAGCCCGAGGCGCCGTCGCCCGAGCAGCGCCTGGTCATCCTGCAGACGCTGCACGAGATCGACGCCATGCTCGACGCGCTCAAGCCGCCCGCGCGGCGCGCGTTCCTGCTGTCGCAGATCGAGGGCTGGAAGTACGAGGACATTGCGCGTGAACTCGGCGTGTCGCTGGTCACGGTCAAGCGCTACATGCAGCAGGGCTTTCGCGGCTGCCTGGCATTGATGGAGTGAATGTGGAATGAGTGCGCAATGAGTGCGCCGACATCCTTGGGCGGCGCCGCGCCGACGGCCGCGCTCGCGCCTCGCGTGCTCGACGAGGCCGCCGAGTGGCTCATGCGGCTGAGCGACAGCGCCGTGACCGACGACGACCGCCGCGCCTGCGAGCGCTGGCGCCGGAGCCACCCCGACCACGCCCGCGCGTGGGCGCGCGCCGAGCTGCTGATGAACAAGCTCGGCGGCCTGCCGTCGGCGCTGGCGATGCCATCGCTCGCGCGGCCCACGCGGCCATCACCGTCCGCACGCAGTGCAGGGCGCCGCGCCGCCGTCGGCCGCCTGGCCGCGTTGCTCGCGGCCGTGCCGGCCGGCTGGCTGGGCTGGCAAGGGTGGCAAGAGGCCAGCGAGCGCGGCTGGACCGCCGACCACCGCACCGCCACCGGCGAACGCCGCGAGCTGCGCCTGGCCGACGGCACCCGCCTCACGCTCGGCACCGCGAGCGCGATCGACGTGCGCTTCGACGCCGCGCAGCGCCTGGTGGTGCTGCGCGCCGGCGAGATCCTGGTCACCACCGCGCCCGACACCGCGGCCACGCACCGGCCGTTTCGCGTCGCGACCGGCAGCGGCGTCATGGAGGCGCTGGGCACCCGCTTCAGCGTGCGCGCAGGGGAGGGCCACACCGATGTCACGCACATCGCGGTGCTCGAAGGCGCGGTGCGCATCGCACCGCGCTCGGCCGCATCGCGGGTGCTGCCGGCGGGCCAGCAGGCGAGCTTCACGGCCGGCGGCATCGGCGCCTTCACGCGGGCCGACGAAGCCGACGTGGCCTGGGCGCAAGGCATGCTGCTGGCCGACGGCATGCGCCTGGCCGACTTCGCGGCCGAGCTGTCGCGCTACCGGCCCGGTGCGCTGCACTGCGCCGGCGCCATTGCCGACCTGCGCATCTCGGGCGCGTTCCCGGTCGACGACACCGACCGCGTGCTGCGCATGCTGGTGTCGACCTATCCGGTGGATGCGGTGAGCCGCCTGCGCGGCTACTGGATCACGCTGGTGCCGGGCGGCAGAAATATTTCCGGCAAGGGGTGAGACTTTTTTTCGTTTCGGCTGGCAAGGAAGGTGAAGAACTCACCGTTGCCCAACCGAAAGGCCTGTTTCCATGTCCGCACCCCGCCCCAGCGTCCAGCGCCCGCACGCCGAACGCCGCCTGAACACTGCCATTCGCCATGCCTTGCTGGTGCTCGCCTTCGGCGGGCTGGCCGGTGCGGGCGCGTCCGCCTCCGCTGCCGATGTTGCCGATGCGGCCGATGTGGCCGACGTGGCTGTTTCCGCGCCCCGCGCCTATGACATTCCCGCCGGACCGCTCGGCCGCACGCTGGCCACCTTCGCCACCGGCAACGGCATGGCGCTGTCGTTCGACCCCGCGCTGACGCAGGGCCGCAGCAGCCCCGCCGTGTCGGGCCGCTACACCGCGCGCGAAGCCATCGACCGGCTGCTCGCCGGCAGCGGGCTGCAACTGGTGGCCCGCACCGACGGCAACTACACGCTGGTCCGCCGCGATGCGGCGAACACCGGTGCAGCGGGCGTCGACACGCTCGCGGCCGTCACGGTCACGGCCGAGGCCGACCGCAGCGGCACCACCGAAGGCACCGGCGCGTACACCACGCGCGCCACGGCCGCGGCCACGGGGCTGGCGCTGTCGCCGCGCGACACGCCGCAGTCGGTCACGGTGGTCACGCGCCAGCAGATCGACGACCAGAACCTGCTGTCGCTGGGCCAGGCCATGCAGAGCGTTCCGGGCGTGTTCGCCGTGAGCTCCGACAGCGACCGCACCGACCTCTACGCGCGCGGCTTCTACATCGACAACTACCAGTACGACGGCGTGCCCACCACCGTCACCACCGATTTCTTCGGTGCCTCCACCAACGACCCGGTGCTGTACGACCGCATCGAGGTCGTGCGCGGTTCCACCGGGCTGCTCACCGGCGCGGGCAACCCGTCGGCCTCGGTGAACCTGGTGCGCAAGCATGCGGACAGCAAGGTGTTCGCCGGCAGCGCGTCGCTGGCGCTGGGTTCGTGGAACCTGCGCCGCGCCACGGTCGACCTGTCGACGCCGGTCACTGCGGACGGCCGCGTGCGCGCGCGCGTCATCGGCATGACGGAAGACCGCGACTCGTTCATCGACATGTACCACGGCCGCAAGCACGTGCTGTACGGCGTGGTCGACGCCGACCTCACGCCCGACACCACGCTGAGCGTGGGCATCGACTCGCAGGCCAACCGGCCCACCTCGTCGACCTGGGGCGGCCTGCCGCTGACCTTCAGCGACGGCAGCGCCACGAACTGGGACTCTTCCAAGACCATCGGCACGCCGTGGACCCACTGGGACACCACCAGCACCACGGGCTTCGCCAGCCTCACGCACCGCTTCGACAACGGCTGGAAGCTCAAGGCCAACGCCTCGCACCGCGAGAGCAAGCAGAACGCCAAGCTGCTGTACCTCTACGGCAGCCTCGACCGCCTGACCGGCACGGGGCTGGGTTCGCTGCCCGGCTACTTCGAGCACGAGTTCCGCCAGAACAGCCTCGACCTGCAGGCGACCGGGCCCTTCGAGCTGCTGGGCCGCAAGCACGAGCTGGTGGTGGGCATCACCAACAGCCAGTCGCGCTACGTGGAGGCCAACCATGCGCGCACCAGCGTGCTGCCCGCCACCGGCAACTTCTACGAATGGAACGGTTCCTACGCCGAGCCGACCTGGGGCGCGCTGAACGTCTCGGGCATCACCAAGACGCGCCAGACCGGCTACTACGGCGCCGCGCGGCTGTCGCTGGCCGACTCGCTCAAGCTCATCGTGGGCGGCCGCCAGAACAGCTGGCGCTCGACCCGCCTCACGGCCGACGACCGCACCACGCGCCGCCACGAGGTGTTCACGCCCTACGCGGGGCTGGTGTACGACCTGAGCGAAAACTACTCCCTGTACGCGAGCTACACCGACATCTTCCAGCCGCAGAACTACCGCGACGCGAGCGGCGCCTACCTCGACCCCGTGACCGGCAAGAGCTACGAGGTCGGCATCAAGGGCGAGCACCTGAACGGCAAGCTCAACACCTCCATTGCCGTCTTCCGCGCCGAGCAGGAGAACGTGGCGCAGCGCGACGGCTCCAGGCTCGTGCCCAACTCCGCCGAAGGGGCCTACTACGGCGCGCGCGGCGTGACCAGCAAGGGCGTCGAGCTGCAGGTGTCGGGCGAGCTGGCCGAGGGCTGGCAGATGAGCGCGGGCATTGCGCGCACGCTGGGCCGCGAAGGCAACGGCGACCGCATCAACCCCGCCATGCCGACCACGCAGGCCACGCTGTTCACCACCTACCGGCTGCAGGGCAGCTGGCAGCAGCTCACCATCGGCGGCGGCGTCAACTGGCAGAACCGCGTGTACCACCCATACAGCGTGGGCGACGTCGACCTGCGCTACACGCAGGGCTCGCGCGCGGTCGTGAGCCTGATGGCGCGCTACGCGTTCTCGCCGAAGCTGTCGCTGCAGCTGAACATCGAGAACCTCTTCAACAAGAAGTACTACAGCAACATCGACGGACAGGCTTTCTTCGGCACGCCGCGCAATGCGGTGGCGACGCTGAACTACAAGTTCTGACAAAAAAGGGGCGAAAGCGGCGTGGGAAAGGGCGAATTTCAGCGCCCGGCATGACCCTTTTTCCGTTCTCGTTGGTCATGTAGGGGAGGGGTGCGTTTTTGCGCCCCATTTTTCGCTTTTATCCCCCCCGATGAACTCCCGTCCTTCCTCCCTGCCCGCGGGCTTGCTGCTGCCGGGCCGTGTCCTGGCCGCCGTCTTGGGCGGCTACGCGCTGGCCGCCGCCGTGGCCGTCTTCCTTGCCGCCGTGCTGCCGGCCGGCCGCGCGGAGGCCGCCGTCGGCGGCATGCAGCTGAGCTTCGTGGTCTACCCCGCGGCGGTGATCTGGGCCTTCTCGCCCGTGTCGCTGCTGCGCGCGTGGGTCGGGCTGCTGCTGCCGGCCGTGGCGCTCGGCGGGTTGGGCTGGGCCTTGCGCGGGGCGGGCGGCTGACGATGGCAACGACAGAAAAGAAAACGAAGGCCACGGCCGAAGGACAGGGCGGCTTCCGCCAGGCGCAGGCCTGGCTTCACACCTGGTGCGGCCTGTGGTTCTCGTGGCTGCTGTTCGCGGTGTTCCTCACCGGCACGCTCGCGGTGTTCGACGACCCGATCACCCACTGGATGACGCCGGAGCACCATGCCGAGGAGGAGGCCGCCGCGGCGCTGGCTGCAAAGGGCGTGCCCGCGGCCGACCGCGCGCAGCGACTGGCCTGGGGCATGGCCTACATGGCCGAGCACCACCCCCGCGCGCAGATGTGGGAGCTGTGGCCGTCCGATGCCAACGGCGGCGGCGAGCTCAAGGTGTACTGGTTCGACGCCAACAACCAGTACGCTTCGGCCGCGCTCGACCCCTCCAGCGGCAAGCCCTTGGCGCCAGCCGCCGGCCACGCGGTGCGCGCCACGCTGGGCGGCCATCATTTCGTCGACTTCCACTACGAGCTGCATGCCGGCACGGTCGGCCTGTGGATCGTCGGCATCGCCGCCATGGCGATGCTGGTGGCGCTGGTGTCGGGCGTGATCACGCACAAACGCATCTTCAAGGACTTCTTCACCTTTCGTCCGAAGAAAGGGCAGCGCAGCTGGCTCGACGCGCACAACGCGGTGGCGGTGCTCACGCTGCCCTTTCAATTCATGATCGCCTACACCGGCATCGTCATCTCGGGCGCCACCTTCATGCCGGCCGGCAAGATCCTCCACTACGGCACGGGCAATGCCGCGCAGGCGCAGTTCGCGTCGGAGCTGAGCGACGGCGTGAAGCCGGCGCGCACCGGCCGCGCGATGGACGTGCCCGCGCTGGAGCCCTTCGCCGCGCGCGGCCAGGCGCTCATGGGGCAGGCGGTGCGGGCCGTGGTCATCGACCATCCGGGCGACGCGGGCGCGCGCATCGGCGTGTACGGCTGGAACAGCGAGGACGAGTCGGTGCGCCGCCTCAGCGGCACCACCGGCATGGCGATGTTCTCCGCCGCCACCGGCGAGGTGCAGCGCGTGCGCATGCCGGGCGCCGCGGACGGCGGCACCGCCATGCTCGCGCAGTCGGCCATGAGCGGGCTGCACATGGTCACTTACGGCGGCTGGGGCATGAAGTGGCTGTACTTCCTGTGCGGGCTCGCGGGCACCGCGATGATGGGTTCGGGCGCGGTGCTGTTCATCGTCAAGCGGCGGCACAAGCACCTGGGCGAATTCGGCGCCGCGACGGCGCGCGTCTACCGGCTGGTGGAAGCGCTGAACGTCGCCGCCATCGCGGGGCTGGCCGTGGCCTGCGTGGGCTACCTGTGGGCCAACCGGCTGCTGCCGGTGGCGCTCGAGCATCGCGCGGACCGGGAGCTGCATGTCTTCTTCGCGCTGTGGGCGCTGGCGTTGCTGCACGCCTTCATGCGTTCACCGGCACGGGCCTGGCGTGAGCAGCTGGGCGCACTGGCCGCGCTGTGCCTGCTGCTGCCGGTGCTCAACGTGCTGACGACGGGCGACCACCTGCCGGCGCAGCTGCTGCGCGGCGATTGGGAGAGCGCGGGTGTCGAGTTCGGCGCGCTGGCCTTCGGGCTCGCGGCCCTCGGTGCGCTGCGCCATCTGCCGAAGAGGGCCGCCAGATGACGGCGGCGTATGCAGCCTGGCTCGGCGTTGCGCTGGCCTATGCGGGCATGGCGGCGTTGAGCCTTGCCATGGACCGCCACTGTGAACAACTCACCGGCCTGCGCGAGGTGCCGGTGCGCCTGCGCATGTCGTTGCGCCTCGCCGGCACTGCGCTGCTGGCGGCGGCCCTCGTGCCTTGCGTGATGGCCTGGGGCGCCAGCGTGGGAACGGTCGCGTGGCTGGGCCTGTTGTCGGCCGGCGCGTTGCCGGTCGCGCTGCTGCTACCGTACCGCCCGCGCGGCGCCGCAGGGCTCGCGGTCTTGTCCGCCGTGGCGGGTTGCGCGGGGCTCGCCCTGGCATTCGCCGGCCTGCCGCGCTGAGCGGCAGCCATCTTTCATTTCATTCATCTCAACGATCTTCGATCTGTCGCCGCACATGCTTTGTTCTCTCCGCCTCCGCTCGCTGTCCTTCGCTGCCGCCTGCCTTGCCGCCGCCGGTGGCGCCCAGGCCGATTACCTCTGGCTGTCGCGTGACGGCGCCAATGCGGGCTCGGCCGTCGCACGCGTGGGCGAGCTCGACAAGACTTCGCTGCCGATGGCCAGCGTCGCCGCGCCACGCGCCTTCCTGGCCGACGGCAAGGACCTGCCGCTGGCCAGCGAGGCCGATCGCTCGGTGATTCCCGCGGTGGCCGGCACCGACCTGCGCGCCGTGGCCAGCCGCCCCGGCACGGAGGGCGACAAGGCCACGCTGACCCGGTTCCAGGCCCGCTTCGGCCGCAACGAGACCCAGGCGGTGAACGACCTCGAGCTGGTGCCCACCGAGCCCGACGGCAACACCTTCAAGCTGGTGTGGAAGGGCAATGCGGTGCCCGCCACGCAGGTCAACGTCGACACCTCGGAAGGCTGGCGCCGCGTGCTCAAGCCCGCGAAGGACGGCACCGTGTCGCTGGCCACGCCGTTCCCCGGCCTCTATGTGCTGGAGGTGACGGCCCGCGTCAACGGCGCGGTGACCGTCGACGGGAAGAAATACGACGAAGTGCGCCACACGGCGACGCTGAGCTTCGAAGTGCCGCGCTGAGACCGAGGCCCCGCGGCCCCGCGGTGCCATTCAGCCTCGCGCGGCGGGCAGCTGCGCCTGCGGCCGTCGCCCACCCCAGCGCGTGGCCAGCCGCTTCACCCCCAGGTAGAACAGCGGCACGAAGAAGATCCCCAGCGCCGTCGCGGCCAGCACGCCGCCGAACACGCCGGTGCCGATGGCCACCTGGCTGGCCGAGCCCGCGCCGCTGGCCAGCGCCAGCGGCACCACGCCGGCCAGGAAGGCCAGCGAGGTCATCAGGATGGGCCGCAGCCGCAGGCGCGCGCCTTCTGTCACTGCGTCCAGCAGCGGCACGCCGCGGCGCAGCGCGGCCTCGGCGAACTCGATGATCAGGATCGCGTTCTTCGCCGACAGTCCGATGGTCGCGAGCAGGCCGACCTGGAAGTAGATGTCGTTCGACAGCCCGCGCAGCGCCGCGGCAATCACCGCGCCCAGCACGCCCAGCGGAATCACCAGCATCACCGAGAACGGCACCGACCAGCTCTCGTACAGCGCGGCCAGGCACAGGAACACCACCAGGATCGACAGCGCGAACAGCAGCGGCGCCTGGCCGCCCGACAGGCGCTCCTGGTAAGACAGCCCGCTCCACGCATAGCCCGTGCCGCTCTGCTTCTTCGCAATGGTCTCGATCGCCGACATGGCCGTGCCAGAGCTCACGCCATGCGCGGCGGTGCCCTGGATCTGCACCGCGGGCACGCCGTTGTACCGCTCCAGCTGCGAGGCGCCCTGCGACCAGCGCGTGCTGGCGAAGGCCGAGAACGGTGTCATGGCGCCGGTGCTGCCGCGCACCGACCATTGCCGCATGTCGTCGGGCGCGGCGCGGTAGGGCGCGTCGGCCTGCACGTACACGCGCTTCACACGGCCGCGGTCGATGAAGTCGTTCACGTAGCTGCCGCCCCAGGCAATGCCCAGCGTGGTGTTCACGTCGTCCAGCGACAGCCGCAATGCGGAGGCCTTCACCTGGTCGATGTCGATCTGCAGCTGCGGCGTGTTGGCGATGCTGTTGGCGCGCACGGACTGCAGGCGCGCGTCCTTGTTGGCGTCGCGCACCAGCGCCTCGCGCGTGCGCACCAGCTTGTCGGCGCCCATGCCGGAGGTGTCCTGCAGCCAGAACTCGAAACCGTTGGACTGGCCCAGGCCTTCGATGGGCGGCGGCACCATGCCGTAGACCTCGGCGTCGCGCTGCTGCTTCGAGAGGGCCGCGCTCGCGCGCTCGACGATGGCCTGCGCGCGCTTCGATGGGTCCTTGCGCTCGGACCAGTCCTTCAGCGAGACAAAGGCCATGCCGGTGTTCTGCCCCGAGCCGCTGTAGCTCCAGCCCGACAGCGTGAAGATGGTGTCGGTGGTGTCGCGCTCGGTCTCCAGGAAATGCTTTTCCACGGCCAGGTTCACCGCGTCGGTGCGGGCTTGCGTGGCGCCCGCCGGCAGCGTGACCTGCACCATCACGCTGCCCTGGTCTTCCTCGGGCAGGAAGCCGCCGGGCAGGCCCAGGTACAGCAGGCCCATGCCCGCGACGATGGCCAGGTACACGGCCGTGAAGCGCAGCGGTTTGCGCAGCATGCGGCCCAGCAGGCCCGCGTAGCGGTCCTGCGCGGCGTCGAAGCGGCGGTTGAAGGCGCCGAGAAAACCGCGCGTGCGCGGCGGCACGCCCGGCTTCAGGAAGCGCGCGCACAGCGCCGGAATCAGCACGATGGCCACCACCACCGACAGCGCCATCGACGCAATGATGGTCACCGAGAACTGCCGGTAGATCACGCCCACCGAGCCGCCGAAGAAGGTCATCGGCAGGAACACCGCCGACACCACCACCGCAATGCCGACCAGCGCGCCGGTGATTTCCTTCATCGACTTGATGGTGGCGGCCTTCGCGTCGAGCCCCTCTTCGTGCATGACGCGCTCGACGTTCTCCACCACCACGATGGCGTCGTCCACCAGCAGGCCGATGGCCAGCACCATGGCGAACAGCGTGAGCACGTTGATCGAATAGCCGAAGGCCGCGAGCACGCCGAAGGTGCCCAGCAGCACCACCGGCACGGTGATGGCCGGGATCACCGTGGCGCGCCAGTTCTGCAGGAACAGGAACATCACGACCACCACCAGCGCAATGGCCTCCAGCAGCGTCTGCACGACCGACTTGATGGAGATCTTCACGAAACGCGTCGTGTCTTCCGCGTAGGCCACGCGCAGGCCGGCCGGCAGCGAAGGCTCCATCTCGGCAATGCGCGCCTTCACCGCGTTGGCGGTGGTCAGCGCATTGGCGCCCGGCGCCAGCATGATGGCCGCGCCGGCGGCGGGGTGGCCGTTCAGGCGCGTGGCCTCGGCATACGACTCGCTGCCCATCTCCACGCGCGCCACGTCGCCCAGGCGCACCACGGCGCCGTCGGCCTGCGTCTTGAGGACGATGTCGCGGAACTGCTCGGGCGTCTGCAGCCGCGACAGCGCGGTCACGGTGGCGGTGAGCTGCTGCCTGGCGGGCGAGGGCCGCGCGCCGATCTCGCCGACCGACACCTGCGTGTTCTGCGCGGCAATGGCGGCGGTCACGTCCGAGGGCATCAGCTGGTAGCTCGCCAGGCGGTGCGGGTCGAGCCAGACGCGCATGGCGTACGCCGCGCCAAAGGCCTGCACCGAGCCCACGCCGTCGACCCGGCTCACCGGGTCGCGCAGGTTGCTGGCCATCCAGTCGGCCACGTCGGTGTCGGTGCGGCGGTCGGTCTGGTCGTAGAGCGCCACGATCAGCAGGAAGTTGTTCTGCGACTTGGCCACCGTCACGCCCTGCTGCTGCACCGCCTGCGGCAGGCGGCTCGCGGCCTGGCTGACCTTGTTCTGCACCTGCACCTGGGCGGTGTCGGGGTCGATGCCCTGGCGGAAGGTGACGCTGATCTCGGCGTAGCCGGCCGAGCTGCTCGTCGACTTGAAGTACATCAGGCCGTCGATGCCCTTCAGTTGCTGCTCCAGCACCTGCGTGACGCTGGTCTCCACCGACTGCGCCGAGGCGCCCGGGTAGTTGGCGGACACGACCACGGTGGGCGGCGCGATGTCCGGGTACTGCGACACCGGCAGCGTGCGAATGGCCACGCCGCCGGCCAGCATGATGAGGATGGCAATGACCCAGGCGAAGACCGGCCGCTGGATGAAGAAGTTGGCGATCACCGGGCGCGCCTCAGTCTGCGGAGGCGTTGGGGGCGCTCACGGTCACCGCCACCGGCTTGACCTTCTCGCCCGGGTGCGCGCGCTGCAGGCCGTCGACCACCAGGCGATCGCCGTCGCGCAGGCCACGGGTCACGACCCATTGGTCGTCCACCGCGCTGCGCACTTCGAGCGCGCGCAGCTCGACCTTGTCGTTGGCGCCGACCACCAGCGCGGTGGGCTCGCCCTTCTCGTTGCGCGCCACCCCGCGCTGCGGTGCCAGGACGGCCTGGCGCTCCACGCCGGCCTCGACCTGCGCGCGCACATACATGCCGGGCAGCAGCAGGCCCTGCGGGTTGGGAAACTCCGCGCGCAGCGTGACCGAGCCGGTGGCGGCATCGACCCCCACCTCGGTGAACTTCAGCGTGCCCGCGTGCGGGTAGGGCAGGCCGTCTTCCAGGCGCAGGCCCACGCGCGTGCTCGCGGGCGCCATGTCGCCCGCGAGAAAGCGGCGCTTGAGCCGCGTGAGTTCCAGGCTCGACTGCACCACGTCCACGTAGATCGGGTCGATGCGCTGGATGGTCGCCAGCGCCGTGGCCTGGCCCGGCGCCACCAGCGCGCCTTCGGTCACGCTGGAGCGGCCGATGCGGCCCGCGATGGGCGCGGTGACGCGCGTGAATTCGAGGTTGATGCGCGCCGCCTTCACCGCCGCCTGCGCGGCCTTCACGCCGGCCTGGGCCTGCACCAGCGCGGCCTGGGCCTCTTCATGCTCCTGCTGGCTCACGGCGTTGGCCTTGACCAGTTCGCCGAAGCGCTCGGCCTTGCCGCGCAGGCTCGCGATGCCGGCCTGCGAGGTGGCGAGCGTGGCCTGTGCCTGCTCGTGCGCGGCTTCGAACGGGCCGGGCTCGATCTCGTACAGCACCTGGCCCGCGCGCACCGTGCTGCCTTCTTCGAACAGGCGCTTGCGCACGATGCCGTTGACCTGCGGCCGCACCTCCGACACGCGGAACGCGGCCGTGCGGCCCGATAGCTCGGTGTGCACCGGCACGTCGCTCGCGCGCAGCGCCAGCACGCCCACCTCGGGCGGTGCGGCGGCGGCGGTGTCGGGGGCCTGCTTGGCGCCGCAGGCGGCGAGCACGAACAGGGAAACGGGGAGGAGCGAAAGCTTGAGAGTCATGGCTGTCCGAAGGCAGGCGCGCCGTGATGGCATGTCACCTGATGCACCTTGGTGGTGCATTCTGCCGTGGGTGTTGCAACGCAACATGAAGAATTCCTGTGGCGCCGAAGGGGAAAGCACCGGCCGCGCGGCAACGAAAAAGCCCATGCAGGCACGGGTTCACGGCCACGTCGTCGCGTGGCTGCAGACCCGGCCGCATGGGCTGGCGGGTGGCGCGGGCGGTGCGCTGGCCGGCGTCGTGAAACGACGCGGCAGCGCCGCCGCCGTACCTAGCTGGCGCCTTGCTGGTGGCGCCGGCCGAGCGCGAACACCGAGTTCGGCGCGTCGACGATGAACGGCTTGCGCACCGGCGCGCCGGCCGCGGCGCGGCGCGGCTCGGGCCGCGTGGCGGCCTGCACGCCCTTGGCCTTCTGCTCGTCGACCAGGCTCTGCAGCGAGATCGACTTCAGGAACTCGACCGCGCGCAGGTTCACGGTGGCCCACAGGTCGTCGATCTGGCAGCGGCCGGTGTCGCCCGGCTCGCCGGCGTCGCGGCGGCGCGCGTCGGTGTCGTGCTCCTCGATCGACAGCACGATGTCGGCCACTGAAATGTCGCCCGCCTTGCGGCTGAGCGAGTAGCCGCCGCCCGGGCCGCGGGTCGATTCGACCAGGTCGGCGCGGCGCAGCTTGCCGAACAGCAGTTCGAGGTACGACAGCGACACGCGCTGGCGCAGGCTGATCGAGGCCAGCGTGACGGGGCCCGAACGGCCATGCAGGGCGATGTCGATCATCGCGGTGACCGCGAAGCGGCCTTTGGTGGTGAGTCGCATGGAAATATTCCTTCGTGGGGATTACTCGTCGCGGCCGCCGGCAAGGCCCAGCAGGGCCAGCAGCGACTGGAAGACGTTGTAGATGCTGAGGTACACGCCCAGCGTGGCGGAGATGTAGTTGGTCTCCAGGCCGTCCTTCACGCGCTTCAGGTCATGAAGGATGAAGGCAGAGAAGATGCCGATGGCCGCGACCGACAGCGTCATCATCAGCGCGCTCGACTGGATGAAGAAGTTGGCGATGCCCGCCACCAGCAGCAGGATGGCGCCGATGAACAGCCACTTGCCCATGGCCGACAGGTCGCGCTTGATGACCGACGACAGCGTGGCCATGCCGAAGAAGATCGCGCCGGTGCCGGCGAACGCCGTCATCACCAGGCTGGCGCCGTTGGCCAGGCCGAGCACGGTGCCGACCAGGCGCGACAGCATCAGGCCCATGAAAAAGGTGAAGGCCAGCAGCACCGGCACGCCGGCGGCCGATTCCTTGGTCTTCTCGATGGCGTACATGAAGCCGAAGGCGCCGCCGAGGAAGACCATGAGGCCGATGCCGGGCGACATGGCGCGCGAGAAGCCGGTCGCCACGCCGATCCAGGCGCCCAGCACGGTGGGCACCATCGACAGCGCGAGCAGCCAGTAGGTGTTGCGCAGGACGCGGTTGCGTTCCTCGACCGAGGCGAGCGGCGCCTCGAAACTGGGGTGGTAAGCGGTAGGGCTGTTGTTCATTGTGATGTTTCCTTGAGGGTTGGCCGGTGCCGCACGGGACGGATTGACGCGTTCAGATCGCGAAGGGCGCCCGAAACGGCCCGGAAAAAAGAGGTGTCGTCGTGCCGATGCGGGGTGCGGCCGGATGGCCGGTGCCCGGATCGGAAAGGCGGGAGCCGTGGCGGCTCCCGGTCGCGCAGGCGCTGAGGCCTACGCGACGCGCGCGGCGCGAGGAGGGCGCTTGGGCCGCTCGAGGAACGGCGAGACCGTGGTGGTCAGGCCGAGTTTGGGCGGCTGCTCGGTGAAGCGCAGCAGCGCGGGCGCGCCGTTGCGCGCGTCGACCAGCTCGGCATGTTCGGAGCCCGCTTCATCGACGGAAAGGGAGTCGTCGGAGGCGGAATCGGAGGCCGGAGCCTCGGATTCATGGGGTGCCGAGGCGTCGGAGAGTGCGACGCTGGCCACCAGGACATCGGCGGCCTGCACGGTCTGCATGGCCTGCACATCGCCATGGTGGGCCGCATGGCCGCCACCGATCATGCTGTGTGCAAGCACGGCAAAGCCGTAGCACGACAACATGAGGGCAAGGACAGTAGCGGTAAACCAGCGGGACATGTAGGGTTAATTTTAGCCGGTACGGGCCGGTCCGTCCGGCACGCGCCCCAACAACCTTTTCTGCCGACCGGATCGTGCGCGCAGATCCCGCTCAGGCCGGCGCGGTCGGGGTGTCGCCAGCGGCGGGCTGCAGCCACTCGCGTGCGTGGGTGCGCAACGCGTCGATCTGCAGCCATATCAGACCGAGTTCGGCATGAAAAGTTCGCGCCTGCGCGTCGCCGTCGCCGCCCATGCCGTTGCCGGCCACCGCCTGCAGCAGGGCGGCGCGGGCGGCCGATTCGGCGGCGAGGTCGCCCGCGTCGGCCACCACACCCTTCTCCAGCCCCGCCGCCAGGCCCTCCAGCGCGGCAATCGCGCCCTCGGCCGCCGTGCGCAGCACCGCCATCTGTGCCGAGTCGGGCAGCGCCGAGCGGTGCGCGCCCAGCGCCGAGAGGTAGCTCAGCAGCGTGTGCGAACGGATCAGGAAGCGCAGCGCCACGCCCGCGCGCGGGCGCACATAGCCCGGCTCGCGGAACATGTCCGACACCGCGGTGGACAGCGCCGCGTCGGCGTTGTGGTCGTTGCGCCGCGCCAGCCGGTAGTCGAGGTGGTCGCGCGCGCCGCTGCGGTATTGCTCCACGATCTGCCGCAGGTAGCCCGCGTGACCGCGCATGGCCGTCGCGGCCAGTTCGTTGATGCGCCGTGCCTGCCAGTGCGGCAGCACCAGCAGCACGGCCAGCCCGGCGATGGCGCTGCCGATGGCGGTGTCGACCAGCCGCGGCACCAGCAGCACGCCGCTGTCGCCGACCTGGTTGAAGCACATCAGCACCAGCAGCGTCATCGACGCGGTGGCCAGCAGGTAGCGCGTGGTGCGCGTGGCGAAGAACAGCACGCCGGCCGCCACCGCGATGACCGACTGCACCAGCGGCTGCGGAAACAGCTGCAGCAGCGCCCAGCCCGCCACCACGCCGAGCGCGGTGCCGGCGATGCGCTGGCCCATGCGCGCGATGGTGTCGCCGTAGCTCTGCTGGCACACGAACAGCGTGGTCAACAGGATCCAGTAGCCCTGCGCCGGATGAATCGCCTGCATCACGCCGTAGCCCGCCATCAGCGCGATCGACAGCCGCAGCGCATGCCGGAACAGCGGCGAGCGCACCGTGAGCTGGCGCCGCACGCGCTCCACCGCGTCGCGCCACGAGCGCGGCGAGCGGTCGAAGAGGCCCATCTCCGTGCGCCCGGCGCGTGCCGACGGCTGGCTCGCGCCCACCAGTTGCCCGTCGAGCAGCGCCAGGTTGCGCGCCAGCGCCTCGACCGAGGCAAGCAGCAGCAGCCGCTCGGGCGTGGTGGCCCGCGCGCGCTCGTGCGCGATGGCGCTGCGCAGGTCGGCCAGCGCCTGCACGGTCTCCGTGCCCGCGTCGAAGGGCTCGCGCCGCGCGATCGAATCGGCCAGCCGCTGGCAGGCCAGGCCCTGCAGGCCGAGCACGCGCTGGCAGCGGTACAGCAGGTCGCTGTGGAAGAAGGCGTCGGCCAGCGCGTTGTAGTCGTCGTGCGAGGAGCTGGCGCGCTCGTGCACGTCCTGCGCGATCAGGTAGAGGCCGCGGTAGCGCGAGATGCGGCCCGTGGGCGCCCGTGCGCCGATGCGCCGGAAGATGCTTTCCTTGGCCGCGTTCAGCTCCGTCACCACCTCGGCGTTGAGCTGCGCCAGCGCGAGCCGCTTGCGCTCGATGTCGATGCCGCGCAGCGGCTCGAACAGCGAGGCCTTGTAGCGCACGAAGTTGCCCAGCACCGTGAACAGCGTCACCAGCCGCGCCTGCACCGGCTGCGCCGGGAAGATGGCGCACCACAGCACCGAGAACACGCCGTACCACGCGGCGCCCGCCACCAGCAGCAGCGGCTCGCGGCCGCGCGCCGCTGCACTCCCCTGGACGCCGTGGGCGCTCATGTTCTCGATGCCCAGCGTGGCATACATCGCGAGGATCAGCGTCGCATAGGCGATGGCCTTGTAGCGCGCCTCGACCGCGCCCAGCATCGTGAGCGCGAAGGCCGCGAGCGCCAGCCCCGCGATGAACAGCAGCGGCACGCCGAAAGCCGCCTCCACCGTGAACGCGATGGCCGCGAAGCACGCGAGCGTGACCGCCTGCGCGCGCAGCCGGCCGCGCCAGCTGTCATCGGTCTCGGCGAGTGCGCTGGCAATGGCGCCGAGGAACAGCGGAATCACTGCGTCGGGGTGGCCGGTGGCGCCGCACAGCGCCATCAGGCTGCCGAGCGTGAGAAGAATGCGCACGGGTTGCGCGCGAGAAGCGAAGGACCGCAGCCGCTGGCGCAGCGCGTCGGGAGACAGGGGAAGCATGGCGCGATCTTGCACGATGCGTGCCACGGCCGGAAGAAAAGCGCCTGTCGCGCGAACGACCGTCGCCGAACGCATCGCGACGTATCTTCGACAGCACATTGGAAGCAGAAGGACGAGACACAACATGCATTTCGAATTCACACCCAAGGTGATCGCGCTGCGCGACGAGTTGCTCAAGTTCATGGACGAACACGTCTATCCGAACGAGAAGCGCCGCGAGGAAGAGCTGGCCGCCAACGCGCGCGCCGGCCGCCCTTACGCCGAGCTGCCGATGATGGCCGGCCTGAAGGCCAAGGCGCGCGAGCGCGGCCTGTGGAACCTGTTCCTGCCCGAGGCCGAGCACGGCCCCGGCCTCACCAACGTCGAGTACGCGCCGCTGTGCGAGATCATGGGCCGGCGCTACTGGTGCGCCGAGATCTTCAACTGCTCCGCCCCCGACACCGGCAACATGGAAGTGCTGGCGCGCTACGGCACCAAGGCGCAGCAGGAGCGCTGGCTCACGCCGCTGCTGGCGGGCGAGATCCGCTCGTCGTTCGCCATGACCGAGCCCGAGGTGGCGTCCAGCGACGCCACCAACATCCGCTGCAGCATCCGCCGCGAGGGCAACGAGTACGTCATCAACGGTCGCAAGTGGTACATCACCGGCGCGATGCACGAGCGCTGCGAAATCTTCATCCTCATGGGCAAGACCGACCCCGACAACGCCGACCGCCACAAGCAGCAGTCGATGGTGCTGGTGCCCAAGAACACGCCCGGCGTGACCATCGTGCGCGACATGCAGCTGCTGGGCATGTACGACCCGCCCTTCGGCCACCCCGAGATCGTGTTCGACAACGTGCGCGTGCCGGTCGAGAACATTCTGCTGGGCGAGGGCCGCGGCTTCGAGATTGCGCAAGGCCGCCTCGGCCCCGGGCGCATTCACCACTGCATGCGCGCCATCGGCATGGCCGAGTCGGCGCTGGAGATGATGTGCCAGCGGCTGGTGTCGCGCACCGCGTTCCACAAGCCGCTGTCGGAGCAGGGCGTGTGGCGCGAGCGCATTGCCGAGTCGCGCATGCTCATCGAGCAGTCGCGCTGGATGGTGCTCAACGCGGCCTACCGCATGGACACCGTGGGCAACAAGGTCGCCGCGAAGGAGATCGCGATGATCAAGGTGCTCACGCCCAACAACTGCGTGAAGGTGATCGACTGGGCCATGCAGGCCTTTGGCGCCATGGGCCTGAGCCAGGACACGCTGCTGACGCACTTCTACGCCTACGAGCGCCACCTGCGCGTGGCCGACGGTCCCGACGAGGTGCACCGCAACGCCATTGCCAAGCAGGAGCTGGCGGCGTACCAGTAAGGCGGGGAAGGCGCGGAAGGCGCGGAAAGTAGAAAGCGCGTCAGCCCACGCGCTTCGCTCTTTCGAGCATCGCGTGCAGCAGCACGTTGCAGCCCGCCGTCAGGTGGCCGGGCTGCGCGTCCTCGATCTCGTTGTGGCTGATGCCGTCCTTGCACGGCACGAAGATCATGCCGGCCGGCGCGAGCCGCGCGGCATAGATCGCGTCGTGCCCCGCGCCGGACACCACGTCCATGGTCGAGTAGCCGAGCTGCTCGGTCGCGCGGCGCACCGCGTCCACGCAGTCGGGGTGGAAGGGGCAGGGCGGGATGTAAGACACCCGCTCGATGGTGATGCCCAGCCCGGTCTCGCGCTGCGTGCGCTCGATGAACGCCAGGATCTCCGCATGCATGCGGTCGAGCAGCTCGTCGTTCACGTTGCGCAGGTCGATGGAAAACTTCACCTGTCCCGGAATCACGTTGCGGCTGTTCGGGTGCACCTGCACCATGCCGACCGTGCCGCGCCCGTAGGGCGGATGGCTGTGCGCGATGGCCACCACCTCCTGCATGATGCGCGTGGCCACTTGCAGCGCGTCGCGGCGCAGGTGCATGGGCGTCGGGCCGGCATGCGCTTCCATGCCGGTCACCACGCAGTCGTACCAGGACAGGCCGAGCACGGCCGGCACCACGCCGATCACCTTGCCCGCGTCTTCCAGCACCGGCCCCTGCTCGATGTGCGCCTCGAAGTACGCGCCGATGGGGTGGTCGCCCGGCGTCTGCGTGCCCACGTAGCCGATGCGCTGCAGTTCGTCGCGCACCGTCTTGCCCTCGGTGTCGGTCGCGGCGTAGGCGTGCTCCAGGCTGAAGGCGCCGCAGAACACGCCCGAGCCCATCATCACCGGCACGAAGCGCGAGCCTTCCTCGTTGGTCCAGAAGGCGACCTCGATGGGCGCCTCGGTGCGAATGCCCTGGTCGTTCAGCGTGCGCACCACCTCCAGCGCGGCCAGCACGCCGTAGTTGCCGTCGAACTTGCCGCCGGTGGGCTGCGTGTCGATGTGGCTGCCCGACACGATGGGCGGCAGCGCGGGGTTGGTGCCTTCGCGGCGCATGAAGACATTGCCGATCTTGTCCACGGTGATCGACAGCCCCGCCTCCTTGCCCCACGACACCACGAGGTCGCGGCCCTGCTTGTCGAGGTCGGTCAGCGCCAGGCGCTTCACGCCGCCCTTGGGCGTGGCGCCGATGCGCGCGAGTTCCATCAGCGCGTTCCACAGGCGCTCGCCGTTGATCGCCAGCGCCTGCTTGTCCACTACTGCATTCATCTGTATGACTCCTTGAGGGTTCAGCGCGCCACGGCCGTGGGCGCGTGCTGGTGCTTGAAGCGCTCCAGCGCGGTGAACATCGGCGCGAAGGCCGGGCGCTTCAGGTAGCGGCCGGTGCCGGGCTCGGCGCGCAGGTCGCCGTCGCGGTACACCCAGCGGCCCGCGGCCACGGTGTGCTTCGGCACGCCGGTGACCTGGCGGCCTTCGAAGATGTTGAAGTCGCTCTTCGAGTGCTGCGTTGTCACCGACAGGGTTTTGGTGGCCTTCGGGTCCCACACCACGATGTCGGCGTCGGCGCCCGCCTGCACCACGCCCTTGCGCGGGTACAGGTTGAACAGCTGCGCCGCGTTGGTGGAGGTGACGCGCACGAACTCCGAGGGCGTGAGCCGCCCGGTGTTCACGCCCGCGTCCCACAGCACGGCCATGCGTTCTTCCACGCCGCCGCAGCCGTTGGGAATCTTGGTGAAGTCGTCTCGGCCCGCCGCCTTCTGATCGGCGCAGAAGGTGCAGTGGTCGGTGGCCGTGGTGTGCAGGTTGCCGCCCTGCAGGCCGCGCCACAGCATGGCCTGGTTCTCGTGCGAGCGGAAGGGCGGGCTCATCACGTGGGCGGCGGCGCGCGCGAAGTCGGGGTCGCGGTAGGCGGTCTCGTCGACCACCAGGTGGCCGGCCAGCACCTCGCCGTACACGCGCTGGCCGCGCGCGCGGGCCCGGGTGATGGCCTCGAGCGCCTCGCCGCACGACACGTGCACCACGTAGATCGGCACGCCCAGCACCTCGGCAATGGCAATGGCGCGGTTGGCCGCCTCGGCCTCGACCATCGGCGGGCGCGACAGCGGGTGGCCCTCGGGCCCGCGAATGCCCTGCGCCAGCAACTGCTGCTGCAGCATCGCGACCAGCTCGCCGTTCTCCGCATGCACGGTGGGCATGGCGCCGAGTTCCAGCGAGCGCTGGAAGCTCTTCACCAGGATCTCGTCGTCGGCCATGATCGCGTTCTTGTAGGCCATGAAGTGCTTGAAGCTGTTCACGCCGTGCTCGTGCACCAGCTCGCCCATGTCTTTGTGCACGCTGTCGTTCCACCAGGTCACGGCCACGTGAAAGCTGTAGTCGCCGGCGGACTTCTCGGCCCAGCCGCGCCACATGCGAAAGGCGTCCATCAGCGGCTGCTGCGGGTCCGGAATCACGAAGTCGATGATGCTGGTGGTGCCGCCGGCCAGGCCCGCCGCCGTGCCGCTGAAGAAGTCGTCGGCCGCGACGGTGCCCATGAAAGGCAGCTGCATGTGGGTGTGCGGGTCGATGCCGCCGGGCATCACGTAGGCGCCGCCCGCGTCGATCACCTGCGCGCCGTCGGGGGCCTGCAGGTCGGTGCCGACCTGCACGACCTTGTCGCCCTCGCAGAGCACGTCGGCCCGGTGTTCGGCATCGGCGTTGACCACCGTGCCACCGCGAATGAGTACGGTCATGGCGTGAGTTCCTTTTCTGAATGAGGTCAGCTGGGGTTCTTGAGGGGTGCGGCCAGGCCCTGGTGCTGCGGCGCGCGCGCCTTCATCAGCCCCAGGTACACCACGGCCGACAGCACGACGCCGACGAACCACGCGTAGGTGTAGATCGTCTTGAAGAGCTCGGGCGTCGATGGCACGGCCTGCGGAAAGGCCGCGTTGAGAAAGCCCGGAATGTTGGGCAGCACGCCGACGACGAAGGCCACCACCGCCGCCGTGTTCCAGCCGTTGCGGTAGCTGTAGGGGCCGGTGCCGCGGTACAGCGCATCGACGTCGAGCTCCTTGCGGCGCACGAAGTAGTAGTCGGCAATCAGGATGCCCGCCACCGGCCCGAGCAGCGCCGAGTAGCCGATGAGCCAGGTGAAGATGTAGCCCTGCGTGGTCTCCAGCACCTTCCAGGGCATCATCACGATCGCGATGCCGGCCGTGATGTAGCCGCCCTTGCGGTACGAGATCTTCTCGGGGTTGAGGGCCGAGAAGTCATAGGCCGGCCCCACCAGGTTGGCCGCCAGGTTCACGCTCACCGTGTCGATCAGCAGGATGAGCAGCGCAATCAGCACCGCCGCGCCCGTCATGCGGCTGGCCAGGTCCACCGGGTCCCACAGCGCCTTGCCGTAGATCACCACGGTGGCCGAGGTCACCATCACCGCCATCATCGCGAGCAGCCCCATGGGCGCGGGCAGGCCGATGACCTGGCCCACCACCTGGTCGCGCTGCGAGCGCGAGAAGCGGGTGAAGTCCGGAATGTTCAGTGCCAGCGTGGCCCAGAAGCCGACCATGGCCGTGAGCGAGGGCCAGAACACCGCCCAGAACAGCCCGGCTTTCTTGCCGCCGGGCTCGAACTGCGAGGGCTGCTCGAAGATGGGGCCGAGGCCGCCCGCGCGCTGCACGGCCCAGTAGAGCAGGGCGATGCACACGAGGATCTTCAGCGGTGCGGTGTAGGTCTCCAGCCGGCGGATCGACTCGATGCCGTGCACCACGAAGTACAGCTGGATCGCCCAGAAGATCAGGAAGCACACCAGCTGCGCGCCGTTGATGCCCAGCACCGGCAGCTTGTCGCCGCCCAGCGGCTGACCCATGAGCACGCCCACCAGCGTGTAGATCATCTCGCCGCCGAACCAGGTCTGGATGCCGTACCAGCCGCAGGCCACGATGGCGCGCAGCAGCGCGGGCAGCCGCGCGCCGCGCGTGCCGAACGAGGCGCGTGCCATCACCGCGTACGGAATGCCGTACTTCGCGCCCGCATGCCCGATGAGCAGCATCGGCACCAGCACGATGGCGTTGCCCAGGAACACCGTGAGCACCGCCTGGCTCCACGACATGCCGCCCTCGATCAGGCTGGCCGCCAGCGTGTAGGCGGGAATGCACATCACCATGCCCACCCACAGGGCCGCGAAGTGGTACCAGCGCCACGTTCGCTGGGCCAGCGTGGTGGGCGCGAGGTCTTCGTTCCAGAGGTTGGCGGCGGGGCCGCCGCCGTGCTGCGATGGGGTTGTCATGGGGGTTGTCTCCTGCACGTGTGTTGTGTTCTTGGCTATGTCGTTGTTCCCCTCCTGCCGCGGGCCCGGTCTGCGCCGGGCTGGGTCACTCATTCATTCGCCGGCTCAGGCATGGCCGTCGGCGCGCATGGGGTTGTTCGGGTGCGTGGTCCAGTTGGCGTACTGGGCGACCACCGGGTGGCCGGTGCGCGCGTCCATCTCGCCGGGCTTCAGGGTGCGCATCGACAGCGCGCCGGGCACCGGGCAGATCGACACGCACAGGTTGCAGCCCACGCACTCTTCTTCCTTCACCTCGAAGTAGCGCATGCCGTCCTTGGTGGCGCTGATGGCCTGGTGCGAGGTGTCTTCGCACACCACGTGGCAGCGTCCGCACTGGATGCAGGCGTCCTGGTGGATCACGGCCTTGTCGACGTGGTTCAGGTTGAGCTGCTTCCAGTCGGTGATGCTGCCGATGGCCCGGCCCTGCAGTTGCGCGAGGCTGGCGTAGCCCTTCTGGTCCATGAAGTTGGAGAGGCCGTCGCACAGGTCCTGCACGATCTTGAAGCCGTACACCATGGCGGCCGTGCACACCTGCACCGAGCCGCTGCCCAGCGCGATGAACTCCGCCGCGTCGCGCCAGGTCGACACGCCGCCGATGCCAGAGATGGGCAGCCCGGCGGTCTCTGGGTCGCGCGCGATCTCGGCCACCATGTGCAGCGCGATCGGCTTGGCACCGGGGCCGCAGTAGCCGCCGTGCGAGCCCATGCCGCCGGTGTTGGGGAGCATGGCCATCGCGTCCAGGTCCACGCCCATGATCGAGTTGATGGTGTTGATGAGGCTCACCGCATCGGCGCCGCCTTTCTTGGCGGCGCGCGCCGCGGGGCGGATGTCGGCCACGTTGGGCGTGAGCTTCACGATCAGCGGCAGCTTCGAATAGTGCTTGCACCACTCGGCCACCATCTGGATGTACTCGGGCACCTGGCCCACGGCCGCGCCCATGCCGCGCTCGCTCATGCCGTGCGGGCAGCCGAAGTTCAGCTCCAGGCCGTCGCAACCGGTGTCTTCCACCATCGGCAGGATGTTCTTCCACGATTCCTCGGTGCACGGCACCATCACCGAAGCGACCAGTGCGCGGTCGGGCCAGTTGCGCTTCACGCGCGTCATCTCTTCCAGGTTGGTGCGCAGGGGGCGGTCGGAAATCAGCTCGATGTTGTTGAAGCCGGTCACGCGGCGGTCGGCCGCATAGGACACGGCGTAGCGCGGGCCGTGCACGTTGACCACGTTCGGGTCTTCGCCCACGGTCTTCCACACCACGCCGCCCCAGCCGGCCTCGAAGGCGCGGACCACGTTGATCTCCTTGTCGGTGGGCGGCGCGGAGGCGAGCCAGAAGGGGTTGGGGCTGCGGATGCCCACGAAGTCGGTGCTCAGGTCTGCCATGTGAATTGCTCCTGTCGCGGCCATGCGCGAACGGGTGGATGTGGGAAGGGAAGGGTTGCGGCCGCTTGCGCTATGCGGCGGCGCGCAGGTGCCGGTCGATGGACAGCGCGGCCTGCTTGCCGTCTTCCACCGCCTCGACCGTGAGGTCGCGTCCGCCGAAGCGCGCGTCCCCGCCGGCCCACACTTTGGGCCGCGAGCTGCGGCATTCCGCGTCGGTGCTGATGCGCCCGCCCTGCAGCTGCACGCCGCTGTCTTCCAGCGCGGTGGCCACGAAGCTCTGGCCGATGGCGCACAGCACCATGTCGGCCGGGAGCGCGAGGCTCTCGCCGGTCTCCACCAGCTTGCCGCCGACCAGCGCGGTGCGCGCGAAGTCGATGCCGCGCAGCACGCCGCCCTTGGCGCGCAGGGCCTTCGGCGCGGCCCAGTGGATGATGCGCACGCCGTTCTCCTTGGCCCAGCTCTGCTCGTCGACCGAGGCGCCCATGGCCTCGGCGCCGCGCCGGTAGACGATGCTCACGTCTTCCGCGCCCAGCTTGCGCGACTGCACGGCGGCATCCACGGCGGTCATGCCGCCGCCGATCACCACCACGTGCCGGCCGATGGCCACGTCCGCCGGCGACGCGGCCTGGCGCAGCTCGGCGATGAAGTCGACCGCGTCGCGCACGCCGGCCTGCTCGCCCAGGCCCAGCGTGTTCACGCCGGCCAGGCCGAGGCCGAGGAACACCGCGTCGTAGTCGTGGGCCAGTGCGTCCAGGTGCAGCTCGCGGCCCAGCGCATGGTGGTTGCGCACCTCGATGCCGCCGACCGACAGCAGCCACTCGATCTCGCGCTGTGCAAAGCCGTCCACCGTCTTGTAGCTGGCCAGGCCGTACTCGTTCAGGCCGCCGAGCTTGGGGCGCGCGTCGAACAGCACCACCTGGTGGCCCAGCACCGCGAGCCGGTGCGCGCAGGCCAGGCCCGCGGGGCCCGCGCCCACCACCGCCACGCGCCGGCCGGTGTCGGCCGCGCGCACGAACAGCGGCGTGCCGGGCGCGTCGAAGAAGGCGTCGGTCGCGTGGCGCTGCAGCAGGCCGATTTCCACCGGCTTGCTCTCGTTGGTGTTGCGCACGCAGGCCTGCTCGCACAGCACCTCGGTCGGGCAGACGCGCGCGCACATGCCGCCCAGCGGGTTCTCCTCCAGGATGGCGCGGGCCGCGCCGCGCAGGTTGCCGTCGGCAATGCGGCGGATGAAGGTGGGAATGTCGATGCCGGTGGGGCAGGCCGTCTGGCAGGGCGCGTCGTAGCAGTAGTAGCAACGCTCGGCCTCGATGTTGGCCTGCACCACGTTCAGCGGCGGGTGGGCGTCGCAGAAGTTCTTGGCGTACTGCGCGGGGGCCAGGCGGCCGGCGCGCACATCGGAGGCGATGTGGGCGGTGGGCGCGACGGAGTTCATCGTGCTGCTCATGGGCGTTCAGGCTCCAGGATCGTGGTGGGGATCTGTTGCGACACGAGGGAGCTGGCCCTCGTGAAGTTTGACCAAGTGGTCGAATGTCGCGATGATTCAGCAAACAAGGGGTGCCGCCCATACACAGTTGGCGCGGCAGGCGAGAAAGTGTTTGCTGCCGCTCGCCGTGCTGTTTGGTGCACCGGCCAGCACGGTTCCTTCGGGCAAACCCTCTCTTTCGCCAACCCCGGAGCCGTTCGAGCTTCGAAGGAGACACCGCGATGCAGAGTTCACGCAACGCCTCGGCGCTGCACGTGCCCGCAACCTCCGGCGCCGGCTGGATGCAGGGCCTGATGGGCGAGATGGACGAGGCCGCCCCCGGCCTCGGGCTCGCGCAGCGCCTGGTAGTGGGCGTGGAGTTGCGCGTGACCGACGGGCGCCTGGCACCCGGCACCAAGATGCCCTCGGTGCGCGCGCTCGCGGGCAAGCTGGGCATCAGCACCTTCACCGTCACCGAGTCGTACAGCGCGTTGCGCGCGCGCTCGGTGCTGGCCTCGCGCCCGGGCAGCGGCTACTACGTGCTGCACCGGCCCGCGCGCCTGGCCGACGAGGTGGTGCCGCGCATCGCCGATGCGTCTTCCGGGCATGACCGCCCGCCGCCTGCCGAGTACCGCGGCGACGAACTGGTGCGCGAAGCCATGCGCCGCGTGGCGCGCGCCGCGCCCGACTGGGACGGCGGCGCGCGGCCCAGCTTCGGCCTGCCGCGCCTGCGCGAGCTGATCGCCGCGCGCCATCGCGCCGAACTGCCCGGGCTGGCGCCGCAGCAGGTGATGACGGCCGCCGGCAGCCTGGGCGCCGCCATGTGCCTGCTGCAGGCCTGGACCGCGCCCGGCGACGCGGTGCTGCTTGAGTCGCCCGCCTCGCGCCAGCTGCGCAACCTGGTGCTGACGCTGGGGCGGCGCATTCTCGAAGTGCCGCGGCGCGGCGGCTGCCTCGACGTCGCCGCGCTCGATGGCCTCGCGCCGCTGCTGCCTGCCGAAGGCCGCCAGCGGCTGCTGTTCCTCTCGACCGCCGTGTCCAACCCCCTGGGCATCTGCATGAGCCTGCAAGGCGCGCACCAGGCGTTGCAGTCCGCCGAGCGGCACGACCTGTGCGTGATCGAGCTCGACACCTGGCGCGGTCTCTCGCCGCTGCAGGCGCCCAGCCTCGCGGCCATGGACGGGCTGCAGCGCGTGGTGCAGGTCGGCGGCGTGTCGACCACGCTGTCGGCCAAGCTGCGGCTCGCGCATGTGCTGCTGCCGCAGCGCTGGGCCGACGACCCCGTGCTGCGCTGCCTGCACACCACGCTCGGCCCGAGCGAGTTCGAGGAGCGCGTGGCCTGCGAGGTGCTGTGCGATGCGGGTTACCCGCGCTTCCTGCAGAAGCTCAACACCGCGCTGAAGATCGCGGGCGAACGCACGCTGTCGCTGTTGACCGGTGCCGGCCTGCAGGCGCTGCACGCACCCGACGGCGGCCCGTTCCTGTGTGCCGGCTGGCCGCCCGGCAGCGAGCCGCGCCCGACCGTCGACGCCGTGCTGCAGGAGGCGCGCAAGCAAGGCCTGCCGCTGGCGGCGGCGACCGACTTCGGCGCCGCGCCGCAGCCGCTGGCCTGGTACCGCTTCAACGTCACGCAGTGCGGCGACGAGCGGCTGGTGCGCTTCCTGGCGCGGATGAAGAACCCATGAGCACCGCGCCGGGCCGCCCCGAGCAAGCTCGCACCGCAACGCGCAGCGTGGAGGTTGTCTGATGAGCGTGGTGCGCCCCCCCGCCGTCAAGCGCCAGGCACGCCGCCAGAACCTGGAGAGCGCCATCCTCGCCGTGGCGCAGGAGCGCTTCGCGGTGCATGGCTATGGCGGCGTGTCGGTGGACGACATCGCGGCCGACGCGGGCATCTCCAAGCAGAGCCTGCTGTATTACTTTCCCTCGAAGAAGGCGCTGTACCGGCGTGTCTTCAACGACGTGCTCGACTCGTGGCTGTCCAACCTCGACAGCCTGGCCGCCGCCGACCTCGACCCGTACGCCGCGCTGGAGCGCTACGTCACGCAGAAGCTGCAGTTCTCGTACGACCACCCCTCGGGCTCGCGCCTGTTCGCGCAGGAGATCATCTCGCAGGCACCGCAGTGCGCCGACGACATCGAGGCCAAGCTGGTGCCCGCGTTCCGTGCCGAGGCCGCCGTGCTGCAGCGCTGGATGGCGCGGGGCGACGTGCAGCCGCTGCCCGTGGCGCACCTGCTGTTCACGCTGTGGGCGATGACGCAGACCTACGCCGACTTCGCGTGGCAGATGCGCATGCTGCTGGGCAAGAAGGCGCTGGAGCCCGAAGACTTCGAGCAGGCGCGAGAGACCGTCATGCGCATGCTCGAGGGCGCGCTGGGATTGAAACGGAAACCGGCGGCGTCCTGAAGTACGCCTACGCCGGCACCGGCGCTTCCCACGCAAAGCCCACGCCGTACACCGACCGTATCCAGTCGTGCGCGGGCGTCACCGCGCCGAGCTTGCGGCGCAGGTTCTTCACGTGGCTGTCGATGGCGCGTTCGGTCACGTCCACCGTGTCGTCGTAGGCCAGTTCCAGCAGGCGGGCGCGCGAGAAGATGCGCCCCGGGTGCCGCGACAGCACCTGCAGCAGCCCGAACTCGCGCCGCGTGAGGTTCAGCGGCGTGCCTTCGAGCGAGGCGCGCCAGTGCACGTCGTCCAGCACCAGGCCGGGTGCGTCGTCCTGCGAGGCCGGGCCCGATCCCGACCCCTGCCCGCCGAAGGCCGGCCCGGCGGTGCGCCGCAGCACGGCGCGCACCCGCGCCACCAGCTCGCGCGGCGAGAAGGGCTTGCACACGTAGTCGTCGGCGCCCAGCTCCAGCCCCAGCAGGCGGTCGACCTCCTCGATGCGCGCGGTCAGCATGATGATCGGGTGCGCCGTGTGCTCGCGCGCGCGGCGCAGCACCTCCACGCCGTCCAGCCGCGGCAGCATGATGTCGAGCAGCGTGAGCTCGGGCGGCGCCGCCACGATGCTGTCGAGCGCGCTCTGCCCGTCGGTGAAGTGGGTGGTTTCGTAGCCCGCGTGGCGCAGGTAGTCCTGCACCACCGAGGCGATGTCGATTTCGTCTTCGACGATGACGATGCGTGTCATGACGATGCAGCCAGTGGAAGGGTGAGGGTCACGCGCAGCCCGCCCAGCGGCGAGGCCGACGCGTCGATGGTGCCGCCGTGCGCCTCGATGGTGGCGCGGCAGATCGACAGGCCCAGCCCGGAGCCGCCGTGCTCGCGGCTGCGCGAGCTCTCGCCGCGGAACAGGCGGTCGAACAGGCGCGGCAGCTCGCTGTCGGGCACGCCGGGCGAGCTGTCGTCGAACAGCAGCGTGAGGCAGTTGCCGGTCCACGGGCCTTCGACCGTGACGTCGATGCGCAGCGCGCCGCCTTCGTCGGTGTAGGCCAGCGTGTTCTCCAGCAGGTTCATGAACACCTGGTGCAGCCGGTGCGCGTCGCCCTCCACGGTGGGCTGAGACAGGGTGTCGATGCGGTCGACGGCCTGGCGGTCAACCTCGATGCCGCGCTTGGCGAAGCGGTCGCGCGTGTGGTCGAGCGCTTCCTTGAGCAGCGACAGCGGGTACACGGTGGCCGTGAGCAGGTCGCTCTGCGGCTCGCGCATGCTGCTGCGCAGGTCGTCCACCAGCTGGCCCAGGCGGATCACCTGGCGGTGCAGGCGCAGCGCGGTGCGTTCGTCGAAGGTGCGCACGCCGTCCTGCAGCGCCTCGATCTCCGCGCGCATGGCGGCCAGCGGTGTGCGCAGCTCGTGCGCGGCGTCGGCCAGCCAGGCGCGGCGCGAGGCCTCGACCGTGTCCAGCCGCTGCGCCATGTCGTTGAAGGTCTTGCCCAGCAGCGCGAGCTCGTCGGAGCCCTGCACCGCCACGCGCGTGGAAAGCCGGCCGCGCGCCACGTCCTGCGCGGCCTGCGTGAGTTCGTCGATGGGGCGGAACCAGCGCCGCGCCAGCAGCCACGACAGCACCAGCGCAAAGCCCAGGCCGCACAGGCCCGTGAGCACGATCACGCCCGACTGCCGCGCGATGAAGGCACGGTCGGCCTCGCTCTCCAGCCCCTGCACCGGCGCGAGCGCCAGGTAGCCGATGACCGACTTGTTGTGCCGGATCGGCATGCGCGCGGCGTTGGCCAGGTCGATGTCGGCGCCCACCACGCGCGCGCCGCGCGCGTCGAGCACGGCGATGCGCTGGAAGATGGAGTCGTGCATGCCGCGCGGATCGGGGAACAGCCACGGCGGCGGCATGCCCGGGATGCCGGGTGCGCGACGCGGCAGCAGGTCGAGTTGCGCGGACGACGGCATGGGCGGCGGGCCGCCGTCGGGCGGGCTGTCCGGCGGGGGCGCTGCGCGCATGGCCCGGTACTCGTACCAGGGCGGCAACCGGCGCTCGTCGCCGTTGGCGGCGGCGCTGTCGAGCACGTTGGCGAAGCGGCCCATCTGCAGGCGCTGCCAGGCTTCCTCGTTGTCGCGCAGGTTCTTCCAGTCGCCGTTGGCCACGTAGTGCTTGAGCACCAGCTGCGAGAGCCAGTCCATGCGGCGGATCTCGATCTCGGCCACGTAGGAGCCCAGGCCGCGCTGCAGCGCAATGATCGACAGGCCCGCGAAGCTGATGAGCAGCACGATCAGCAGGGCGGCCAGCGCCAGGAAGATCTTGCGGGAAAGGGTCAGTTGCGGCATGGGCACGGGGGAGGCATGGCCGCATTCTGCGGCATGCATGGGCGGTCGGGCAGGCGGGGAAAGGGCGGGAGAAAGGGCGTGTTCGGGGGGAGAAAGCCGATGATGTGGCCGGAATGTGGAGGAAATTGGGAGAATTTCCGCGCCAAGGGTTTCTCCATTTTTTCTCCCGGATCCGGCCGCAGCATGGCCGCATGAATCCGACGCTGAGCTTTGCGCTGCTGGGGGCGATCACCGTGTTCTTCTGGCTGGTCGCCCAGGCATGGACGCTGCTGGTCCTGTGGGCCGAAGGCTGCGTCACGCGCCCGGCCGTTCCCGGGTCGATCCACGAGGAGGAGAGAAAACCATGACACATCCGGACCCCGCCATCGGCCGCCGCGGCCTGCTGGCCACGCTCGGCGCCACGGCACTGGGCGGCGTTTCCACCCGCCCCGCGCACGCCGCGCACGCTGCGCAAGCTGCCCAGGCTGCCCAGGCTGCCCAGGCCGCCCCGGCCAACCTTCCTCTGACCGCGCAGACCACCGAAGGCCCCTACTACCTGGACGTCGCCCAGGTCCGCCAGGACGTCACCGAGGGCCTCGAAGGCGTGCCGCTGGACGTGCGCTTCACCGTGTGCGACACGGCGGGCAAGCCGCTGCCCAGGCTGCGCGTGGACCTGTGGCATTGCGATGCGCAGGGGCGTTACTCGGGCTTTGCCGGGCAGGGCGACGACCGGGCGGGCGGGTTCGAGGGCAAGACCTTCCTGCGCGGCAGCCAGTTCACCGGCCGCGAGGGCACGGCCGCGTTCACCACCGTCTACCCGGGCTGGTACGCCGGGCGCACCACGCACATCCACATGAAGGTGCTCAACGGCGCGCGCGCCGTGCTCACCTCGCAGTTCTTCCTGCCCGACGCGCTCAGCGAATTTCTCTACACGCAGGTCTCGCTGTACAAGCGCGCCCGGGTGCGCGACACGCTCAACAGCGTCGACGGCATTGCGCTGCGGGCCGGCGACACCGTGCTCGGCGCGGTGCGCGAGGAGCGCCAGCGCTACGTGGCCACGCTCGCGCTGGTGGTCGACCCGGCCGCGAACCCGGTGGTCGATCGGCCGCCCCGGTCCGGCGGCATGCCGCCGTCGGGAGCGATGCCGGGCATGCCTTCGCCCGGCGCGGCGTCGGGCATGCCCCCGCCCAGCGCAACGGGCATGCCCCCCGGCACGCAAGGCATGCCGATGGGCGGCGGCCCGGGTCCCATGCGTCCTCGCGCGCTGGAAGGCGCCGCGCGCATCAAGGCGCTGGTGCCGCCACGCGCCGCCGGCTGAGCCGGTGCACGCTGTTCACCCCGCCGGCTGAGCCGGTGCGTGCTGTTCACGCCGCCGGCCGCTCCGCAAAGCTGAAGCCCACGCCGTAGACCGAGCGGATCCAGTCGTGCGCGGGCGCGGCGGCCGCGAGCTTCTTGCGCAGGTTCTTGATGTGGCCGTCGACCGCGCGCTCGTTCACGTCCAGCGCTTCCGCAAACGCCACCTCCAGCAGCTTCGAGCGTGTGAGCACCCGCCCCGGCGCACGCGACAGCGCGCGCAGCAGCAGCAACTCGCGCCGCGTGAGCGACAGCGGCCGGCCTTCCAGGCTCGCGTTGCCGCGCGCATCCGTGAAACCCACCACCGCCGACGGCCGGGCGGCCTCGTTGCGTTGCGCATGCCGGCGCAGCACCGTGTTCACGCGCGCCACCACCTCGCGCGGCGAGAAGGGCTTGCACACGTAGTCGTCGGCGCCCATGTCGAGCGCGCGCAGCCGGTCTTCCTCGTGCGCGCGCGCCGTCAGCATGATGATCGGGTGGTTGCTGTGCGAGCGCACCCTGGCCAGCACGTCGATGCCGTCTGCTACGCCCTCCGTGCCTCCTGTGCCTCCTGTGCCTCCGGTGCCTCCGGTGCCTCTTGCGCCCCCGGTGCCTTCCACGCGCGGCAGCACGATGTCCAGCAGCGTGAGCGCCGGCGGCGCCGTCAGGATGCGCTCCAGCGCCGCCGCGCCGTCCTCGATCTGCTCGACCTCGTAGCCCGCGCCGTGCAGGTGCGAGCGCAGCAGGCAGGCGCTGTCGTTGTCGCTGTCGCGCCCGTCTTCCACCAGCAGGATGCGGCCCATGGTCGTGGTTCTCCTGTTCAGAAAGACGTGCCGATCTGGAACTGGAAGCGCTGCGTGCGGTCGGCCGCGATGTTGTTGGCCGTGTCCTCCTTCTGGTAGAGCAGCGGCACCGCATAGGCCAGCCGCAGCGGCCCGAGCGGCGAGATCCAGCTGATGCCGATGCCGGCCGACGCGCGCAGGCGGTTCTGCGCCTTCCACTGCGCGTCGGTCATGCTGGCCGTGCGGTCGGCGAACACGTTGCCCGCGTCCATGAAGGTGTACATGCGCAGCGTCTTGTCGTTGCCCGCGCCGGGGAAGGGCGTGGAGAACTCCATGTTGAAGATCGCCTTGCGCGTGCCGCCGAGCGCGCCGCCGGTCACCGCGTCGGTCGGGCCCAGCGAGTTCTGCTCGAAGCCGCGAATCGAGCCCAGGCCGCCCGCGTAGAAGTTCTTGAAGATCGGGTACGTGCTGCTGCCCAGTGCGCGCGCATAGCCCAGCTGGCCGTTGATGGCCAGCGTGTACTGCTTGGACAACGGAAAGTACTGCTGGTACTGGTAGTTCGACTTCATGTAGCGCAGGTCGCTGCCCACCCCCACCTCGAGGCTGGCGCTTTGCAGCTTGCCGCGCGTGGGCACCAGCGCGCTGTCGCGGTCGTCGCGCGACCAGCCCAGCGTGGCCGGGATGCCGACGATGCTCGAGTTCGAGCAGCTCACGCTCGGCACGGTGCCCGTGCACTTGAAGTAGTCCAGGTAGGCCTGCGGCGTGGCCGTGTACACGTAGGAGCCGTCGACCAGCGTGTAGGTGCCGTTGGTGCCGGGCGTGAACGAATAGCGCTCCACGCCGATGCCCAGGAACACCGTGTCCTGCTCGCCCACCGGGAAGCCGAAGCGCACCGAGCCGCCGTCGCTCGCGAGCTTGTAGTTGCCGTCGGCCTCGTAGTAGGGCCGCGTGGTGGTGTGGAACACGTTCAGCGTGCGCGAGATGCCGTCCTTGGTGAAGTACGGGTCGGTGGCCGTGAGCGAGATGGTGCGGTTGTACGAGCTGGTGTTCACGTTCAGCCCCAGCGAGTTGCCGCTGCCGAACACGTTCTCCTGCGTGATGCCGAAGGTCAGCGACACCTTGTCGGTCGACGAGTAGCCCGCGCCCAGCTGCAGCGAGCCGGTCGGCTTCTCGGCCACGGTCACCGCCAGGTCGACCTGGTCGGGCGAGCCGGGCACGTCGACGGTGTCGACGTTCACGTCGGTGAAGAAGCCCAGGCGGTCCACGCGGTCGCGCGAGGCGCGGATCTTGTTGCCGTCGTACCAGGCGCCTTCGTACTGGCGGAACTCGCGGCGGATCACCTCGTCGCGCGTCCTGGCGTTGCCGCCGATGTTGATGCGCCGCACGTACGCGCGGCGCGAGGCCTCGGCGCTCAGCACCAGCGTGACGCGGTTGTTCACGCGGTCGATCTCCGGCTCGGCCTTCACGCGCGCGAAGGCGTAGCCGAAGGTGCCGAAGTAATCGGTGAAGGCCTTGGTGGTGGCCGCGACCTCCTCGCCGTTGTACGGCGCGCCGGGGCGGATGGCCACCAGCGTCTTGAACTCGTTCTCGCGGCCCATGTAGTCGCCCGCCAGCTTCACGCCGGCCACCACGAACTTCTGGCCTTCGGTGATGTTGATGGTGAGCGTCAGCGTCTGCCGGTCGGGCGAGATCGCCACCTGCGTCGAGTCGATGCGGAACTCCAGGTAACCGCGCGTGATGTAGTAGGAGCGCAGCGTCTCCAGGTCGCCGTTGAACCTGGTGCGCGAGTACTGGTTCGACTTGGTGTACCAGTCGAGCCAGCCGCCGCTGTCCTGGTCGAACAGGTCGAGCAGCGTGCTCTCGCTGAAGGCCTTGGCGCCCACCACGTGCACGTCCTTGATGCGCGCGGACTCGCCCTCGGTCACGGTGAAGGTCAGGTTCACGCGGTTGTTCTCCAGCGGCGTGACGGTGGTGATCACCTGGGCGTTGTAGAGGCTGCGGCCGATGTACTGCCGCTTGAGTTCCTGTTCCGCGCGGTCGGCCAGCGCCTTGTCGTAGGCCTGCCCGTCGGCCAGGCCCACCTCGCGCAGCGCCTTCTGCAGCGCGGCCTTGTCGAACTCCTTGGTGCCGACGAAGTCGACGTCGGCGATGGTGGGGCGCTCTTCGACCACCACCACCAGCACGTTGCCGTTCACGTCGATGCGCACGTCCTTGAACAGGCCGAGCTTGAAGAGCTCGCGGATGGCGTTGCTGCCGCGTTCGTCGTTGTAGGTGTCGCCGGCCTTCAGGCCCATGGTGGCGAAGACCGTGCCGGGCTCCACGCGCTGCAGGCCTTCGAGGCGGATGTCCCTGACGGTGAACGGATCGACGGCCCAGGCGGGAAGCGAGGCCAGTGAGGCAAGCAGCACGGCGGCCGCTGCAAGGGACTTCGGTAAGTGCATGGCCGCATGGTCATGGCCAATGTCGGAGAAATTTGGGACTTCCCCGCGGCCGCCGGGGCTGTGCTGTGTCTTTACGTTACTGCAACCCCATGGCGTTTGCACCCGGCCATGCCGGTGCGGCGAGCACGGTTGCGCCCGGGTTGGCGTTTGCCGTGACGCCGCTTCGCTCGCGGCAGTTCTGCAGATGGTCGTCCAGCGTCAGCTCGCCCTGGATCTCGAGCAGCCGCTCCACCGTGCGGTCGACGCCTTGCGCGTCGAGCAGGCGGTAGGTGCGCGCGGTGCGCCCGTTGTTGCGCACCAGCCGTGCGATGTACGGCAGGTCCTGCTGCGTGATGACGGCCGCCGGCATCACGCCTTCGAGCTCGATGCCTTCGCACGGCAGCAGCACGAAGTACTGCAGCCGCAGGTCGTCGGGCAGCATGCTGCGCAGCTGCGTCGTCTTGCGCCCGCCCTGCCATGCGGGGTCTTTCACCTCGCGCGCGTTCTGGCAGCCGTTCAGCCGCAGGAACCAGCGCGGCGGCGACTGGTCGGACTTCTTGCGGTAGACGAAGGCGTTGCGCCACGCCTTGATCTCGAACAGGTAGACGCCGGTCTCGCACACCAGCACCGCGTCGATGCGCGCGGTGCGCACCGCATGCCCCTCGGGCATGGGGATCACGAGGTTGCGAAGAATCCGCAGGTGGGAAAAGGCGGGGCTGAAAGCGTTGGCGAGCTGTTGCGCGCCCAGTGACGAGGCGATGGTGCTTTGCAAGGCAATGGTCATGGAGGGCTCCTTCGGTGGCACAGCATCGCGCGGCTTTTGGGAGATTTCTTGTGCGAGGTGTGTCCGGTGGTGGCGCGGGCGGCGCTCGGGCCCGGTTCGGGGCTTTGCACGCAAACAACATCCCGTGCAAAGACCCGGCATTCACAAGATTCCTCCGAATTTGAACGAGACCATGCGTCTCGGCTGCTCGATGAAGAGCCGCTGACAACGGAGAACCTGAATGAAGAAAACCCTCACGGCATTCGCTGCCCTGGCCGTCTGCGGCCTGGCTTCTGCCCAATCGTCCGTCACGCTGTTCGGTGTCGTCG
>NZ_FOWL01000018.1:0-159881 GCF_900115445.1 Variovorax sp. OK605
CGGCACGGTGCGCCTGCGCATCCTGTCGAACCTGGCCGACCTGCGGCTGGCGCGGGCCCGCGTGCGGCTCACGCCCGCGGTGCTGAAGACGGCGCAGCGCAGCGGCGAGGAGATCGTCGAAGGCGTGCTCGACGCCTACACCTTCGCGGCCGTCGACCCGTACCGCGCGGCCACGCACAACAAGGGAATCATGAACGGCATCGACCCGGTGATCGTGGCCACCGGCAACGACTGGCGCGCGGTCGAGGCCGGCGCGCACGCCTACGCCTGCCGCGGCGGGCGCTACACCTCGCTCACCACCTGGGAGAAGGACACCACCGGCGCGCTGGTCGGCACCATCGAGATGCCGATGCCCGTGGGTCTGGTGGGCGGCGCGACCAAGACGCATCCGCTCGCGCAACTGGCGCTGAAGATCCTCGGCGTGAAGTCGGCGCAGGAGCTGGGCGAAGTGGCCGTGGCCGTGGGCCTGGCGCAGAACCTGGGCGCCCTGCGCGCGCTGGCCACCGAAGGCATCCAGCGCGGCCACATGGCGCTGCATGCCCGCAACATCGCGCTGGTGGCGGGTGCCACGGGCGACGAGATCGACGCGGTCGCCAGGCAGATGGCCGCCGAGCACGACGTGCGCACCGACCGCGCCGTGGCGCTGCTCGAGGCGCTGCGCGGCAAGGCGACGCCATGAGCGCGGCGCTGTCCTGAGCGCCCCGGGCACGTTGGCATAGCAGGCGCCGGCCACCATGAACCGCACCAACACCTTCCACGCCTACCAGTCGATTCCGAGGCCGGTGTCGATGATCGTGATCGAGCACGACCCCGAGCCCTCGCTGATCGTGCCCCCGCACTCGCACCCGCGCGCCCAGCTCGCGTACGCGGTGAAGGGCACCTTCACGCTGCACACGCCGGCCGGCGCGTGGCTGGTGCCGCCCAACCGCGCCGTGTGGGTGCCGGGCGGCGTGGTGCATGAAATGCACGCGCGCGGGCAACCGGTGTCGAACCGGTCGCTCTACATCCAGCCCGACGCCTCGCCCGACCTGCCCACCGAGTGCTGCGTGATCGAGGTGTCGCCGTTGATGCGCCAGCTGGTCATCGACGCCATCGGCATTCCGCTGCTGTACGACGAAGCGGGGCGCGACGGGCGCGTGATGCGGCTCATCCTCGACGAGATCTGCGCGGCGCCGCGCGTGCCGTTGCATGTGCCCATGCCGCAGGACGCGCGGCTGCTGCGCATCTGCCGCGCGCTGCTCGACGACCCCGGCTGCGACGGCGACCTGGAGCACTGGGCGCGCCACGGCGCACTGGGCCGGCGCACGCTCACGCGCCTGTTCCGCGACGAGACCGGCATCACCTTCACCATGTGGCGCCAGCAACTCCGGCTGATGGAAGCGTTGCGCCGGCTGGCCATGGACACGCCGGTGACCACCGTGGCCATGGACCTGGGCTACGAAAGCCCGAGTGCGTTCACCGCGATGTTCCGGCGCGTGATGGGCAAGACGCCCAAGCATTACTTCGGGCGCAGCGACGTCGCTGCGGTCTGAGCTTCGGCGTGGTCGCTCCGCCACTCTGAAGGCGTGCGCTCTTCCCATTGGCGGAAGGCGCGGAAGAACGAGTTCTGGTCCTCATAGCCCAGCATGAACGCAACCTCCACGAGCGACAGGCCGGCGTCGGCCAGATGCTCCAGCGCCAGCTGATGCCGCGTCTGGCTGAGCAGCACCTGGAAGCTCAGTCCTTCGTCGCTCAAGCGGCGCTGCAGCGAGCGTTCGCTCATTGCCAGCTCGCTCGCAACCGAGCGGATGTCCGGCCGGCCGGCCGTGAGGCGGCGCCTCAGGATCCATTGAATCTGCTCACCGAGCGACTCGCTGATCGATTGCTTCTCCAGCCGCGACTCGAGTTCGGGCACCAGGATCTCGAGCAGTTCGGCGTTGTAGCTGAGGAAGGGCCTGTCCAGGTCGGCCTTGTGCAGCACCATGCGATCCTGGCTTGCGCCGAAGCGAACACGGCAACCGAAGTAGCGCTCGTGCGCGGTCGCGTCGCCGGCTGCACGCGTCAACTCGACGCACGAGGGCACGAGATGGAGGCCCGTGCCGCGCCGCCCCAGTTCAAGGATCGAGCCGAGAGAGGCATCGGCCAGCGCAGCGGGAACGGCTTCACTGCCCGCGTGGGGCCAGTGCATCCGGATCTCGCAGCGTTCTCCTTCTTCCGAAAGCAGCACCTGCTCGGGCGCGCACAAGCGCTTGAAGCGGGCCACGCGCTGCAAGGCGTCGCGGTAGTCGCGCGCGTGGCAGGCCGCGAGGAACGACGGTGGCATCACCGCGCCGTCGAGTTCGGTGGCCATGCGCAGGCCGAAGCCGGGCTCGTCGCTCGCCTCGTGCATGGCGTGCCACAGGGCGAAGAACTGCTGCGTCGAGATGGGCGCCTTGTCCTGCACGACGCGCATCGGCAGGCGAGCGCGTGCCAGCACCGCCGAGCGAGAAAGGCCCACGCGCTTCATGCCCTCCCACAGTGCGTCGGGAATCGTCAGCTTGTCGGGTGTGGCCTTGCCCATGTCGCCTACTTTGCCTGGAAACCGCCGTCGACGTTCAGCACATGACCGGTCACGAAGCTCGCTTCGTCGGACAGCAGCCAGCAGATCGCGTTCGCCACTTCTTCGGGCTGGCCCAGCCGATTCATCGGGTGCATGGCCGAGATGCTGGCCTCGTTGTAGTTCTCGTCGCTGCCGCTCAGTTGCGCCGCGATGATGTCGGTCCTGATCGCGCCGGGTGCGACCGCGTTGATGCGCAGGCCTTGCGTTGCATGGTCGAGCGCGGACGACTTGGTCAGCCCCACCACGGCGTGCTTGGTGGAGCCGTAAGGGCCCGCATAGGCGATCCCGTTTAGCCCAGCGATGGACGCCAGGTTCACGATGGCCCCGTGGCCCTGCCTGACCATCTGCGCGATCTCGAACTTCATGCTGTAGTACACGCCGAGGATGTTGGTGGCGACCATGTCGCGGTAGTTCTGGCTGCTCGACTGCAGCAGCGTGCCGGTCTCGTTGGAGATGGCGGCGTTGTTGACGGCCATGTCCAGCCGGCCGAACTCGGCCACCACGCCCTCGATCATGGACTTGACCGCATCTTCCTGCGTGACGTCGTTCTGGACGAACCGCACCTGCGCGCCGTTCCGCGCGACGGCGGCGATCTCGGCCACGGCCGCGTCGCCGACATTGCGGCGCCGGCCGCTCAGGACGACGGTGACGCCGCGGGCAGCGAGCTTGAGGGCGACGGCCTTGCCGATGCCGGTGGCACCGCCGGTGATGAGAGCTACTTGTTGCGACATGGATGTTCCTTGTGTGAATGAACCGCTCGTTCGGGAAGAACCAGCATGGAAGCAGTCTAGGAATCGGCCGCGCCTGGCGATATGCACATGGCGCCAATGAACGGGCGGAAGACGCCAATGCCGCCTTGGCGCGATGGTCGACGGGTGGGTTTCTTGTCGCGCACGGCATTCGCTCGAAGCAGGCCTCGGCCGCGCTGCGGCCAACCGGTTCCGGCGTGCCTGTCGGCCCTGGGTGCCGCCGGGACGACAATAGGCGCAGCCCCGTTCCAATTCAAAAGCCACGACCATGCCCCGCCTCGACGACCCCCTCCACGACGCCGAAATCGGCTCCCGCGACAGCACGCTCGACACCACGCGGATCGACGACGTGCGCATCGGCGCCGTTCGCCCGCTCATGACCCCGGCGCTGCTGCAGGAACGCGTGCCCGTGCGCGACAACACGCTGGCGCTGGTCGAAGGCGCCCGCGCGGCGATTGCCGACGTGCTGCACGGCCGCGACGACCGGCTGGTGGTGGTGGTCGGACCGTGCTCCATCCACGACCACGACCAGGCCATCGAATACGCACAGCGCCTGAAGAAGGTCGCCGACTCGCTGCAGGACGACCTGCTGATCGTGATGCGTGCCTACTTCGAGAAGCCGCGCACCACCGTCGGCTGGAAGGGCTACATCAACGACCCGCACCTGGACGGCAGTTTTGCGATCAACGAAGGGCTGGAGCGCGCGCGGCGCCTGCTGCTCGAGCTGACCACGCTGGGCCTGCCGACCGGCACCGAGTTTCTCGACCTGCTGAGTCCGCAGTTCATCGCCGACCTGATCGCCTGGGGCGCCATCGGCGCGCGCACCACCGAGAGCCAGAGCCATCGGCAACTGGCGTCGGGCCTGAGCTGCCCGGTCGGTTTCAAGAACGGCACGGACGGCAGCGTGAAGGTGGCGGCAGACGCCATTCTTGCGGCCCGCGCGCCGCATGCCTTCATGGGCATGACCAAGATGGGCATGGCCGCCATCTTCGAGACACGCGGCAACGACGACTGCCACGTGATCCTGCGCGGCGGCAAGGCGCCCAACTATTCGGCCGCGGATGTTCAGGCCAGCTGCGAGGCGCTGCTGGCGAACGGCCTGCGGCCCCAGGTGATGGTCGACGTGTCGCACGGCAACAGCAGCAAGCAGCACCAGCGCCAGATCGTGGTCGCCGAAGACGTGGCGGCACAGATCGCGGCCGGTGAGCGGCGCATCACCGGCATCATGATCGAGAGCCACCTCGAGGAAGGGCGGCAGGACCTGAAGCCTGGCGTCGCGCTGAAGCACGGTGTCTCGATCACCGACGCCTGCATCAGCTTTGCGCAGACGGTGCCGGTGCTCGAAGGGCTGGCTTCGGCGGTCAGGGTGCGGCGGGGGTTGTCGAAGGGGTGAGGGTGGGGAGGGCCGTCCTGGCTTCGGGGCGGCGACTAGCTGTGAAGCTCCAATAGGTTGTATCCGGTGTTCATCCGGATTGGGTTTGAGAGACTGGAAGTCGCCAAACACCCAATCCACTCAGGACGCCCAACCGGATGAACACCCATAAGCATGCCCGACTTACCTTTGCCCGCCGATTCGAGATGGTCAAGCAGATGACTTTGGAAGGTTTGGATGCCGTGCGTGCCGCTGCCGCACACGGCGTCACTGCACCCACGGCCAGGAAGTGGCTCGGTCGCTATCTGGCGGGCGGAGAAGCAGCCTTGGCCGATGCCTCCTCCAAACCAGCGCGCTCGCCCAGGGCCATCGACTCGGGCAAGGTCTTGCTCATCCTCGAGTTGCGTAAACGTCGGATGCTGCAGTCACGTATTGCTCGCAGCGTGGGCGTCTCGGCCTCGACAGTCAGCCGCGTGCTGACCCGAGCAGGCATGTCCAAGCTGAGCGATCTGGTACCAGCCGAGCCGATCGTGCGCTACGAGCACGAAGCCCCTGGCGATCTGCTGCACATCGACACCAAGAAGCTCGGGCGCATCGTGCGCCCCAGCCACCGTGTCACGGGCAACCGACGCGACTCGGTCGATGGTGCGGGCTGGGAGACGTTGTTCGTGGCCATCGATGACCACGCAAGGCTCGCGTTCACCGCCATGCACCCCGATGAGAAGCAGGCGCAGGCGGTCCTGTTCCTGCGCAATGCCGTGGCTTACTACGCACGCCTGGGCATCACCGTGCGACGACTGCTGACGGACAACGGTCCGGCGTTCCGCTCGCGCGACTTCCGGGTGACCTGCGTCGAGCTCGGTATCAAGCACAGCTTCACGCGGCCCTACCGGCCGCAGACCAACGAAAAAGCCGAGCGGTTCATCCAGTCCGCGTTGCGCGAATGGGCCTACGGCTGGACCTACCAGAACTCAGCCCAACGAACCGATGCCCTGGCAAGCTGGCAGCACCACTACAACTGGCACCGCCCGCACAGCGGTATTGGAGGCATCGCACCTATGTCCAGAATCAACTCGTCAAGAAACAACCTCTTGACGCTTCACAACTAGCGCGGTCCGGGTGCGTCGGACGCGGAACGCAAGCCAGCCTAAGTCGGCTTGTGTTTCGAGTCCTGCAAAAAGAAGCTGGAGAGATTCGACAACAGCGAATCCATTTCTACGGGGCTGCCAGAACAGTCTGCGACTGCACGAACTTCTGCGCGCCTGCTCACCGCGTAAGCCGCTGGGGAGGCCAGCGACATATGCGGGGGGAACGCCAAGTTCCGGTTCCTGAAGAAAATCCAGCAACCGCCGGCCTCTGCGTATTCGGGTGACAGCACGTCGGGCTCATGGGTGCCAGGAAATGCGCGAGCCTCCAGCGCCGCCAAGGCACGTGCATTCGAGAGATTTATTTCCTTCAAGGGCGCCATCACGGCAATCGAGTTTGCGTGTCCGCGGTTGGCTGTCAGTACCCGGATACGGGCGAGTCATTCGACCTGCAGCCTACGGTCCGATATCTGCTCGAACATCGTCTCAAGAATGAAAAGACGGATCGTTCACCAGAATCAGGAATACCAGAAGGCCTATCCCGCCGACAACGACAAGCGTTCGAAGCCACAGGGCGCCATGAACAGCCAGGTCCGGGACGCGGGCGGCAAACGCTCTCAGCCGGTCTGCCAGCGGATGCCCTCTTGGAAGAATCGCGGCGACCAGCAGTGACCCGGCCATCGTCAGCACGGCAAGCAGCACGAGCATGGCCACTGCACAGCCAAATGCCATCCAGAAGGCCTGTTTCATCGCCATTCGTCCTGGTCCTTCCTGTTGTCACGGCGTCCGTTCATGGCCGTGGACGACAACTGTAGCCGCAGTCCACTGCATTGCGGTCAATCGGCATGCGCCCGAGCCGTCATTCGAAGGCCATGGCAGAAATGGTCCAAGGCAGAAACTCGTCATGCCAAGGTTGGCAACACTTTGCCTGAAGCACCCCCCCCTTCTCGTCAACGCTTCGAATTCACAGCCTGGGCTGTGAGGCGCCCGCCATCAATCGCAGGTTCTGCACAGCCGCGCCCGCGGCGCCTTTGCCCAGGTTGTCGAGCACCGCGCTCAAGACGATCTGGCCTGTGCGTTCATTCCATGCCACGGCCAGGCTCATGTCGTTCGAGCCGTTGTGGACTTGCGGGTCCAGCTCGGTGATCGGCACGGCAGACGGCATCGGCAGCACGCGCACATGTGCCGCGTCGCGGTATCGCTGCGTCAGGCACTCGTGGATGCGCACCCCCGAAGCATCGGAGGGAAGCATTCGCGCGTGCAATCCGATGGTGAGCACGATGCCCTGCCGGTAGCTTCCATAGGCCGGCACGAAGAGAGGCCGCTGCGCCAAGCCTGCGTAGGCCTCGATTTCGGCCACGTGCTTGTGCTCGAGTGCAAGGCCATAGACCTTCAACGAATGCGCACCCGTTCCGGCCTCGTGCGATTCCGCTCCGGCCCTGCCTTGACCCGAATAGCCCGAGACGGCATGGATGACCAGCGGATAGTCGGCGGGCAACAGGCCCGCATCCGTCAACGGCCGCAGCAGGGCGACCGCGGCGGTGGGATAGCAGCCCGGATTTGTCACCCGCGGCGCCGAGGCAATGCGTTCGGCTTGCAGTGCATCGAGTTCCGGCAGGCCGTAGACCCAACCCGGGCTGGTGCGGTGGGCCGAGCTGGCATCGATGACACGCACCGAAGGGTTGGCGATCATCGCCACCGCATCTCGTGCTGCATCGTCGGGCAGGCAAAGGATGGCGATGTCGCATTCGTTGAGGGCAACGCGCCGGGCAGCCGCGTCCTTGCGCACGTTCGCCGGCAAGGTGCGGATGCGAAATTCCCCGCCTTGGAGCCGGTTCTGCAGGTCAAGGCCGGTGGTGCCCTGGTCGCCGTCGATGTAGATGTTGAGGTCCATGGCGTGCGATCGTAGGGATACGACCGCAATGGCTCCAGCTAAATATATGGAACCCAGGATTAAGAAAAGTTAAATTAGCGCCATGCGAGAACTCAGCCTTGACCATCTGCGCACCCTGGTCGCCATCGCAGACCTCGGGTCTCTGGCCAATGCCGCGCGCGCCCTTCACCTGGCGGCACCGACCGTCACGGTTCAGATCGCGGAACTGGAGTCGCGCCTGGGTGGCCAGTTGCTCGTGCGCGGGCGGGGGCCCGCGCAAGCAACCGCCTTGGGAGAGCGGTTCATCGCGCGTGCCCGCAGGCTGCTGGCGGACGTGGACGACGCAGTGGAAGACGTTCGACGCCAGCTTGCCGGCCAGACGGGCCGCGTGCGGGTGGGTGCCTCGACGGGCGCCATTGCGCACCTGCTGCCGCCCGCGCTCGCACGTCTGGCCCGGAACCATCCCGGCATCGACGTGAACGTGCAGGTGCTGACCTCCAACGAAAGCATGGCCCGGCTCGCCGCGGGGAGCCTGGATCTGGCGGTGGTGGCGCTGCCGCAGTCGCCTGTGCGCGGGGTGCATGTCACGCCCCTGCGGCGCGAGGCTGTCGTGGCCTTTCTGCCGGCGGACTGGAAAGCGCCCAAGCGGCTGACCCCGCAATGGCTGGCCGAACGGCCGCTGATCATGAACGACTCTTCCACGCGTCTCTACCGGCTGACCGCGGAATGGTTCTCTGCGGCCGGCGTCCACTGCCGGCCGCGCATCGAGCTCAACTACAACGACGCGATCAGGACACTGGTGGCCGCCGGCTACGGAGCGGCCTTGCTGCCGGCGGAGTCGCACGAATCCGCGCGTGACCCTCGCATCGCCGTTCGCCCGCTCAGCCCGGCCCTATGGCGGCAGCTGGGCCTGGCGGTCAGCGACCGGGGCGCAAGCGGCCCGACGCGTTTCGTCCTGGATGCGTTGCTGCCTGAAAAGGGTTCGGCCGTGTGAACCGACGCCGGGCCGGCTGCGGGGCCGCGCAGCCAACCGCACGTGGCGACGCGGGATGGCAGTGCCGCGATGACGGTCGGATTGGCCGATGGCCGACCGCCTAGGCGCGGTTGTTTGCAGCCTTGTACGCTTCCAGCTCCGCCTTGTGCTTCTTGTGCATCGCTTGGAAGCCGCTGAGCTTGATGAAAAGTGGCGCACAAAGTGCCATCGCAGCGCCGACCAGTTCGTCGTAGAAGAAAGTACAGGCTGCGCCCCCTGCGACCAACACGAAGGTCACGGCAAGACGGAGCCAGTAACCCATGGGAAGGGGTGCCAATGGCTCGCTGTCGCTGCGGGGCTGATTCGTCATTCCGAGTTCCTGGCTGTCTGATGATCTTGCCCGGTTGCAAAAAGCGCAACGTCGGGTTCTTTCATTCGGTTCGATTCAGGACTTTACGGGAAGCAGACCGATGCAGTCCGCATGCACCAGCCGATGCCATGAACGTTTCGACCGATCCACCGACAACGATTGTGGCCAACGGCGGTTGGTCGCACCGCTGCCGCGAGCGGCCCATCAGCTGTCGCGGTGAATGCTGGAACAGGGCGATTCCATCGGTTGCTTCAAACGGGACAACCCAGGACGCCTCGCCGCTGGCTACAGCCCCTCGATCTCCCACCGGCTCGCGTCCAGGCGCTCGAGCGTGGTCAGCAGCGTGCGCTGAAGCGCCTGCAGGCGGTCCTCGCGCAGGCGACCTTCCACGACGGCTTGAACATGGAAGCGATCTTCGGTGAATCGCACCGCCAGGCCGTCAATGACGGTGTGGAAGATGTTGTACTCCGGGCCCTCACGGGGCATGGGCGACTCTTCATCGAGCCGGTACAACGCCGTGAGTGCATCGAAGTCGGGGGCGTCGTCGAATTTCCAGTGGCTCTCTGCGCCCGGCCAGGCATGGGCGCGGTGCCAGAGCTCCTGCCGGACGTCCCGCAGGCGATTCATCTTCCGGTCCACGCGCAGCATCGTCCACCGCTGCCAATCCAAGGCGGTCAACCGGGTCCATCGGCACGTGCCGAGGTCGAGCGACCATGAGTCGATGTTGTCGATCATGCTCAAACCGTCACCGCGCCAGAGCGTTCCGCCGCGCACGACGATGGCGCTTGCGTCGTCGGCCAGGACGGCCGAGTGCTTGTGGATCCACCCCGGGCTTTCACCGACGGTATCGACACGGTGGATGCTCAGCGTGTCTGTCGCGACCCGGAAGACGGGCGTCAAACCCAAGACACGACGCTCGGGGTAGCCAAGATTGCCGATGACGATGATCGCGTCGTCGAGCAATGTCGCCGTGTGGAAGTCCGTAGGCGGAAAGACCGACACGGGATAGCCGTGTATCGCGATCTCGCCGTCACCATCGATGGTGGTGACTTCGTTGTATATGAAGAAGTCCGGGTCGTAGTAGTCCTCATGCTCACCGCCGATGTGAACGCAACGACCGTCAGGCAGTGTCGTTTCGCTCTTGCCGAACCGATCGAAGGACCACATCGGTCCTGCATCGAGCGGCGAAGGACCTCGCAGGATCTCATTGGCTTGATAGGCTGACCAGCGCGTGCGAACAAGCCAGGACCACAAGGGGTTGTCCACGCGCGTTGGATTGTCCTCGCCGGTTCGCGGCGAACGCCATTGGGTGAACTCTTTCCTGCTCAAGCGTGGCGCCGGCTCTGCCTTGCGCCGGCGATCGGCTTGTTCCTCTGCAATTTCCGCATCCCACTCTGTACCGAGATTCTTGTCTTCCATGTGTCCTTGCCCAGGTGATGCTTCGTCACGAATCGGCTGTGCGACTTGCGCCTGATGGATGACGTGCCTCACGAATCATAGGAAGTCCGCCTACGCATGAGTTTGCCGTCTCGCTTCCCAGGCAAGCCGATGCTCTTCGATCCCTTCCGCGAACGTCGGCCGGCGCTCCGTCCATTCCGTCAGCTCGCGCAGCCCGGCGGATCCGACCCACCGCCAGAAGTCCGCAAGCGAGTGGACGTCACCGCTCATCAAGCGCGCTCCTGTCGGCGCTTCGAAGGCAAGCGTCAGTTTGAATGGGCACAGCGAGTCGCACCGGCGCTCGGTCGCGCCCCGGCAGAGGCGTTTGCCGCCGAAGCCTACGAGCTCTCGCGCTGCTCGATGTGGAACGGAATCAGCACCGTCTCCGCAGGCGGTGGATGCCCTTCGCGCGCGCCGTCGATCACGCGCAGCAGCAGTTCGCCCGCGGCCTTGCCGATGCCCACGCAGTCCACCGCCACGGTGGTGATGCGCGGGTGGCACGCGCGCGCCACCTCGAAGTCGCCGAAGCCCGCGATCGCGATGCGGCCCGGCACGTTCCAGCCGCGGCGCTGGCATTCCATGAGCGCACCGAAGGCCGACAGGTCGGACACGCAGACCACCGCGTCCACGTCGGGCCACTGCCGGATCAGCTGCGCCACCGCCTCGCCGCCTTGTGCCATCGAGATCGGCGGCTGGCCGAAGCTGATGACACGGCCGTCGGGCAGGCCCAGTTCGCGAATGGCCTGCGCATAGCCGCGCTGGCGGTCCGCGCCGCGCGTGTCGCGGTTCGACGTGCCGCCGATGTACGCGATGCGCCGGTAGCCCTTGCCGTGCAGGTGCCGCACCATCGCGGCGGCCGCCTCCGCGTTCGAGAACCCGACCGTGTGCCCGATGGGCGTGGCCGGCAGGTCCCAGGTCTCGACCACCGGCACGCCGGCGGCCTGCAGCATGGCGCGCACGGCGCTCGTGTGCGCGCCGCCGGTGAGGATCACGCCCTCGGGCCGGCGCGCGAGCATGGCGCGCAGCAGGCGCTCCTCGGTCTCCACGCGGTAGTCGGTGTAGCCCAGCAGCACCTGCAGGCCGCGCGCTTCCAGTGCCGCGGTGATGCCCTGCGCGGTCTCCGAGAAGTTGGAGTTGTTGAGCGACGGAATCAGCACCGCGATGAAGCCCGAGCGCTTGCTGGAGAAGGTTCGCGCGGTCTGGTCGATGACGTAGCCCATGTCCTCGCAGGCCTGCAGGATGCGCTGGCGCAGCGCCTCGGAGGTCACGCGGTCGCTGCTCTCACTGCGGTTGAGCGCGCGCGACACCGTCATCTTCGACACGCCCACGCGCGCGGCGACGTCGGCCATGGTGGCCGGGCGAGCGAGCGGGGCGGCGGGGGCGACAGGGGCGGGGGCTTTGGACGAAGGCAAGTGGCGGTCTGTCTTGTTCGGTGCGGGAATGATGCAGGAATGTGGCCGAAGGCTTGTTGCCGAGGTACCGATACCTTCGAAAACCAGCGATGGACGCGAGAAAGCATACCGCGCGCCACGCCATTTCAAGAATGAAATAAGCGCTTCCGACCGTACGGAAAAAACCTAGGTTACCGGTATCGAACGCAATGCCAGGCCCTCAGCAAGCGCTTCGGCGGCACGCAGGCGGTCGACAAGGTCGCGCTCGACGTGCGCGTCGACCGACGTGTTCGACCCCGGCAACGGGTATCGCACGCAGTACAAGGCAGTACAAGCGGCGCGGGGCAAGTAGCAAGCAAGCGGGGCGCTGCGCGGCTACTTCAGCTCCTGGTAATCGAAGCTCGCGTTGTCGATGATCTTGTGGTGCTCGAGCCCATGGATGTCGAAGAGCTTGACGTCCGTGCGCTCGGGCGAGAAGTCCAGGATGCCGAAGTTCTCCCGGTCGCCGGCGAACTTGTATTTGGTGACGAACGCGCCCGAGGAAACGATCTCGAAGAACTTCGTCGAGCCGCCCGGCGGGACGAAGCTGTTCTCGTGGATGTCGCCCGACAGGAAGATGGTCTTGCGCCCGAAGGTGAGGCTGCGCAGCCTGGCGTACTCGTCGCTGTAGCGCATCCAGCCGTCGCCCGTCGCGCGAATCGGCGTGCCCGCGCAGATCAGCACGAAGCCTGTCTCGTTCGCGAGTTCCTGCGCCAGAAAATCGAACTGCTTGTCGCCGATCAGCGCGCTGTGGTCGCCGGGCTTCTCGCGGTTCCATCGCGTGTCCAGGAAGATCGCCTTGCCGATCTTCTGTTGTTCGTGGAACAGCGGAATCGCGTAGTAGATGCCGTCTTTCTGCAGGGGCACCTGTTCGATCTGCATGAACTGGCGAAAGAGCTTGCGTGACACCGCCTTCACTGCGGGATCGACCTTCGCGCCCAGCACGTTGTTCCACGCAAAGTCGTGGTCGTCCCAGGTGCCGTACACGCCGCCGCCGTTGTCCTGCTGCTGGCGCAGGGCGTCGAACAGCAGCTTGAAATTCGGCACGCCCCACTGGTCCGTGTAGTGCCCGGTCATCTTCTGCTCGAATGTCGCCACGTCCCATTCGGCCGGTTCGCCGAGGTCGGGAAAGAAGTCCATGTAGATCTGGTCGCCCAGCAGGAAGAGATAGTCGGGCTGCTGTTCCGCGATGCGGTTCCAGACCCGCTGAGAGCCCTTGGGGCCGGACCTGAAGTTCATGCACGAGGTGAACGCGATTTTCATGGGGCTCTTTCTTCCCGGTCTGCATGCCGGGTGCCGCGGATCATAGGGAGCCTGTGGCCGTTGTCCCTCGACTGAATATGGGATGGCGCGCGGTGCTCAGGCGCGCTTCAGGCACGCTCCTTCTTCAACTGCCGCAGCGCCGCCTCCGCATGCGCAACGAAGCGGCTCGACAGCAGCGAGGCCGCGAAGTTGTCGTTGGTCACCGCGAAGATGTCGAACGACGGCGCCTTCTGTATGGGCCTGAAGCTCAGCCGGTCCGTCATGCAGCCGCGTGCCGTGAGGTCGTCGACGATGGCCACGCCCGCGCCCGACGCCGCCAGCGCGCAGGCGCTCTGCCCGGCGCGCACCTCGATGCGCGCGTCGGGCCGGCAGCGGTGCTGCACGCACCAGTCGGCAATGATGCGGCCCTGCGGCGTGTCGGGGCTGAAGGCGATCATGCGTTCCTTCAGGATGTCGGTGGGCTTCAGCGTGCGCCGCGCCTCCAGCGCATGGCCGCGCGGGAACACCCCGGCCAGGGTCCATTGGCCGATGGGGCGCGCGGTGAGCAGCGGGTCGTCGATGGCCAGCGTGGAGATGGCCACGTCGGCCTCGTGCGTGGTCAGGCGCTTGACCATTTCCTTGGCGAGCACCACCTCCAGGTAGATGCGCGCGGCCGGAAACTCCTCGCCCAGCGCGGTGAGCGCGCGCGGCACCATGTCCAGCCCGGTGCTGGGGCTGCACAGCACGCGCAGCGTGAGCATCTTGCCGTCCTTCAGCGCCTGCGCGCAGTCGTCGATGCGCGCCACGCCGCGGTACACCTGCTCGACCTCGGCGAACAGCGCCTGCGCCTCGGGCGTGGGCCCGAGCTTGCCCTTGCGCCGCTCGAACAGGCGCAGCCCGAGCTGCAGTTCGATGTGCGACAGCATGCGGCTGATGCCGGGCTGCGACACGTGCAGCGAGCGCGCCGCGTCGGTGACGGAGCCCGCCAGCATGACGGCACGGAAGACTTCGATCTGTCGGAGGTTCATGACTTGTCCCGCTGCGTTGTCGTCGTTCGATAACGTGATGTTATGGCCTTGCGCAATGTTGGTATTTGCCGGGCGCGCGGGTGCTTCCTAGGATCGACGTTCTTTCTTCGAAGAACCACAAGACACAAGAGGCAAACGAGACATGGCACACGCTCCCGCCGCGCGCGGCTTCACGCGCAGACAGGCCCTTTCGACGATCGCGGCGCTGGCCGCCCTTTCGACCCTGTCGACATTCCCGGGCGCATCGTTCGCCGCCGACGCCTGGCCCACCAAGCCGCTGCGCATCATCGTGCCCTTCGCGCCGGGCGGCGGCGCCGACGGCTCGGCCCGCGTGCTGGCCGAGGTGCTGGCGCCGCAGCTGGGCCAGCCGGTGATCGTGGAGAACAAGCCCGGCGCCGGCAGCGCCATCGGCGTGGCGGCGGCGCTGCAGAGCCGCGACGGCCACACGCTGCTCATGGGCAGCAACAGCATGGTGATCAACCCCGTGCTCAACCCCAAGCTCACCTACGACGTGGCGCGCGACTTCGATGCCATCGGCATGGTGTCGCAGCAGCCGCTGGTGCTGGTGGTGCCGGCCGACTCGAAGGCGAAGACGGTGGCCGACCTGGTGGCGCAGGCCAAGGCGCAGCCGGGCAAGCTCAGCGCCGGCAACAGCGGCACGGGCACGCTGGCGCACCTGACGGCCGAGCTCTTCGCGCAGGAGACCGGCACCTCGCTGGTGAGCGTGCCCTACAAGGGCGAGAGCGCGCTGATGCCCGACCTGATCTCGGGGCTGGTGTCGATGGGCTTCCTGAACCTGCCGAGCGTGATCGTGCACATCCGCTCGGGCCGGCTGCGCGCGCTGGCCGTGTCGTCGGCGCAGCCGGTGGCCGAGCTGGCGAACGTGCCGACCTTTCGCAGCCTGAAGCTGCAAAGCCTGGAGGTCGAAGGCTGGGCCACGCTGGTGGCGCCCAAGGGCTCCATTCCGCCCGAAGGCCTGGCCCGGCTCGAGAAGCTGCTGGCCGCGGCGCTGCAGTCGGACACCGTGAAGAAGCGCTTCGACGCGCTGAGCCTGGAGGCCTTCGCCAGCGGTCGCGAGGCCACGGCGCAGTACCTGAAGACCGAAGGCAGCCGCTGGGGCCAGGTGGTGAAGAGCCGCGGCATCCAGGTCGAGAACTGATGAGGGCATGGCGATGAATGCGAGCATGAACACGCGCGGCGGCAGCCTCGTGGTGGAGGCCGATGTGGCGGTGTGCGGCGGCGGTGTCGCGGGCACCATGGCCGCCGTGGCGGCGGCGCGGCAGGGCGCGTCGGTGGTGCTGGTCGAACGCTACGGCTTCCTGGGCGGCAACGCCACGGCCGGCGCGGTGGCGCAGTTCAACAGCTGGCAGACCGGCAACGGTCGCAAGGTGGTGGCGGGGCTGGCCGACGAGGTGGTGGCGCGGCTGCGGCTGTATGGCGGTGCGCGCGCGCACGAGAGCTTCGTGATGTCCACCGGCCACCGCATGGACCGCGTCGAGTACGCGCCCGAGGTGCTCAAGCTGGTGCTCGACGACATGGTGGCCGAGGCCGGTGTGCGGCCGCTGCTGCACGCGAACCTGCTGGGCGTCGACTGCGAAGGCCGGCAGGTGACGGGGCTGCGCGTGCTGACCAAGGGCGGCGTGCTGGCCTTGCGTGCGGGCGTGCTGGTCGATGCCTCGGGCGACATGGACGCGCTGAAGCAGGCGGGCGCGCGCTTCCTGGAGCTGGGCGACGGCGAAGCGCTGCAACCGGCCACGATGATGTTCCGCTTCGGCCCGATCGACTTCGAGCGCTTCGGCGCGCTGTCGAAAGCCGAGCTGGCGGCGCTGGCCGCCAAGGGCTACGCGCAGGGCGGGCTGGCGCGGGCGGCGCTGCATTCGAGCCGCGACCCGTATTCGAACGACGGCTGGTTCAACATCAGCCGCCTGGGCATCGACGCCACCGACCCGATGGCGCTCGGCGCCGCGGAGATCGAAGGGCGGCGCCAGGCCTGGAAGGCCTCGGCGTTCCTGGCGGCCGCCGTGCCCGGCTGCGAGGACGGCCGGCTGCGCGCCTTCGCCACGCAGGTGGGCGTGCGCGAAACGCGGCGGGTGGAGGGCGACCACGTGCTGACGGCCGGCGAGCTGCTGGCGCCGATGCAGTTTCCCGACGCCGTTGCGGCGGGGGCGTACCCGATCGACATCCATCCGGCGCAGGGCGGCGCGCTGCACTACGTGCCGATGGACGACGACCACGCCTACCAGATCCCGTACCGCAGCCTGATCCCGAGCACGCTCGACAACGCGCTGGTGGTGGGCCGCGGCATCTCGGCCAGCCACGAGGCGCTGGCGGCGATCCGGGTCATGACCATCTCGATGGCCGTCGGCCATGCGGCGGGCATCGCGGCGGCCATGGCCGCGAAGGCGGCCGGCGCGGGCATGGGCGCTCAGGTGCGCTCGGTGGCGGTGCCGGCACTGCGCGAGGCGCTGGTGCGCGGAGGCGCGGTGCTCGCCTAGCCGTTCAGGGCGTCAGAAGGGCACCGGGCGGTTCAGAGCCAGTTGCCGCTTTGCGGCATCTGCACCTTCTCGGCGGGGTCGTTGCTCGTCACGAACGAGCCGATGACGATGCTCAGCAGCGAGATGAAGATGCTCGCGAACAGGGCGGTCCAGAAACCGGACACCCGGAACCCCTTCACCAGCGCGGCCACCAGCAGGATCATCAGCGCGTTGATGACCAGCAGGAACAGCCCGAAGGTCACCAGCGTCAGCGGCAGCGTGAGCACGATCAGCAGCGGCTTCACGACCGCGTTGGCCAGGCCCAGCAGCAGCGCCGAGACCACCAGCGCGCCGGTGCTGTCGAACTTCAGCCCGCGAAACAGGTGGCTGGCCACCCAGAGCGAGATGGCGGTGATGGCCCAGTGGATGAGGAAGGGGGTGATGTTGTTCAGCATGTGGCGGGCAGGATAGCGGGTGTGTGGCAGCAGACGCAGAGCTTGTTGCCCTCGGGGTCGCGAAAGTAGGCGCCATGGTAGTCGGGGTGGTAGTGCGGCCTGAGGCCCGGCGGGCCTTCGCAGGTGCCGCCCTGCGCCAGCGCCGCGGCATGGGCACGGTCGACGGTGGCGCGGTCGGGCGCCATCAGCGCCACCATCTGGCCGTTGCCCGGCGCGGCCGCCTGCCCGTCGAACGGGGTACCCACCAGGAACAGCGGGCGGGCCGCGTCGGGGCTCTGCCAGCCGGCCCACGGCTTGGCGTCGTCGCGGAACCGCAACTTCATGCCCAGTGTTCCCATCAGCATCGAATAGAAGTCAAAGGCGCGCGTGAAGTCGTTCACGCCGAGGTAGACATGGGACAGCATGCGGGGCTTTCCTCGAGGGTTGGCCTGCGATTATGGAGGCCTGTTTTCAATCGTTACTGCGTGAAACAATGACGAACAGGCCGTTAAGATCGCCGGTTTCGCGCTCCCGCGCCGAGGAAGAGAGGACCCGGGAGCTTTCTCTGTCGCCGGATCAACAAGGATCGTGCGCCCTATGGCCAATGCGTCGATCGCCAGCATGACCCCCGCCCCGGCCTCGGCCGACGAGGCCGAATCGTGGGTGCGCGGCGAACTCATCCGCAGCCTGATGCGCTCCGCGCGCGGCTCCTACTTCGTGTCGGCGGCGCTCATGCCGGCCATGGTGGGCCTGAACTGGGGCTACGTGCCCAAGTGGGAACTGCTGACCTGGCTGGTGGCCGGCATCATCGCCACCGCCTGCCGCGCCTGGGGCGCGCGCGTGTACGCGGTGCGCTACGCCGGACGCAGCGCCGCGGCGCAGCAGCAGTTCACCGAGCGCTACGGCTTCGTGTGGAGCACCAGCGCGGTGGTGTGGGGCTTCTCGGTGCTGCTGTTCTTCGAGCGCTCGCCGCAGGTGAACCAGTTCATGAGCTGGCTCATCGTGGCCGGCGTGGGCACCTTTCCGCTCAACGGGCTGGCGCTGCACCCGCCGCTGCTCAAGCGCTACGTCAACACGCTGTTCATCACGATGCTCGGCGCGGTGGTGCTGCGGCTGGTGAGCCTGACGCTGCAGCACCCGCAGTTCCAGTACGGCTACCTGATGCCCATGCTGCCGATCCTGCACTGGTTCCTGCTGCTGCGGGCCGGGCGGCACGTTCACGAGACGGCGCGCAACAGCCTGGAGCTGCTGTTCCACAACCACATCCTGATCAAGTCGCTCACCCAGCAGCGGCAGGCGGCGGTGTCGGCCGTGGCCATGAAGAACCGCTTCCTGGCGAGCGCGGCGCACGACATGCGCCAGCCGGTGCTGGCGCTGTCGCTGTACGCCGACTGGCTGCGCAACGAGCCCGAGCTGGTGCTCGAGCTCGCGCCGAAGATCGTGCGCGCCACGCACGCGGTGAACGCGCTGTTCGACTCCATGTTCGACCTGGCGCGCATCGACTCGGGCCAGGTGCGCTTGCACGTGGAGCGCGTGGACGTGCCCGAGCTGCTGCACGACCTCGAGCTGCAATACCGCCCGGTGGCCGAGAGCCGCGGCCTGGACTTCCGCGTGCACGTGTGCGAGGGCTCGTTCCTGACCGACCCGATCCGCGTGCGCCGCATGATCGGCAACCTGCTGGCCAACGCCATCAAGTACACGACCGAGGGCGGCGTGCTGCTGGCCGCGCGCAAGACGCACGAAGGCCTGCGCGTGGAGGTGTGGGACACCGGCATCGGCATTGCGCCGGAGCACCTGCGCGACGTGTTCCTGGAGTTCTACAAGGTGGCCGACCATGCCGGCACCTCCGACGGCTTCGGCCTGGGCCTGGCCATCGTGGCGCGGCTGTCGCACGTGCTGGGGCACCCGGTCAGCGTGCGTTCGCGCCTGGGCAGCGGCAGCGTGTTCCGCGTGGCGCTGCACGATGCGGACGAGGCGGTGGCGCAGGCGCGTGTGACGGCCTCCGGCGGCTGAGCGCGGCGCTCCATAGCGCGATATGGATCGTTGCGCGCGCCGGCCGCCGGCCGCCGGTCGCTGGCATTGGCACTCGCCTTCGCACGTCCGGACGACCCCGGTTTCCGAAGGGGCGTTTAGGAAACCTTCAGTAACGCCGTCTACGATCTTCCCGCATCTTGCGATGCCTCCAGAACCACGATTCTGTGAGCTGGAGACTATTTCTATTCGGGTGGGGGATCAATAGATATGACTGGTCAGTTCAAGTACGTCCTGGCGGGAAGCGCCGCGCTTGCGTTGTTGAGTGCATGTGGTGGTGGCGGGGGTGGTGGATCGGGCGGAGGCTTTCCGTTCCCGATGCCGACTCCTCCTGCGGTTGCGCCATCCGAGCCGGTCGCTGGCTCAGGGCCAGTTGCCGTGTTGCCGAAGGCTTCGAGCGGGACACTGGGGCAGGTGTTCGCACTCGATGGCAGTGCAAGCATCTCGGCAAGCGGAAAGACGCGGACGTACCGTTGGGAGCTCAAGTCCAGGCCCATGTCGAGTACGGCGGTGCTCATGGATTCGGGCAGCGCAAAGCCGTTCTTCTTGCTGGACATTGCCGGCGACTATGTGGTGCGCCTGATCGTGAACGACGGGGAGAAGGACAGCGATCCGGTGGACAGCACCATCTCGGCCGTGGTGCCGGCGTCCACGGGGCCTGTGTTGAAGTTTGCGATTGTCGAGACGACTGCGACACCAGATCCAGGTCGACTCGGAAGGTATGACTCGTGCGATGCGGCTCGGCCTGACACGTACCTTGCCGATTTCTGGTCTCCCAATCTGAATGCGCAGACTTGCCACGCATTGACTGGGCTTCCCGCAGATTTCGTCAACAACACTCGCATTTCCGGCTCGCTGCCATTCTCCGGATCGGGCGTGGCTTCTGGGTTGCTAGGTCTTCACACGAACTTTACGGCCGGTACGTTTCCTTCCGGCACTGTCCCGATGCCCGTTGGCATCAGCTATGAGGCTTCGACGAATCTCGCGGGAATCGCGCCTACACCGATTGGAAAGTCTGCCGGGTTCTCGCTGGACTACGCGGTTCGCGGATACAGCATGTCCACTCAAGTTGGCCCAGGCCCCAAGGCCAGTTACCGTATCGTCGGTTCGGTGGCTCCGCAAAATGCGCCGCAAGGCTGGGAGGCCGTTGTCGAAACCACTGTGAAGATCGATGTGTCGGGCTACAACAGCGGCACGTCGAGTTCTAACTTCAACGTGTACTCGAAGAAATTCACCGCAGACTTCTCCGACACCGTCGAGATCGAACTCAATGCGGGGGCCTACCCGTCGTTTACCGGCAATCAGGCGTTGTATGACATCGCGGTATCTCATCAGGTGGCTTACAGGAGAAAGGCCAACTGAGCCTGTCTCGCGCGCCAACCTTTCGTTGGCGCGCCTGAAAGCAAAAAACCGCGCCCAAGGGCGCGGTTCTTTTTTCCGGAATCGAGAAGAAGGCGCTGCCGTAGCAGCCAGCCTTCCCCTTCAACCCGACAGCAGCCCGTTCGTACGCGCGTAATGCAGCGCCTGCGTGCGGCTCTTCACCCCCAGCCGGCGGAACAGGCGCCACAGGTGAACCTTCACCGTGTGTTCGCTGATCTCCAGGTCGGTGGCGATGTCGCGGTTGCTCATGCCCTTGTCGAGCATGGCGATCAGCTGCGTCTGGCGCTTGGACAGCTTGCCGCTGTTGGCGGCCGGCATCTCGTCGGTCTCGTCTTCCGAGCCGGCCATCAGCAGGCCGCGCAGGGCGGCCGCCAGCTCGTTGGAGCTGGCCGACTTCTCGATGTAGGTGTCGGCACCCGCCTCGATGCAGGCGTCTTCCATGTCCGCCGCCGGTGCCGCCGAATACACCGCGATCGGCACGTTCGGGTAGACCTGCTTGACCGCGATCACGCCCGACACGCCATTGGTGTCCGGGAGCTTCAGGTCCAGGCAGAAGAGGGTGGGGGCGCCACGCTGCTGAACCGAGCCCGCAAGCTTGTCCAGGCGCTCGAGCTCGACGATGTTCTCGGCCGGGCGCAGGCGCCGCAGGACCATCACGATCGCGTCGCGCATCAGGGGGTGGTCGTCGATGACATAAATGCTCATGTTTTCTTCCTTTGTGATCGCACCGTCTTCTCTCTTTTCTCCAGCTCACCGGCCAACAAGCCGGCGGGCGTTGCCGGATCAACTCCCTTGGTTTGCGGACGTTGCCTCGGCCAGTGCCTCCAGCGCCTCGGTGACAGCGCGTGTTCCTTCTGTGTCGATGGGTTCCAGCTGCTCGGCCAGCGAAGCCAGTGCCTCGCCGCGCTGCGCCTGCAAGACCGCGATGGTACGGCCCGCTTCCTGCGGCGATGTGAATCCATGGCTCTGCAGCAGGGTTTCGCCGCGCGCATCCAACAGCTTGAAATAGAAGAGGCCGTCGGCCTTCTCGCGGTATTGCTTGAAGCTGGGCTTCGCGACCCTGGCCGCCTTGGCGCCGCCCTTGTCCTTGCCGGCCGCCAGGTTGCGCAGGCCCACGGCGTGGCGCAGGCTGGTCATGAACGGCTGCGAAAGCGCGCGGGCCTTCTCGGCGCCGATGAGCAACAGGCGCTCGATCTCGGCCGGGTTGGCGATCAGCTCGTCGTAGCGTGCGCGCAGCGGGGCCACTTCGAGGTCGATGCGCTCGAACAGCAGCTGCTTGGCGTCGCCCCAGCCGATGCCGTCGGCGTAGGCCTTGCGCAGCATGTCGGTCTCGTCGGCATCGGCAAAGGCCTGGTAGATCTGGAACAGCGCGGAGCCTTCGGTGTCCTTGGGCTCGCCGGGCGCGCGCGAGTCGGTCACGATGCTGGTGATCTGCTTGCGCAGGTACGCGCGCGGCGCGAACAGCGGGATCGTGTTGCCGTAGCTCTTGCTCATCTTGCGGCCGTCGAGGCCGGGCAGGGTGGCAACAGCGTCGTCGATCTCGGCGTCGGGCAGCGTGAAGTGCTCGCCGTACTGGTGGTTGAAGCGCTGCGCCATGTCGCGCGCCATCTCGATGTGCTGCACCTGGTCGCGGCCCACGGGCACCTTGTGCGCGTTGAACATCAAGATGTCCGCGCCCATGAGCACGGGGTACATGAAGAGGCCGGCCGTCACGTCGGCGTCGGGGTCCTCGCCCTTGGCCACGTTCTTGTCGAGCTGCGCCTTGTAGGCATGCGCGCGGTTGAGCACGCCCTTGCCGGTGACGCAGGTGAGGAACCAGGTCAGCTCGGGGATCTCGGGGATGTCCGACTGGCGGTAGAAGGTGACGTGCTCGGGGTCGAGGCCGCAGGCCAGCCAGCTGGCGGCGATCTCGAGGGTGGAGCGCTGGATGAGCGCCGGCTGCTGCACCTTGATGAGCGCGTGGTAGTCGGCCAGGAAGAAGAAGCTCTGCACACCGGGCGCGACGCTTTGCCGCACCGAGTGGCGGATCGAGCCGACGTAGTTGCCGAGGTGCGGCGTGCCCGACGGGGTGATGCCGGTCAGGACGCGCAGGGGAGCTTGGGGGGACGAAACCATGGAACGGAACAGAACTTAGAACAGCAAGGCCTTGAGCGGCGTGATGATCAGGTTGATGACGTAGTAGCCCACGTCCATCAACGGGCGCAGCCAGTAGTTGCTGACGACACCCGCGATGACGAGGCCCATCACGATGAAGAAGCCGTAAGGCTCGATGCGCGCCAGGAACATCTGCGCCTGGCCGCTGGGCAGCAGGCCCGCGAGCACGCGGCCGCCGTCCAGCGGGGGCAGCGGGAACAGGTTGAAGGCCCACATCACGAGGTTGACCAGGATGCCGCCTTGCGCCATCTTGATGAAAAAGGTTTCATTGATGCCCGCCGCGACCAGCGCGATGAGCACCAGCGCCCAAAGAATCGCCTGGATGAAGTTGGACACCGGTCCGGCCAGCGCGACCCAGATCATGTCGCGCTTCGGATGGCGCAGCCGCCCGAAGTTCACCGGCACCGGCTTGGCATAGCCGAAAAGGAATGCGCCCGAGGTTGCGAAGTACAGCATCAGCGGCATCAGGATGGTCCCGATGGGGTCGATGTGCTTCATCGGGTTGAGGGTGACGCGCCCCATGACCTCGGCCGTGTTGTCGCCGAAATGGCGCGCCACATAGCCGTGCGCCGCCTCGTGCACCGTGATCGCGAAGATCACGGGCAGTGCGTAGATCAGTACGGTCTGTATCAGATTGGAAATATCCACCGGGCGATTGTGTCAGACAGGGAGTTGATATCGGCCCGATTTCACAGGCCCAACACGGCCAGCGCACCACGCCCCTGGCGCACCACGACCGGGTCGTCGCCGCTGCCCATGGGCGTCAGGTCGACCACCGTGGTGGGCTGCGACGGGCAGGCGCCGGCGTCGATGACGGCGGCAATCTGCTTCTCGAAGCGCTCGCGAATGGTCTGCGCATCGTTCAGCGCCTCGGTCTCGCCGGGCGGGATCAAGGTGGTGGCCAACAGCGGCGCGCCGTGCAGCGCCAGCAGCTCCAGCAGCACCTTGTGGTCGGGCACGCGCAGGCCGATGGTCTTGCGCTGCGGATGGCTCACGCGGCGCGGCACTTCCTTGGTGGCTTCGAGCAAAAAGGTGTATGGGCCCGGCGTGGCCGCCTTCAGCAGGCGGTACTGCTTGTTGTCGACGCGCGCGTAGTTGGCGAGCTCGCTCAGGTCGCGGCACAGCAGCGTGAGGTGGTGCTTGTCGTCGACCTGGCGGATGCGGCGCAGCTGGTCGACCGCGTCCTTGTCGTCGAGGTGGCACGCCAGGGCGTAGCTGGAGTCCGTGGGCACGGCCACGATCTCGCCGCGCTCCAGCAGCGTGACGGCCTGCTTCAGCAGGCGCTGCTGCGGGTTCTCGGGATGGACTTCGAAGTACTGGGCCATGAAAGAGGTCTCCGGTTCAGGATTCGGCAGGTTCGATCGGCACGCGGCGCTCGCGCACCGTGAGCCACGCGCCCGCCGCGCCGCAGACCGCGATCATCGCCATGCCGATGAGCGAGAAGCGGTCGGGCACATGGGAAAAGATGAGCCAGCCGCCGAGCATGGCGAACGCGATCTGCGCATAAAGATAAGGGGTGAGCGTGGACGCCGGCGCGCGCTGGTAGGCCAGGATCAGCATGAAGTGTCCCACCGTTCCCATGAAACCCATGAGGCACAGCAGCGCCCACCATTCCCACGAGGGCAGGGCGGTCCACACGAAGGGCACGGCCACCGAGGCGATCAGCGTGCCGACCCAGCCCGTGTAGAAGTGCATGGTCAGCGGGTTCTCGGTCTGCGCCAGCTTGCTGGTGAGCACCTGGAACCACGCGTTGGTCAGCACCAGCCCCAGCGGCAGAAGAATGGCCCAGCTGAAGGCGCTGCCGCCCGGGCGCAGGATGACCAGCGTGCCCAGGAAGCCGCCCGCCACCAGCGACCAGCGCAACGGCGACACATGCTCCTTCAGTGTGGTGGCCGCCAGCAGCGTGATGACCAGCGGCGCGATCAGCACGATCGAGGTGAACTCGGCCAGCGGCATGTAGCGCAGGCTCAGGAACGCGAAGACGCTGGAGGCCAGCAGCAGCGCCCCGCGCAGCACCTGGTAGCGCGGATGCCGCGTGCGCAGCAGCGCGGTGCCGTGCAGCGGCAGCAGCACCAGCGTGGTGGCCACCGCCTGGAAGGCATAGCGGAACCACACGCCCATGAGAATGGGCACGCCCAGCGTGGAGTACTTGGTGGCGGTGTCGAGCGTGGCGAAGCAGCCCACGGCCAGCACCACGAGGCCGATGCCGGCCAGGATGCGCTCGGACTCGGCGCTGATGCTTTTTTGCGCCTGGGCGCGTGCATTGGCCAGCGCGGCGGCGGCCGCGTTGTCGGTGCCGGGCCCGGGGCTCTGGCTCACTGCTGGATGCGGTCGCCGAGCAGTTCCCACACCGGCGTGAGTGCGCCGGGCAATGGTGGCAACTTGCCGAGATCGCAATGGCTCTCGTCGGGGCTGTGGAAATCGCTGCCGCGCGAGGCGGCGAAATCGAACTCGAGCGCCTTGTCGGCGTATTCGACATATTCGGCCGGCGTGTGGCTGCCAGTGACGACCTCGATCGCCTGGCCGCCGTGCGCCTTGAATTCGAGGAACAGCGCGTATTCCTCGTTGGCCGTGAACTTGTAGCGGCCGGGGTGCGCGATCACCGCCATGCCCTTGGCGCCGGTGATCCAGCTGACGGCGTCCTTCAGCGTGGCCCAGCGGTGCGGCACGTAGCCGGGCTTGCCTTCGGTGAGGAACTTGCGGAACACCTCGGGCGTGTCGCGGCAGTGGCCCTGCTCGACGAGAAAGCGCGCGAAGTGCGTCCGAGAGATGAGTTCGGGGTTGCCCACGAAGCGCAGCGCGCCTTCGTAGGCGCCGTGGATGCCGACCTTGGCCAGCCCCTCGGACATTTCCTGCGCGCGCTTGCCGCGGCCGCCGCGCGTGTCGTACAGGCCCTGCGAGATGGCCGCGTCGTCGGGGTCGAAGCCCAGGCCGACGATGTGCACGGTTTCGTTCGCGAAGGTCACCGAGATCTCGGTGCCGGTGAGGTAGCGCATGCCGTTGGCGCGGGCCGCGGCAGCGGCGCGGTGCTGTCCGCCGACTTCGTCGTGGTCGGTGAGCGCCCAGAGCTCGACCCCGTTGGTGGCCGCGCGCGCGGCCAGTTCTTCGGGCGTCAGCGTGCCGTCGGAGACCACGGAGTGGCAGTGAAGATCGGCATTGAGGATGGAGGACACCCCTGCATTCTATGGGGTCTGGAACATCGATGCGGGCGCGTGGATGCTGTGCAATGCGCTACTAAATAAATAGCATTACTGCACCGCTGGACGCGGCTCAGCGCTTCTTGCGAAAAGCCGCCCAGGCCGCCACCGCGGTGAAGCTGGCGACGATCGCCACCACGATCCAGAAGCCGTGCTTGTGGTCGGCCAGCGGAATGCCGCCCACGTTCATGCCGAACAGGCCGGCCAGGATGTTGATCGGCAGCGCCAGCACCGTGACCACCGTCAGCACGAACAGGCTGCGGTTGTTGTCCTCGTTGACGTTGGCGGCAATTTCTTCCTGCAGCAGCTTGATGCGCTCCTGCAGCGCCTGCATGTCGCGCAGCACCACCGAGAACTCTTCCGTCGAGCCGCGCAGCTCCTGCACGTCGGGCTCGGCCATCCATGCCGGCGGGCCCTGCAGCAGGCGGAACAGCGCGGCCGGCTCGGGCGCCAGCAGGCGCTGCAGCCGCACCAGCAGCCGGCGCAGCACGCCCAGGCGCGCGCGCTTGTGGTCCAGCCGCCCGGCCAGCAGTTCGTCCTCGATGCGGTCGATGCGCGAGGTGACGCCGCGCACGATCTTCACCAGCACGTCGGCCTGCGCGCGCAGCAGGTGCTCCAGCAGTTCGGTGCTCGAGCGCGGCGCGTCGCCGGCCTTCACCGCGGTGCGCAGCGCGTCGACCGAGCGCAGCGGCTTGGTGCGCGCCGTGACCACCAGGCGCGGGCCCACGCTGATCCACAGCGTGGAAATGTCCGAGGGCTCGAAGCTGAACTCGAAGTGCACGTCGTTGATGACGGCGATCAGCGAGTCGTCCGCGCGCTCGATGCGCGTGGAGGGCAGGCCCTCGTGCAGCGTCTCGTAGAAGGTGTCCGACAGGTTCGCGTGCCGCAGCAGCCAGCGCTCCGCGTGCGCGTGGCTCAGGTTGAAGTGCAGCCAGACGTAGGCGGGGCTGTCCGCGGTGCACTCGATGTCGCGTTGCTCGGCCAGCCAGACGGCGGCCTGCGCCGAGTCGATGGCGCGCGCGGGCTCCGGCGCCGTGGCGTCGAACAGGTAGCCGGAGATCAGCCCGGCTTCGTCGCCGCCGTACGACTGGGCGGAGAGATCATGGAATGCCGACGACAAGGTGCGTGATTCAGAAAATGCGGGTGAAAAGCCAGTAGAGCGAGCCCGACAGCAGCATGGCCACCGGCAGCGTCAGCACCCAGGCCAGCGCGAGGTTGCGCAGCGTGGACATCTGCAGCCCCGAGCCGCTGGCCGTCATGGTGCCGGCCACGCCGGAAGACAGCACGTGCGTGGTCGACACCGGCAGGCCGTACATGTCGGCCGCGCCGATGGTGATCATGGCCACCACCTCGGCCGAGGCGCCCTGCGCGTAGCTCAGGTGCGTCTTGCCGATCTTCTCGCCCACGGTGACCACGATGCGCTTCCAGCCGATCATGGTGCCCAGGCCCAGCGCAATGGCCACCGCCACCTTGACCCACATCGGGATGAAGCGCGTGGCGCTGTCCAGCTCTTCGCGGAAGGCGCCCACGCGCATCCTGGTGTCGGCGTCGAACTTGGCGGCGCCGCTCTTGTCGAGGTGGCGAATGGCCTCGGAAGCCAGGTACATGTCGTTGCGCACGTTGGCCACGGATTCGGCCGGCACCGCGGCCAGCGAGCCGTGCTTGCGCACCTGCTCGCCGATGCTGCCGGCCGTGGCGGCCAGCGCGGGCACCACGGCGGGGGTGAACTCGCGGGTGCGCACATAGGTGGAGAGCGTGTCGCGCACGGCGTCAGGCTGCAGGGCGGGCAGCGACGTGGACACGCTGCGGGTCAGCGCGTTCTGCGCCATCTCGGCCACGGCCACGAACTTGACGGTTTCGTCGGCGGGCATCGCGCGGTTCAGCGCATAGGCCATCGGCACCGTGCCCACCAGGATCAGCATGATCAGGCCCATGCCCTTCTGGCCGTCGTTGGAACCGTGCGCGAACGACACGCCCGTGCACGTCAGGATCAGCAGGCCGCGGATCCACAGCGGCGGCGGCTCGCTGCCCTTGGGTTCCTCATACAGCGCGCGGTTCTTCACGAAGGCGCGCAGCGCCAGCAGCAGCAAGGCCGCGCAGCCGAAGCCGACCATCGGCGACAGCAGCAGCGAGTAGCCCACCTTGGTGGCCTGGGCCCAGTCGACACCGCTGGTGCCGTCGCGGCCATGCATCAGCGCATTCGCCACGCCCACGCCGATGATCGAGCCGATCAGCGTGTGCGACGACGACGCCGGCAGCCCCAGCCACCACGTCCCCAGGTTCCAGATGATGGCGGCGATCAGCAGCGCGAACACCATCGCGAAGCCCGCGCCCGAACCCACCTGCAGGATCAGCTCCACCGGCAGCAGCGCGATGATGCCGAAGGCCACCGCGCCGCTGGAGACCAGCACGCCCAGGAAGTTGAAGAAGCCCGACCACACCACCGCGAAGTTGGGCGGCAGCGAGTGCGTGTAGATGACGGTGGCCACCGCGTTGGCCGTGTCGTGGAAGCCGTTGACGAACTCGAAGCCCAGCGCAATCAGCAGCGCCACGCCCAGCAGGATGTAGGGCACCCACGTGTTGGTGGGCGCGCCCGAGGAGCTGACGTCGCCGACCAGGCTCCATGCGGTGAACAGCAGCCCCGCGGCCAACAGGCCCACGAAGGTGATCAGCGTGAGCGGACCGGGCTTGGCGTCGAGCTTGGGCCGGTGCGCGGCGCCGGGCGCCTGCGGCATCTCGGCTTTGGGGGCTGCGAGGGTGTTCATGGCGGCGGTTTTTTAAGCTGTTGGTATGCCGCGGATGGTGTTCCGGCTATATGACAACTTTGTGTCGGGGCCTGTAAAAGAGCGTTTGTCCGTCACGCCGTCGTCATATGGGCGGCGCAGCATGCTTTTTTCTTCGCCTTCACTTTCGAGCCTTCCATCATGCTGAACAGCGCCCTCCCGGACCACGAAGAACTGATGCAACGCATCGCCCGCGACCTGATCGACAGCTACGACGAAGAGCTCGAGCTGGAAATCGAAGACCGCAACATCGACGGACTCGACCCCTCGACCACCGCGGCCACCCTGGCCACCGAGAAGGCGGCGCGCCAGGCGTATTTCAAGGAACTGTTCCGCCTGCAGGGCGAGCTGGTGAAGCTGCAGGACTGGGTGCAGCACAGCAAGCAGAAGGTGGTCATTCTTTTCGAAGGCCGCGACGCGGCCGGCAAGGGCGGCGTCATCAAGCGCATCACCCAGCGGCTGAACCCGCGCGTGGCCCGCGTGGCCGCGCTGCCCGCGCCCAACGACCGCGAACGCACGCAGTGGTACTTCCAGCGCTATGCCGCGCACCTGCCGGCGGCCGGCGAGATGGTGCTGTTCGACCGCAGCTGGTACAACCGCGCCGGCGTCGAGCGCGTGATGGGCTTCTGTACCGACGACGAGTACGAGGAGTTCTTCCGCACCGTGCCCGAGTTCGAGAAGATGCTCGTGCGCTCGGGCATCAAGCTCATCAAGTACTGGTTCTCCATCACCGACGACGAGCAGCACATGCGCTTCCTGGGCCGCATCCACGACCCGCTGAAGCAGTGGAAGCTCAGCCCCATGGACCTCGAGAGCCGCCGCCGCTGGGAGGAATACACCAAGGCGAAGGAAATCATGCTCGAGCGCACCCACATCCCCGAGGCGCCGTGGTGGGTGGTGCAGGCCGTCGACAAGAAGAAGGCGCGCCTGAACTGCATCAGCCACCTGCTGGGCCAGATGCCCTACAACGAGGTGCCGCACCCGCCGATCGCGCTGCCCGAGCGCGAGCGCCATGCCGACTACCTGCGCCAGCCGGTGCCGGCCAGCATGATCGTTCCGGAAATCTACTGAGGCCGCGAACGGCGGGCTTGCCGCCGTTCTGCTGCTTTGTCGTTAGGCCGCCCGGCGCTTTGCCTTCAAACTGCGCCATGGCCCGTCGTTCCACCGCTTCCGTCTTCGCCCGCGCGTACCAGCGCAACCTGCGCGCGCTGACCAAGGTCACGCTGAGCAACAGCAAGCGCATCGCGGGCCAGGTGCAGCGCGCCGCGGCCAAGCGGCTCAAGCCGCCGCCCGGCAAGGGCGACTGGCTCAGCGGCATGGCCGTGGGTGCCGGCGGCGCGCGGGGCTATCACCTGTTCCGCCCGGCCGACCTGCAACTCGCGCCCGGCGAGAAGCTGCCGCTCATGGTCATGCTGCACGGCTGCGGCCAGACCGGGCGCGACTTTGCGGCCAGCACGCGCATGAACGCGCTGGCCGTGCGCCAGCGCTTCCTGGTGCTCTACCCCGAGCAGGACAGGCTCGCCCACCCCCAAGGCTGCTGGAACTGGTACGAGCGCCGCTCCGGCAAGGCCGACGCCGAGGCCGCGACGCTGATGGCCGCGGTCGACCAGGCCTGCATGCTGTACCCCGTCGACCGCGACCGCGTGGCGGTGGCGGGGCTGTCGGCGGGTGCCAGCATGGCTGCCTTGCTGGCCACGCGCTACCCGAACCGCTTTCGTGCCGTCGTCATGCATTCGGGCGTGGCGCCCGGCGCGGCCAAGTCGTCGGCCACCGCGCTCGGCGCCATGCGCGGCAAGAACGTGCCGCCCATGCCCACCACCGCGGTCGGCAAGGCGATGGGCGCCGCGGCCGTCTTCGCCACCTTGCCGCCGATGCTGGTTCTGCACGGCGACGCCGATGCCGTGGTGGCGCCGAGCAATGCCGTCAGCAGCGCGGCCGTGTGGGCCACGGCCCTCGGCGCGCGGCCCGGCATGCCGCGCGCCATGCAGCGCGGCAAGCGCCGCGCGATGCAGGTGACCGACTTCAAGCGCAAGGGCCGCACGCTGGTCACGCTGTGCGAAATCGCGGGGCTCGGGCACTCGTGGAGCGGCGGCGCGGCCAAGCTGCTGTTCAGCGACCCCGAGGGCCCTGACGCCACGCGCATGGCATGGGCCTTTGCCAGCACGCAGTTCAAGGCGGCGGCCAAGGCCTGAGGAACCGAAGACGGGGCGCTATGCCGCGACGCGTCGCGCGCGGCGGCCCGCCACGCAACGGGCGCCATGCCTTTCTCGCGCTTGAAGGCCTTGCTGAACGCCGCCTCCGACGCACAGCTCACCGCGCCGGCGATCGCGTCCAAGGCCGCATTGCCCTGGCCGAGCATGTTGCCGAAGCGGCGCTGGTCGTCGCGTTGCGCCATTGGCGTGGCCGCCGGCCGGCGCCAGTCCAGGCCTGACGACTTGCCCAATCTGGGCATGGGCATGCCCAGATTGGGCTTCTTCCAGAAGGCCGTGCCACACTCGCCGCCCCAACGACAGGTGTGCCATGGAATCCGATCTGACTTCGCTCACTCAAGCCCTGCGCGACTTCGCCCGGGCCCGCAACTGGGAGCAGTTCCACTCCCCCAAGAACCTCGCCGCGGCGCTCTCGGTCGAGGCCGCCGAGCTGCTCGAGCACTTCCAGTGGCTCACCGAGGCGCAGAGCCGCGCGCTGCCGGCCGACAAGCGCGCCGAGATCGGCACCGAGATCGCCGACGTGTTCCTCTACCTGCTCCAGCTGGCCGACAAGCTCGGCATCGACGTGGTCGAGGCGGCGAGAAGCAAGATGGTTCTCAACGCAAAAAAGTACCCCGTCTGATACCGGCGTCGCGTCGGGGTGTCCTTTGGGTATCGAATAGCGATCCTTTCCTGATTGGCCGGCCCTCGGCTGCGCGCGCTCACTAGCCTGCGCGGTTCCTACACAAGAACCTTCAGGAGGGACTTCGAATGCAACGTCTTGCGACCCTGGCAGCCGCGCTGCTGCTCACCGTGGGCGCGGCCTGCGCCGACGTGCTGCCGGTCAACCAGCAACCGATGTACGGCGACACCGAGAAGGCCGCGGCGTTGCAGAGCGCGGACGACAAATTCGTTGCCGGCATCGAAAAGCAGGGGCTCTCGCGCGCCGACGCATCCAGGCATGCGGTCAAGGCGGGCTGGGGCTATTGGGCGCGCCGCGATCTCGGCACGGCCATGTCGCGCTTCAACCAGGCCTGGCTGCTCGACCCCGAGAACGGGGACGCGTACCACGGCTTCGCCCTCGTCACGTCCATGCGCGGTGGCGCGCCGGCCGAGGTGGAGCGGTATTTCCGCCTCGCCACGTCCAGGCCGGGCGTCGCCGCCGAGGCCCATGTGGACTACGGCCGTTTCCTGTGGACGCAGAAGCGGCTCGACGACAGCCTGGCGCAACTGGACACGGCGCTCAAGGTGTCGTTCACCGCGCGCAACGCCCGCGCCCAGATGGCGTTCGTCCACTACCTGAAGGAAGACTTCGCACCCGCCTGCACCTGGGCGAAGGGCGCCAGGGTCAACAACGACGAGCTCGAGCCGGGTTTCCTCGAAGACATGTGCCGGCGTGCGGGCACGCCGTGAAGTTCCGCTGAGTACCTTCCGTGTACGCCACCCGGCGTATTTCACCTTTCTGGTGCGTTGCGCAGACTCCTCCCCACGCCAGCCAGACGCTGGCGACCCCGTTCAACCCACCCCGGAGCAGGAGTCCACATGCAACGTCGTTTCACACTCAAGGCGCTCACCGCCGCCGTCGCGCTGGCCAGCATTTCTGCTGCCCCCGCATTCGCCGCCGACACCATCAAGGTCGGCGTGCTGCACTCCCTGTCGGGCACGATGGCCATCTCGGAAACCGTGTTGAAGGACACGGTGCTCATGGCCATCGAAGACATCAACAAGAAGGGCGGCGTGCTGGGCAAGCAGCTCGAGCCCGTGATCGTCGACCCGGCCTCCAACTGGCCCCTGTTCGCCGAGAAGACCAAGCAGCTGCTCGGCCAGGACAAGGTCTCGGTGATCTTCGGCTGCTGGACCTCGGTGTCGCGCAAGTCGGTGCTGCCGGTGGTCGAGGAAATGAACGGCCTGCTGTTCTACCCCGTGCAGTACGAAGGTGAAGAGCTCTCCAAGAACGTGTTCTACACGGGCGCCGCGCCCAACCAGCAAGCCATTCCGGCCGTCGACTACCTCATGAGCAAAGAGGGCGGCGGCGCCAAGCGCTGGGTGCTGCTGGGCACCGACTACGTGTACCCCCGCACCACCAACAAGATCCTGCGCGCCTACCTGAAGAGCAAGGGCGTGAAGGACACCGACATCGACGAGAAGTACACCCCCTTCGGTCACAGCGACTACCAGACCATCGTCGCCGACATCAAGAAGTTCTCGGCCGGCGGCAAGACGGCCGTGGTGTCGACCATCAACGGCGACTCCAACGTGCCCTTCTACAAGGAACTGGGCAACGCCGGCCTGAAGGCCAAGGACGTGCCGGTTGTCGCCTTCTCGGTGGGCGAGGAAGAACTGCGCGGCGTGGACACCAAGCCGCTGGTGGGCCACCTGGCCGCATGGAACTACTTCATGTCGATCAAGAACCCGACCAACACGGCCTTCATCAAGCAGTGGAGCGACTACGCCAAGGCGAAGAACATCGCCGGCCACAAGGACAAGCCGCTCACCAACGACCCGATGGAAGCCACCTGGATCGGCATCCACATGTGGAAGCAGGCCGTGGAGAAGGCCAAGTCGACCGACACCGACAAGGTGATCGCCGCCATGGCCGGCCAGACCTTCACGGCGCCCTCGGGCATCGTGTCGAAGATGGACGAGAAGAACCACCACCTGCACAAGAGCGTGTTCATCGGCGAGATCAAGGCCGACGGCCAGTTCAACGTGGTGTGGAAGACGCCGGGCCCGGTGAAGGCCAAGCCGTGGAGCCCGTACATCGAAGGCAACGACAAGAAGCCGGATCAGCCTGCTGGCAAGTCGATGTAACTCTCGGAAATCCTCTCCCTCTTGCTCCCTCTCCCCTTGGGGAGAGGGCTGGGGTGAGGGGGCAACGGCGGTCGATATGGTCGCCGTGTTTGCTGGACGGCCGCCGGCCCTCACCCCAACCCTCTCCCCCCGCCGGGGGAGAGGGGGCAACACGAATCTCACCATGCTTCGACGAACCCTTCACTGCGCCTTCGCCGCCATGCTGCTCATGGCATCGGCCGCCCACGCGCTGACCGCCGACGAAGCCCGGGCCATCGCCTCCGGCGAGTCCGAAGCCCGCATCGCCGCGCTCAACAAGGCCGTGCTCACGGCCGACGACAAGACCGCCGCCTTCATCCAGGCCATGTCCGACGACGCGGTCAAGTACGCCGAGGACAAGGTCTTCGTGATGAAGGACGACAAGGGCTTCGACCCCGTCACCGGCGCCGAGCTGAAAGTGCCCGACACCGCCGAAGACGTCGTCAACAACAACCTCATGCGCGGCGCGCTCGATGCCGCGCAGGCCGCGCTCAAGCTCTCCAGCAAGGACGACGCGGTGCGCGCCGAAGCCGCGCAGGCGCTCTTCAAGGAGCCCGACGAATCTCGCGTGTCCATGGTCGAGAAGGCGCTGGCCGCCGAGACCAATCCGAAGATCAAGGCGCAGCTCGAACTGGTGCGCGCCGCCAGCATGCTCACGAGCGCCGACAAGGCCAAGCGCCTGACGGCCGCCAGGGAACTGGGCAACAACCGCAACCCCGACACCAAGCTGCTGCTCAACCAGCGGCTGGCCGACGAGACCGACGCCGACGTGAAGGCGGCCATCGTCGCCTCGGTTGCCAGCATCGACGGCGCGCTGGTCTGGGGCGATCGCATCAACGCCGTGTTCAGCGGCATCAGCCTGGGCTCGGTGCTGCTGCTGGCCGCGCTCGGCCTGGCCATCACCTACGGGCTGATGGGCGTCATCAACATGGCGCACGGCGAGCTGATGATGATCGGCGCTTACGCCACCTACGTGATGCAGGGCGTCTTCCAGAGGTACTTTCCCGAGTCGATGTTCGGCTGGTACCTGGTCGCCGCCATTCCCGTGTCGTTCCTGGCGTCGGCGCTGGTCGGCGCCGTGCTCGAGCGCGGCGTGATCCGCTTCCTGTACGGCCGCCCGCTCGAGACGCTGCTCGCCACCTGGGGCATCAGCCTGATGCTGCAGCAGCTGGTGCGCTCGATCTTCGGCGCGCAGAACGTCGGCGTGGAAAACCCCGGCTGGATGAGCGGCGGCTTCACCATGCTGAGCAACGTCACGCTGCCGTGGAACCGCATCGGCATCATCGTGTTCGCGGTGCTGGTGCTGCTGGCCATGGGCTGGCTCATCGGCCGCACGCGGCTGGGCCTGTTCGTGCGCGGCGTCACGCAGAACCGGCCGATTGCTTCGTGCATGGGCGTGAACACCGCGCGCATCGACACCTACGCCTTCGCGCTCGGCTCCGGCATCGCGGGCCTCGCGGGTTGCGCGCTGAGCCAGATCGGCAACGTCGGCCCCGACCTGGGCCAGAGCTACATCGTCGACAGCTTCATGGTGGTCGTGATGGGCGGCGTGGGCCAGCTCGCGGGCACCGTGTACGCGGCGCTGGGGCTGGGCATTCTCAACAAGTTCATCGAAGGCTGGGCGGGCGCGGTGCTCGCGAAGATCGCGGTGCTTGTTTTCATCATCATCTTCATCCAGAAGCGCCCGCAAGGCATCTTCGCGATGAAGGGCCGGAGTGCAGAGGCATGAGCAAGGTCACATTGCCAACCAAGGGCCCGCTGCTGAGCGGCAAGGGCTGGACGGCCTTCTTCGTCGCATTGATCGTCGTGTGCGCCGTGGCGCCGGTGCTCAACATCGTGGTGCCGGTCGACAGCCCGCTGCACATGAGCGACTACGCCGTGGCGCTGGTCGGCAAGATCATGTGCTACGCCATCTGCGCGCTGGCCATGGACCTGATCTGGGGCTACACCGGCATCCTGTCGCTGGGCCACGGCCTGTTCTTCGCGCTGGGCGGCTACATGATGGGCATGTACCTCATGCGCCAGATCGGGCGCGACGGCAACTACAAGAGCGACCTGCCCGACTTCATGGTGTTCCTCGACTGGAAGGAATTGCCCTGGCACTGGACCTTCAGCGGCAGCTTCGTCATGACGCTGGTGATGATTGTTGCGGTGCCCGGCCTCATCGCCTTCGTGTTCGGCTTCTTCGCCTTCCGCTCGCGCATCAAGGGCGTGTACTTCTCGATCATCACGCAGGCCATGACCTTCGCGGCCATGCTGCTGTTCTTCCGCAACGAGACAGGCTTCGGCGGCAACAACGGCTTCACCGACTTCAAGCGCATCCTGAACATTCCCATTGCCACGCAAGAGATGCGCATGACGCTGTTCGCGCTCACGGGCCTCACGCTGCTGGGCTTCTTCCTGTTCGCCAAGTGGCTCATCGGCAGCAAGTTCGGCCGCGTGCTGCAGGCCATCCGCGACGCGGAAACGCGCGTGATGTTCTCGGGCTACAACCCGCTGCCGTACAAGCTCACGATCTGGGTCATCTCCGCCGTCATGTGCGGCGTGGCCGGCGCGCTGTACGTGCCGCAGGTGGGCATCATCAACCCGGGCGAGATGAGCGCGGCCAACTCCATCGAGATCGCCATCTGGGCGGCGGTGGGCGGACGCGCCACGCTGATCGGGCCGATCATCGGCGCCTTCATCGTCAACGGCGCCAAGAGCTGGCTCACCGTGGCCTACCCCGAGTACTGGCTGTACTTCCTGGGCGCTCTGTTCATTGCTGTCACGCTGTTCCTGCCGAACGGCATCGTGGGCCTGGTGCGCAAGTGGCTGTCGAGGGAGAAGGCCCCCGTGGTTGGCGCGGCCGCCGTGAGCGACGCACGGGAAGAAGCCCAGCGCTCCCTGGCCGCCGAGCAGGGCATGGCGCCGGAAACGCTGCATGCGCCGCTGGGCGCCGAAGTGAAGGGAGCACGCGCATGACGCCCGACCTGATGGAAGCCGGTGCCGAGCGCGCCGCGCGTGCCCACGGCATGCCCTACGACAGCGGCAGCACCGAGTCGGGCGGCCGCGCCGCCGACTTCGGCCGGCATGTCACGCCGGGTGAGGTCGACGTCACGCACGGGCGCATCCTGTACCTGGAAGACGTGAGCGTGAGCTTCGACGGCTTCAAGGCGATCAACAAGCTCTCGCTGGACATCGCGCCCGGCGAGCTGCGCTGCATCATCGGGCCCAACGGCGCGGGCAAGACGACCATGATGGACATCATCACCGGCAAGACCCGGCCCGACTCGGGCACCGTGTTCTTCGGCAGCACCATCGACCTGCTGCGCCACCGCGAGGCCGACATCGCGCAGCTGGGCATCGGGCGCAAGTTCCAGAAGCCGACGGTGTTCGAGCACCTCACCGTGTTCGAGAACCTCGAGCTCGCGCTGAAGACCGACAAGGGCGTGCGCGCGTCGATGCTGTTCAGGCTCGACTCCGCGCAGAGCGACCGGCTGGCCGAGGTGCTGCAAACCATTCACCTGGCCGACAGCGTCTCGCGCCTGGCGGGCAACCTGAGCCACGGCCAGAAGCAGTGGCTCGAGATCGGCATGCTGCTCATGCAGGACCCGAAGCTGCTGCTGCTCGACGAGCCCGTGGCCGGCATGACCGACGAGGAAACGGCGCGCACGGCCGAGCTGTTCCTCACGCTCAAGGGCAAGCATTCATTGATGGTGGTGGAGCACGACATGAGCTTCATCCGCACCATCTCCGAGATCGTCACCGTGCTGTGCGACGGCTCGGTGCTGGCGCAAGGCACGCTCGACGAAGTGCAGGCCGACGAGCGCGTGATCGAGGTCTACCTGGGCCGCTGAGGAACCGAAGCCATGCTGACAGTCAAGAACATCCACCAGTACTACGGCGGCTCGCACATCCTGCGGGACGTGAGCTTCGAGGCGAAGCTGGGCAAGGTCACCGTGCTGCTGGGCCGCAACGGCGTGGGCAAGACCACGCTGCTGAAGTCGCTCATGGGGCTGGTGCCCATCAAGAGCGGCAGCATCGAGCTCGAGGGCAAGCCCATCCAGAAGGCGACGCCCTACGACCGGGCGAGGGCGGGCATCGGCTTCGTGCCGCAGGGCCGCGAGATCTTCGCGCGGCTCACGGTCGAGGAAAACCTGCGCATGGGCCTGGCCTACAAGAGCGGCAGCACGCCCATTCCAGCGGAGCTGTACGAGCTGTTCCCCGTGCTCAAGCAGATGATCAACCGCCGCGGCGGCGACCTGTCCGGCGGGCAGCAGCAGCAGCTTGCCATTGCGCGGGCGCTGGCGCCCAAGCCGCGGCTGCTGATCCTCGACGAGCCCACCGAAGGCATCCAGCCGAGCATCATCAAGGACATCGGCCGCGTCATCCGCATGCTGGCCGACCGCGGCGACATGGCCATCGTGCTGTGCGAGCAGTACTACGACTTTGCCCAGGAACTGGCCGACGACTACCTCGTGATGGAGCGCGGCGAGGTCATTGCGCGCGGCCTGGGCAAGGACATGGAAGCGCAGGGCGTGCGCCAGCTGGTGGCCATCTGAGGGCCCGCGCCGGGCTGTCCTTGCCAAGCCGGTACCAATCCCCCGGCAAATCCGTATCGGCAGAAATTCAGGGTTTACCCTAAAATCCGGGGTCTGCCCGCGGCCGCCGGGCACCTTCCCAGGAGCCTGGCCTTGAACGCCTCCCCACCCGCGCTGGACAGCGTGGACACCGACCTTTCCGTTTCCGCGCCGTCGCCGTCGCCATCCTCTTCCGCCGAACCCGTCAACTTCCTGCGCGCCGTGCTCGCGCTGGGCGTCGGCGGCTTCGCCATCGGCACGGGCGAATTCGTCATCATGGGCCTGCTGCCCGAAGTGGCGAAGGACATCGACGTGAGCATTCCGCAGGCCGGCCACGTCATCAGCGCCTATGCGCTGGGCGTGGTCATCGGCGCGCCGGTGCTGGCGGTGCTGGCCGCCGGCTGGCGCCGCCGCGCGCTGCTGATCGCACTCATGGCGGTGTTTGCCGCGGGCAACTTCGCCAGCGCCGCGGCCCCCACCTACCTGCTGCTCAACCTGCTGCGCTTTGCCACCGGCCTGCCGCACGGCACCTACTTCGGGGTGGCCGCGCTCGTGGCCGCCACGCTCGCGCCACCGGGCCGGCGCGCGCGGGCCGTGGGGCTCGTCATGCTGGGGCTCACCGGCGCCACCTTGGTGGGCGTGCCCATTGCCGCATGGCTGGGCCAGCTCTTCGGCTGGCGCGCGGCCTTCGTGTTCGTGGGCGTCATCGCGCTGGTGGCCATCGTGCTGCTGCGCCGCGATGTTCCCGACCTGGCCGCGCCCGCCGGCGCCAGCCCCTGGCGCGAGCTGGGCGCGCTCAAGCGCAAGCAGGTGTGGTTCACGCTGGGCATCGGCGCCATCGGCTTCGGCGGCATGTTCTCGGTGTTCAGCTACATCAAGCCCACGCTGATCGAAGTGGCCGGCCTGCCGCTGGGCGGCGTGCCGCTTGTGCTCGCGCTGTTCGGCCTGGGCATGGTCACGGGCAACCTGGTCGGCGCGCGGCTGGCCGACAAGTCGCTCATGCGCACCATCGGCGGCCTGCTGGTCTATGCGGCGGTGGTGCTCGCGCTGTTCACCTTCGCGGCGCACAACGTGTACACCGCGGCGTTCAACGTGTTCCTCATCGGCACCACCGTGGCCATCGGCCCGGCGCTGCAGATCCGCCTGATGGACGTGGCCGGCGACGCGCAGACGCTCGCCGCCGCGCTCAACCATTCGGCCTTCAACATGGCCAACGCGCTCGGCGCCTGGCTGGGCGGCGTGGCGATTGCGGCCGGACTGGGCTGGACGTCGACCGGCTGGGTCGGCGCCTTGCTGGCGCTGGCCGGCATGGGCGTGTTCGGCTGGGCCGTGGCGAGCGCGCGCGCCGACGCTCGGCAGCCGGCGGCCGTCGCCTGCTGAATCTGAAAAACAGGCTGAAGACAGTTCAGGGCGCGCGCGGCGCGGTGCGCTCGCGCAGCAGCAGCGCGAAGTTGTGCAGCTCCGCCGCATTCAGGTCCGACACGGCCCACACCTGCATGCCACCCTGCGCCCAGTGCGCCAGCTGGTAGCCCTGGCGCGTGGAGAACGCAGGTGCCAGCACTTTCCCCTCGGCCGCGGGCCACACGAACAGGTTGATCACGTGCGGCCCCGCGCGGTACACCAGTGCCGCCACGGTGCGCCCGTCGAGGTAGTCGAGCCGCCCGCCCGCCAGCGGAAAACCTTCCGCGGCCAGGTCGACCACGGGCGGTGAAAAGTCCAGCTTGCCCGCGAACCACGGCTTCACCGTGTGCTGGTCGGTGGAGGCCACATCGGCCAGGTGCGAGGCCATCAATGAACGCACATGGTTGGCCGTGACCGCTTCGGCGAGCGCGTCAGTGGGCGGCAACGGCGTGGCCAGCAACACCAGCGCAAGGCCCCAGGCCGTGGCGGCGCCCGTGCCGAACCAGGCCAGCGAGGGCCACCATCCACGGCGCTTCGGTGCCGTAGCAGACACAGGCGCCGCGACCGCCTCGGCGCGCAACGCCCGCCCGATGCGCTGCGCCAGCCCGCCCGGCGGCGCATGCCGCGCGGCCTGCCGACGGATCAGCATGCCCAGTTCGTCGTCAGACATGGCCATGGTGCGTTCTTCCTCCTTCGTCTGCCTCACCACCGGGGCGCTCGTCGCGCAGGCTCTCGCGCAGCAACGCCCGCGCGCGCGACAGCCGCGACATCACCGTGCCCAGCGGCACGCCGGCGATGCGCGCGATGTCCTCGTAGCGCATTTCTTCCAGCTCGCGCAGCACGATCACCTCGCGGTACACCGCCGGCAGCGCGTCGATCGCGGCGTTGATGCGCTCGCCCTGCGCGCGCTGTTCCCATTGCCGCGCCGGGTCGCCGCGCTCGGGCGAGGCCGCAAAAGCCGAAAAGGCCGCGGCCTCGCTGTCGCGCAGCTCGTCGAACTCGACCTGGTCCGCCAGCTGCCGGTTCTGCCGCATCCAGTCGTAGCAGGCGTTGCGCACGATGCCCAGCAGCCACGGCCGCGCGCTCTCGCCGCGCAGCCCGTCGAAGAACCGGAACGCGCGCAGGTAGGCCTCCTGCACGGCGTCGTCGGCCAGCTGGTCGTCGCGCAGCAGCCAGCGCGCAAGATTCCAGGCCGCATCGAGATGCGGCAATGCAACGGCTTCGAACTGGCGTGTGCGGTCGGTCGTCAACAGGCTCAATGCGCTCCTTCTTCCTGCATGACGGATGGGCGCGGCGCTTTATTCCCGCTTTTTTTACGACCCGCGTGGAATAAGCCGGGCATGCCATGCGTCATGCCCTCTGCGGATTCTGCGTCTTTCGGCTTTTTTCCACAGGAGGTTTCCACCATGATCGCCATGCCCGGCTTTGCGCGCATCCTCGTCGTCCTGACGGCTCTCGCAGCCTGTGCCGCTCCAGCTCTGGCGGCAGGCCCCAAGGCCTACGTCGGCAATTTCAAGGACAGCACCGTCAGCGTGATCGACACCGGCACCGAGCGCGTCGTCGCCACCGTGCCGGTGGCGGCCGGGCCGGACGGCATCGTCGTCGCGCCGGGCGGGCGCAGCGTGTTCGTCAGCGGCTCCGGCGCGTCGGCCGTGAGCGAGATCGACGCCGCCACCGACCGCGTCACGCGCAGCATCGACGTGGGCAAGGGCCCGCAGGGCCTGGCCATGACGGCCGACGGCAAGTGGCTGCTGGTGGCCGTGAACGGCGACGACCGCGTGGCCTTCGTCGACACCACGGCGCACGGCGTGAGCGCCAGCGTGGCGGTGCCCAAGCCGCACACCATCGCCATCCGGCCCGACGGCCGGCAGGCCTACGTCGCCTCGCAGGAGCCCGGCCACTTCGCGCTGGTGGTGATCGACATGGCAACGCGCGCCGTGGTCAGCGAGATCGCGCTGGACAAGCCGCCGCGCGACCTGGAGTTCGGCCACGACGGCAAGGCGCTGTACCTCACGCTGGCCGGGCTGCCCGCGGTGCAGGTGCTCGACCCCGCCACCAACCAGTGGGCCGCGCCCATTCCCACGGGCGTGTCGCCCCACATCGCGCAGCACTTCGCCGGCATGGCCAGCGGCGTGGTGGTGGTGCAGGGGCCCGGCGAGGTGATGCTGTTCGACCCCGTCGCGCACGCGTCGGTGCGCAGCATCGGCGTGGGCAAGCAGCCGCATTGGCTGGACCTGTCGGCCGACGGCAAGAAGCTCTGGGTGAGCAACGAAGGCTCCAACGACGTGAGCGTGGTCGACCTGGCCGGCGGGCCGATGCACACGGTGGCGGTGGGCAACGCGCCGCGCAAGATCGCGGTGCAGCGCGCGGCCTTGGTACCCGTGGCGCACGCCGCGGGCTCCGTGCATGTTGGAAGCTCCGCGCCCGCTGAAGGCTCCGTGCACGCTGCAGGCTCCGCCCACGTCGCCATACGGAACTTCGCCTTCGAGCCCGCGCAGATCACCGTCAACGTCGGCCAGAGCCTGACCTGGCAGAACGACGACGGTGCCCCGCACGGCGTGGTCTTCAAGGACGGCACCACCGGCATCGACCTGCTGCTGCCCGGCAAGAGCTTCGCGCGCACCTTCGACAAGCCGGGCGTGTACGCGTACGCCTGCTCGGTGCATCCGTACATGACGGCGCGGGTCACGGTGGTGGCGTCGCAGGCGAAGTCTTGAACGCCTTGGGTTGACAGCTGCAAGGGAAGCCAACGACAGTGCCGCGGATGAGCATCGACCCCGTCCCGGCACGCGAATGAGCGCGCCCCCGTTCTCGCGCCGGCGCCTGCTGTGCGGTGGCCTGGCCGCCGCTTCGCTGGGCCATCCCTTCCTGCGGCTGCATGCGCAGGCCATGTCGCGCGAGCTGTTCACGCTGGGCGTGGCCTCGGGCGCGCCACGGCCCGACGGCGTCGTGCTGTGGACGCGGCTCGCGCCCGATCCGCTGCAGGGCGGCGGCATGGGCGATGCGCCGGTCGAGGTGCGCTGGGAGGTGGCGCAGGACGAGGCCTTCCAGCGCATCGTGGCAAAGGGCAAGGCCACGGCGCAGGCCGAGCTCGCGCACTCGGTGCATGTCGAGGTGAAGGGGCTCTCGCCGGGCCGCCCGTACTGGTACCGCTTCACCGCCGATGGCGTGCTCAGCCCGGCCGGCCGCACGCGCACCGCGCCCGCCGACACCGATGAAGGTTCGCAGCCCGTGCGCTTCGCCTTCGCGTCCTGCCAGCAGTACGAGCAGGGCTACTTCGCCGCCTACCGCGACATGGCCGCGCAGCCGCTCGACTTCGTCGTGCACCTGGGCGACTACATCTACGAAAGCTCCTGGGGCTCGCGCCACGTGCGGCGCCACCAGGGCGGCATTCCCACGCAGCTGGCCGGGTTTCGCGACCGCTACGCGCTGTACAAGACCGACCCGCACCTGCAGGCCGCGCACGCCGCCTTCCCCTGGCTCGTGACCTGGGACGACCACGAGGTGGCCAACGACTACACCGGCGACGTGTCGCCGCGCACCGCCGACCCGGCGCAGTTCCTCGCCATCCGCGCGGCCGCCTACCAGGCCTGGTACGAGCACATGCCGGTGCCCGCCAGCATGCGCCCGCGCGGCGCGGGCGCCACCATCCACGGCAGCCACCGCTTCGGCCGCATGCTCGACGTGCTGCTGACCGACGGGCGCCAATACCGTTCGCACCACGCCTGCCTGGCCGGTCGCAGCGCCTCGCCGCTGGCCGACTGCCCCGACCGGCTCGCGCCCGAGCGCAGCTTCTTCGGCGTGGCGCAAGAGGCCTGGCTGGCGCGCGAGCTTGCCGCGCCGCCCGCGCGCTGGACCGTGCTCGCGCAGCCCACGCTGCTGGCCGAGGCCGACCGCAAGCGCGGCGCCGAGCACGGCTACTGGATGGATGGCTGGGACGGCTACGCCGCCGCGCGCACGCGCCTGTTCGACGGCCTGGCCGCGCACCGGGCGAACGGCGGCAACGCCATCGTCGTGAGCGGCGACGTGCATGCCTTCTGGGCCGCGGACCTGCGCCGCGACGGGCAGGCGCCGGCCGTCGCAACCGAATTCGTCGGTGGTGCCATCACCTCCGAAGGGCCGAGCGCCGCCAACGTGGCGAACATGCTCGCGAAGAACCCGCACCTGCGCTACGGCCGCGGCGACAAGCGCGGCTATGCGCTCGTGACGCTCGATGCGCGCGGCGCCGCGGTCGAGTTCCGCGCGGTCGACGACGAGAAGCAGGCCGACTCGGGCGTGCAGCCCATGGTGCGCTTCGGCGTCGAGCGCGGCGCGCCCGGCGTGCATCCGCAGAACACCTGAATCGTCCGCTCGCCTGCAGGAATGCACGGGCGTGTCTATGATGGCCGCCGCCTTTGCCTTCCTTCTTTCTTCCTGACCTCCTGTCCAGAGCGAGAACACCATGAGCATTCCCACCACCCGTCTCGGCCGCACCGGCCTCACCGTGTCGCGGCTTGCGCTCGGCACCATGACCTTCGGCCTGCAGACCGACGAGGCGGTGTCGCACCAGATCCTCGACAAGGCGGCCGAGGGCGGCATCAACTTCCTCGACACCGCCGACGTGTACCCGCTGGGCGGCACGGTCGAGACCACCGGCCGCACCGAAGAGATCATCGGCCGCTGGCTGCAGAAGCAGGGCGCCGCGGGGCGCCGCCGTTTCGTCGTCGCGACCAAGGCGGTCGGCAAGGTCGGCCCCAACAGCTGGGACCAGGGCGCGTCGCGCAAGCACCTGCTGGACGCCATCGACGCGTCGCTCAAGCGCCTGCAGACGGACCACGTCGACCTGTACCAGCTGCACAGCGACGACCGCGAGACGCCGCTCGAAGAGAGCCTGGAGGCGCTCGACGTCATCGTGAAGTCGGGGCGCGCGCGCTACATCGGCGTGTCGAACTTCCTGGCCTACCGCCTGGCGCGCGCGCTGGGAAAGTCGGAGCTGCACAAGCTCACGCGCTATGTGTCGGTGCAGCCGCGCTACAGCCTGCTGTTCCGCGAGATCGAGCGCGAACTGCTGCCGCTGGCGGGCGAAGAAGGCCTGGGCGTGATTCCCTACAACCCGCTCGCGGGCGGCCTGCTGACCGGCAAGTACAAGCCCGGCGGCAAGCCCGAGGAGAACACCCGCTTCACGCTGGGCACGGCCGGCAACATGTACCAGGACAGGTACTGGAACGAGCGCAGCTTCAACACCGTGACCCAGCTGCACAAGCTGGCGGACGAGGCCGGCGTGCCGCTGGCGACCTTGGCCGTGGCATGGGTGATGGCGAACCCGCTGATCACAGCGCCGCTGCTGGGTGCGAGCCGGCCCGATCAGCTGGATGCGACCTTGGCCGCGGCGGAATACAAGATCGATCCGGCGCTGAAGCAGAAGCTGGATGAGCTGACGGCTGAATACCGCAAGGGCGACGCGCCGCGCTGAGTTGTGTTTCTCCTTCCCCTCCCGGGGGAAGGCCGGGATGGGGGCAGGCCTCCGCACAAGCGCCGCGCTTCTTCGAGCGCCGCCGAGGAGGCAGTCAAACCGAAACTGTCAGAACTGTCAGTTAACCGACAGCGAGGGGTTTGACGGGGCTTCTTAGAGTGGCCTCACCATGGTTCTCCCCGTCGCCCCACCTCTTTCGCGCGCGGCCCTCGCGCTGGCTGTCCTGCTCCTCGCGGGCTGCGCCGTCGGTCCCGACTACGTCCGCCCGCAGATGGACGTGCCGGTCGCCTTCAAGGAAACCGCAGGCCCCTGGAAGACCGCTGCGCCGCAGACCATCGACGCCGACCACCCCTGGTGGGACGCCTACGGCGACAGCACGCTCAACGCGCTGATCGCGCAGGCCAACACCGCCAACCAGAACATCCGCGTCGCCGAAGCCCAGTACCGCGAGGCGCAGGCCATCACCGCGGCGGCGCGCGCCAATTTCTACCCCACCATCGGCCTCAACGCCGGCGCCGCACGCGCGCAGACCAACAGCACCGGCACGGTCAAGCGCGGCACCACCGACACCCTGGGCCTGGCCGCCAGCTGGGAGCCCGACATCTGGGGCGCCGTGCGGCGTTCGGTCGAGGCGGGCAACGCCAGCGCGCAGGCCAGCGCCGACGACCTCGCGGGTGCGCGCCTGAGCATCCAGACCACGCTCGCGCAGGACTACCTGCAGATCCGCGTCATCGACCTCGAGCGCGAGCTGTACGCCAGCACCACCGCCGCCTACGCCAAGGCGTTCGAACTCACGCAGCACCAGTACGCCGCCGGCACCGTGCTGCGCTCCGATGTGGCGCTGGCCGAAAGCCAGCTCAGGACGGCGCAGGCGCAAGCAGTCGATCTCGAGGCGCAGCGCGCGCAACTCGAGCACGCCATCGCGGTGCTGACGGGGCAGGCGCCCGCGTCGTTCTCGCTGTCGCCGCTCGAAGCGCCGTCGCAACCGCCGACCGCCGACACGCTGTCTTCCGCCGCGGCCGTGCACCTGCAACTGCCGGTCACGCCCGCCGGCCTGCCGTCGGCCTTGCTCGAGCGCCGCCCCGACATCGCCGGTGCCGAGCGCCGCGTGCAGGCCGCCAACGCCAACATCGGCGTGGCCAAGGCCGCGTACTTTCCGCAGATCGTGCTCAGCGCGAGCGGCGGCTTCAGCGCGGCCAGCCTGGCCACGCTGTTCAACACGCCCAGCCGCGTGTGGTCGCTGGGCGCGGCGCTGGCACAGACCGTGTTCGACGGCGGCCTGCGCAAGGCGCACACCGACCAGGCCGTGGCCGCCTACGACGCTTCGGTGGCGCAATACAAGCAGACCGTGCTGGGCGGCTTCCAGCAGGTCGAAGACAACCTTGCCACGCTGCGCGTGCTCGACAGCGAATCGGCCCTGCAGGCCGACGCCGTGCGCGCCGCGCAGCTCGCCGAGCGGCTGGCGCTGAGCCAGTACCGCGCCGGCACCGCCACCTACCTCGGCGTGGTCACGGCGCAGACGCTCTCGCTCACCAACCAGCGCACCGCCGCACAGGTGCTGGGCCGCCAGCTGGCCGCCAGCGTGTCGCTGATCGCGGCCACGGGCGGCGGCTGGAGCGCAACGGACACCGTGGCCGACGCCACGGCAAAGACTTCCCGGAATTGATGCCATGACGACCACCGCAGACACCACCGCCCCGGCCACGGCCCCGGCCACGCTCCCCCGTCACCCGCGCCGCGCCACCTGGCTCGCGGCCGCCTCGCTCGCCGCGCTGCTCGGCGGGGGCGCCTGGGCGCTCACGCACCACGCGGCCAATGCCGCCAAGCCCGACGCGCCCAAGACGCCGCCGGTGCAGGTGAGCACCGCGCGCGTGGCCTCGCAGAACGTGCAGGTCTACCGCTCGGGCATCGGCACCGTCGCCTCCATGGCCACCGTGACGGTGAAGGCGCGCATCGACGGCCAGCTCGACAAGGTCGGCTTCGTCGAAGGGCAGGACGTGAAAGCCGGCCAGCTGCTCGCGCAGCTCGATCCGCGCACGCTGCAGGCGCAACTCGCGCAGGCGCAGGCCACCAAGGCGAAAGACGCCGCCCAGCTCGCCAACGCGCGCGCCGACCTCCAGCGCTACACCACGCTGCTGGGCCAGGACGCGGCCACGCAGCAGCAGGTCGACACGCAGAAGGCGCTGGTCAACCAGCTCACGGCCACCGTGCAGAACGACGCCGCGCAGGTGCAGTACGCCGAGGTGCAGCTGAGCTTCACGCGCATCTCTTCGCCGATGAACGGGCGCGTTGGCGCGCGGCTGGTGGACCCGGGCAACATCGTGCATGCGGCCGATGCCAACGGGCTGGTCGTCATCAACCAGATCGACCCCATCGCCGTGCAGTTCACGCTGCCCGAAGACGCGGTGCAGGACATCAACCGCGTGCAGCAGCAGAGCACGCAGCCGCTCGCGGTGGTCGCCTACGACCGCAGCGGCGCGCAGATGCTGGGCACCGGCAAGCTCATCCTGCTGAACAACCAGATCGACACCACCAGCGGCACGGTGCAGCTCAAGGGCAGCTTCGCCAATCCGCAGCACACGCTGTGGCCGGGCCAGTACGTCAACGTGCGGCTGCAGCTCGACCGCCGGGCCGACTCGCTCACCGTGCCCGCCGCGGCCGTGCAGCGCGGCCAGGACGGCACCTACGTGTGGACGGTCGATGCCGAGAACAAGGCCGAGAACGTGCCGGTGCACGTGGTGCAGATCGCCGACGGCACGGCCGTGATCGACAAGGGCCTGCAGGCCGGCCAGCGCGTGGTGGTCGACGGCCAGTACAAGCTGAAGGCCGGCGCAACCATCGTGGAGCCGCCGCCCGTTGCGAAGAATGCCGCGGGTAACGACGGCAAGAAGGTCGCCAGCGGGAGCCGCAATTGAGCATTTCCGCCGCCTTCATCAAGCGCCCCATCGGCACCACGCTGCTGGCGCTGGCCATCCTGCTGGTGGGCGCCGCGGTGTTCCCGCTGCTGCCGGTGGCGCCGCTGCCGCAGGTCGACTTTCCGACCATCCAGGTCTCGGCCAACCTGCCGGGCGCCAGCCCCGAGACCATGGCCTCGAACGTGGCGCAGCCGCTGGAGCGGCAGTTCTCGCTGATCGCGGGGCTGTCGCAGATGACCTCCACCAGCGGCCTGGGCTCCACGCAGATCACGCTGCAGTTCGACCTCGACCGCAGCATCGACGCCGCCGCGCTCGACGTGCAGGCGGCCATCAACGCATCCACCGGCCAGCTGCCCGCCAACCTGCCGAGCCCGCCCACCTTCCGCAAGGTGAACCCGGCCGACGCGCCCATCCTCATCCTGTCGGTGCAGTCGAAGACGCTGCCGCTCACCGAGGTGAACGACTATGCCGACAACATCCTGGCGCAGCAGATCTCGCAGATCTCCGGCGTGGGGCTGGTCAACATCGGCGGCGCGCAGAAGCCGGCCGTGCGCATCCAGGTCGACCCCGCCAAGCTCGCCGCGCTGGGCCTGAGCCTGGAAGACGTGCGCACCGTGCTCGCCTCGGCCACCGTCAACGCGCCCAAGGGCACCATCGACGGGCCCAACCAGAGCTTCACCGTCTACACGAACGACCAGCTGCTGAAGGCCCAGCCCTGGAACGACGTGGTGCTGGCCTACCGCAACGGCGCGCCCATTCGCGTGCGCGACCTGGGCGTGGCGGTCGACGGACCCGAGAACGCGAAGATTGCCGGCTGGGCCTATGCAGGCGCCGCCGCGCCCGAGGGGAGCACCGTGCAGAACGGCCGCTCGATCGTGCTGGCCATCACCAAGCAGCCGGGCGCCAACGTGATCGAGACGGTCGACCGCATCAACGCCGCGCTGCCGCGCCTGAAGGCGTCGATTCCGCCGACGGTGGACGTCAACGCCATCATCGACCGCACGCAGACCATCCGCGCCTCGGTGAAGGACGTGGAGTTCACGCTGCTGCTGACCATCGCGCTGGTGGTGGCGGTGATCTTCGTGTTCCTGCGCAACGTGCCGGCCACGCTCATTCCCAGCGTGACGGTGCCGCTGGCGCTGCTGGGCACCGTGGCGGTGATGTACCTGCTGGGCTACAGCCTGGACAACCTCTCGCTGATGGCGCTCACCATTGCGGTGGGCTTCGTGGTGGACGACGCCATCGTGATGCTGGAGAACATCTACCGCTACGTGGAAGAGGGCATGTCGGCCATGGAGGCCGCGTACAAGGGCGCGAGCGAAATCGGCTTCACCATCATCTCGATCTCGGTGTCGCTCATCGCGGTGTTCATTCCACTGCTGCTCATGGGCGGCATCGTGGGGCGGCTGTTTCGCGAGTTCGCGGTGACGGTCACGCTCACCATCGTGGTGAGCGTGGTGATCTCGCTCACGCTCACGCCCATGCTGTGCTCGCGCTTCCTGAAGAACGAGCATGGCCGCAAGCACGGGCGGCTGTACCAGCTGTTCGAGCGCGGCTTCGACGCCATGCTCAACGGCTACAAGCGCGGCCTGCACGTGGTGCTCGACCACCAGTTCACCACGCTCATGGTGTTCATTGCCACCGTGGCCGCCACGGCCGCGCTGTTCGTGGTGATTCCCAAGGGCTTCTTCCCGCAGCAGGACACCGGCTTCATCTCGGGCTTCGCCGAATCGGCGCAGGACGCTTCTTTCGCGTCGATGAACGCCCGCATGCTCGAGCTGGCCGACGTGGTGCGCAAGGATCCGGACGTGACCGGCTTCGGCATGAACGGCAGCTCGTCGACCTACAACACGGGCAACTTCTTCATCAGCCTGAAGCCCAAGGACGAAGGCCGCACGGCCACCGCCGACGAGATCATCACGCGGCTGCGCCCGCAGCTCGCCAAGGTGCAGGGCGTGAACCTGTTCCTGCAGGCGGGGCAGGACATTCGCGTGGGCGGCCGCTCGTCGCGCACGCAGTACCAGTACACGGTGACCGACGCCAACCTGGACGAGCTCAACACCTGGGCGCCGCAGCTGCTCGCGCGCTTCAAGCAGATTCCGGAAATCACCGACCTGGCGTCCGACCAGCAGAACGCCGCGGCGTCGGCCGTGCTCACCATCGACCGCGACCGCGCCTCGAGCTTCGGCATTTCGCCGGCCACCATCGACGCCACGCTGTACGACGCCATCGGCCAGCGCCAGGTGGCGCAGTACTTCACGCAGCTCAACAGCTACCACGTGGTGCTGGAGGTCACGCCCGCGCTGCAGCAGGACCCGGCGCTCTTCAGCAAGCTGTACCTCAACTCGCCGCTCACCGGCCAGCAGGTGCCGCTGTCGAGCTTCGTGAAGGTGGACACCAGCAAGACCGCGTACCTGTCGATCAGCCACCAGGGCCAGTTTCCGGCCGTGACCATCTCGTTCAACCTGGCGCCGGGCCATGCGCTGGGCGACGCGGTGAACGCCATCAACAAGGCACAGGCCGACATGGGGCTGCCGCAGTCGCTCACGGGTTCGTTCCAGGGCACGGCGCAGGCCTTCCAGGACTCGCTGTCTTCGCAGCCCTACCTGATTGCCGCGGCGCTGGTGGCGGTGTACATCGTGTTGGGCCTGCTTTATGAAAGCTACATCCACCCGCTGACGATTCTCTCGACGCTGCCTTCGGCCGGCGTGGGCGCGCTGCTGATCCTGATGGCGGGGGGCTACGACCTCAGCGTGATTGCGCTGATCGGCATCATCCTGCTGATCGGCATCGTGAAGAAGAACGGCATCATGATGATCGACTTCGCCCTCAAGGCCGAGCGCGAGCAGGGCATGTCGCCGCACGACGCCATCTACCAGGCCTGCCTGCTGCGCTTTCGCCCGATCATGATGACCACCATGTGCGCGCTGCTCTCGGGCCTGCCGCTGATGCTGGGCCACGGCTCTGGCTCCGAGCTGCGCCGCCCGCTGGGCTACGCGATGGTCGGCGGGCTGATACTCTCGCAGGCGCTCACCCTGTTCACGACCCCGGTGGTCTACCTGTACCTCGACCGCGCCCACTACTGGTACCTGAGCCGCAAGGAAGCGCGCAAGGCCCGCAAGGCAGCGAAGGAAAACACGGAAGCCCAGGCGCCGACGCCGGCCGAGGCCCACGGATGAGCGCCGCTTGATACCAGCGAGACCGCACACGCCATGAAGATCCTGATAGTCGAAGACGAACTGAGAACCGCGGACTACCTCTCCAAGGGGTTGACCGAGCAGGGCTGCACCGTCGACATGGCGCACAACGGCATCGACGGCCAGCACCTGGCGCTCACGCACGACTACGACGTGATCGTGCTGGACGTGATGCTGCCGGGGCAGGACGGCTTCTCGGTGCTGCGCGAGCTGCGCGCGGTGAAGCAGACGCCGGTGATCATGCTCACGGCGCGCGACCGCGTGGAAGACCGCATCAAGGGCCTGCACGAAGGCGCCGACGACTACCTCATCAAGCCCTTCTCGTTCCTGGAGCTGCTGGCGCGGCTGCAGGCGCTGAACCGGCGCGGCCGCAAGCAGGAGCCCATGCAGCTGCGCATTGCCGACCTGCAGATCGACCTGCTCGCGCGCAAGGCCTCGCGCGCCGGCACGCGCATCGACCTCACGGCCAAGGAGTTCGCGCTGCTGGCCGTGCTGGCGCGCCGCCAGGGCGAGATCCTGTCGAAGACCGCCATCGCCGAGCTGGTGTGGGACATGAACTTCGACAGCAACACCAACGTGGTCGAGGTGGCCATCAAGCGGCTGCGCGACAAGATCGACGTGCCCTTCGGCACGCGGCTGCTGCACACCATCCGCGGCATGGGCTATGTGATGGAAGTGAGGGAGGAGCGGGAAGTTCGGGAGGTGCGCGACATGCCGGGCGAGGGCCCGGCGACGTGAAGCGCTCGATCACCGCGCGGCTGGTGCTCATGTTCGCCGCCGCGGCGCTCGCCACCTTCGCGCTGGCCGGCTTCGCGCTGCACAACGTGCTGGCGCGCGAGCTGGAGCGCCACCAGTACGAAGAGCTCGACACCACGCTCAAGAGCCTGCAGTTCTGGATCAGGGCCATCGGCTCGCCCGACCGCTGGTCGCGCGTGCAGGCGCGCATGGACGCGCTCACGCCCGAAGACGGCAGCGTGCGCTTCTGGGTGCTCAGCGACGACCCGCGCTTCCAGTACGGCAAGGGCCTGGCCGAGATCGACGGGCTCACGCGCGAGGCCAACGGCCACAGCAGCGCCATCGTGCTGCCGGGGCAGGCGCGGCCGTTTCGCACGCTCTCCGCGCACATCGGGCCCTTCGAGAACCGGCCGGCCGTGCGGCTGATCGTCGGGCGCAACACCGAGCCCTATGCACGCACGCGCGAAACCTTCCTGACCGCGCTGGTCGCGCTCGGGCTCGGCGCGGTGCTGGTGGTGGCCTTTGCGGGCTACTGGATCGCGCGCGTGGGGCTGCGCCCGCTGGAGCGGCTGTCGGCCGAGGCGCTGGCGCTGCGGCCCAAGACGCTGTCGCAGCGGCTGCGCTCGGAGCCGCTGCCGGTCGAGCTCTCCGCGCTGGCCGAGGCCTTCAACGGCGCGCTCGCCCGGCTCGAAGAGGCCTACGGCCAGCTCGAATCGTTCAACGCCGACGTGGCGCACGAGCTGCGCACGCCGCTGGCCAACCTCATCGGCAGCACGCAGGTGGCGCTGTCGCGCCAGCGCAGCGCGGGCGAGTTCCAGGAGGTGCTGCAGGCCAACCTCGAAGACCTGGAGCGGGTGCGCTCCATCGTCAACGACATGCTGTTCCTGGCGCGCGCCGACCGCGGCGAGGTGGCCACCGGGCTGGTGCTCACGCCGGTGGCGCAGGAGGTGCGCAAGACCATCGAGTTCTTCGAGTTCGTGCTCGACGAAACGCGGGCGCAGGTGCGCATCGAGGGCGACGTGCTGGCCGAGGCGCGGCTGGAAAGCGCGCTGTTTCGCCGCGCCATGTCCAACCTGCTGCAGAACGCCATCGAGCATTCCAAGCCGGGCGCGCAGATTGCCGTCACGCTGCGCGAGGAGGCCGCAGCGACCTGGATCGCCGTGTCGAACCCCGGCGCGCCCATCGACGCGCAGCACCTGCAGCACCTGTTCGACCGGTTCTACCGGGTCGACGCCGCGCGCAACGACGGCGGCGAGCACCACGGCCACGGGCTGGGGCTGGCCATCGTGAAGGCGGTGGCGAGCATGCACGGCGGGCAGGTGAGCGCGTCGAGCGAAGGCGGGCTGAATACCTTCGCCTTCAGCGTGTCGCGCACCGCCTGAAAAAGCCGCTGTCTCCAGCCGTCATTCAATGGCCTGCACCCGGTACGTTCTTGGGCCATGCAGGACAATCCCGGCTGGCATGAATCCCCCTCCCATCCAGCGATTTCTCGCGGCACCTCCAGGACACCCGGCATGGCACAGCTGATGTCGCTGCTCGTGCAGAACGCGATCCTGGTGGTGTTCGCCGCCAGCTTCGCCGCCCGCCTCGGGCTGCCCGTGCCGGCCGCCGCCGTGCTGGTGCTCACGGGCGCGCTGCTGGCCGCGGGCGATGTGTCGGTGGTCGGCGTGGTGCTGGCCGCCGTCGCTGCCAACCTGCTGGGCGACGGCGCCTGGTTCTACGCGGGGCGGCGCTTCGGCTACCGCTTCATGCGGCTGCTGTGCCGCATCTCGCTGTCGCCCGACACCTGCGTGCGGCGCGGCGAATCGCTCATCACCGAATGGGGCGGCATGTCGCTCGTGGCGGCCAAGTTCGTGCCGGGCGTGTCGGTGGTGGCACCGCCGATGGCCGGCGCGCTGGGCATGTCGGTGCGGCGCTTCATCGGGTTCGACGTGGGCGCGGCGCTGGTGTGGACCGGGCTGTTCCTCGGGCTGGGCTGGGTGTTCCGCAACCAGATCCAGGAGGTGCTGGCCGTCATGGCGCAGGCCGGCGGCATCGCCACCGTGGCGCTGGGCGTGCTGCTGGTCATTTTCCTGGCCGTGCGCTACTGGCGCCGGCGCGCCTTCATGCGGCTCACCGGCATGCCGCGCATCTCGGTGGAAGAGCTGCACGATCTGCTGAACGGCGAGGAGCCGCCGCTGGTGATCGACGTGCGCGGCAAGGCCGGCATGCAGGTCGACCCGCGCCGCATTCCGGGCGCCCAGTCGTACACGCTCAAGGCGCTGCAGCAGCGCAGCCTCGACCTGTCGCACGCCGCCGGGCGCGACGTGGTGCTGTACTGCAACTGCCCCAACGAGGTGTCGGCCGCGCAGGCCGCGCGCGTGCTGCTGGCGCGCGGCGCCAAGCGGGCGCTGCCGTTGACGGGCGGGCTCGACGCCTGGGTGGCCTCGGGCCGTCCGACCAGCGTCGACTGAGCACGGGGCTCGCCAGCCTCCGCCCCAGCCCCTGCAGGAATCGGGCGCCCGTGCTAAGGTGCCCGGCCGCGGGTTAACCCTTGTTCGTTGGGCCGCCCGCCTTCTCCCGAACGCTCCCGCCCGACCCACCGAGGCCCTCCGTGCCACATCCCGACACTTCCCCTGCCCGCGCCGCAGCCCCGGCCCAGGCCCCTGCACACGCCCCCGGGCTCAGCCCCGCCCTCACGCTGGTCTTCGCCATCGCCTGCGGCCTGTGCGTGGCCAACATCTACTACGCGCAGCCGCTGATCGGGCCCATCTCGGACACCCTGCAGCTGCACGCCGGCCTGGCCGGGCTGATCATGACGCTCACCCAGCTCGGCTACGGCGCCGGCCTGCTGCTGCTGGTGCCGCTGGCCGACGTGGTGGAGAACCGGCGGCTCATCGTCGGTGCGCTGGCCGGCGCGGTGGTCGGGCTCGTGGGCATCGCGCTGTCGGGGTCGGCCGCCACCTTCCTGGCGGCCTCTTTCGTGGTCGGCGCCTGCGCGGTGGCGGCGCAGGTGCTGCTGCCTTTCGCCTCGCACCTCGCGCCCGAGGCCACGCGCGGCAAGGTGGTCGGCAACATCATGGCCGGGCTGCTGGGCGGCATCATGCTGGCGCGGCCCTTTGCCAGCATCGTGGCGTCGGCGCTGGGCTGGCGCGCGGTGTTCTGGGTGTCGGCGGTGCTGATGGCCGCGCTCATCGCGGTGCTGTGGCGCGCGCTGCCCGAGCGGCGCCCGCACGCCTCGGTGGGCTACGCGCGCACCATGGCGTCGCTGCCCGGCATCGTGTGGAACACGCCGCTGCTGCGCCGCCGCGGCTTCTACCAGGGGATGATGTTCTCCGCCTTCCAGGCCTTCTGGACGGCCGTGCCGCTGGCGCTGGTGCATGAGTTCGGCATGGGCCAGCGCGGCATTGCGCTGTTCGCGCTGGCCGGCGCGGCGGGCGCGCTGATGGCGCCGATGGCGGGCCGCCTGGCCGACCGCGGCCTCACGCGCCCGGCCACCGGCGTGGCCATTGCCGTGGCGCTGGCGTCGTTCGTGCTGGGCGCGGTCGCCATGCACTACCGCTCGCTGGCGGGGCTGGTTGCGGCGGGCATCCTGCTCGACGGCGCGGTGCAGCTGTGCCAGGTGCTGAACTTCCGCAGCCTCTTCATGCTGGCGCCCGAGCTGCGCGGCCGGCTCAACGGCCTGTTCATGACCTTCATCTTCATCTGCGCCGCGGTGGCCTCGGGCATTGCCGCGGCCGTGTACGCCTTCCACGGCTGGAGCGGGCTGTGCCTGCTGGGTGGCGGGTACGTGGCGCTGGCGCTGCTGTACTACGCGACGGAGTTCAAGCGCGGGGCGGTGCCCGCGGCAGGCCGCGCTGCGTAGCCGGCCTGGCGGACCTGGCTGGCCTCGCTGATCTAGCCGGCCCGGTCGCGCTCGGCTCGCAGGAAGGCCTGCCACTTCGCGGTGAGCGACACCACCAGCAGCAGCGCCAGCGCGAACACCATTGCCGTGAGCCACAGCAGGTGCGCCATGAAGTACGGCGGCTGGTGCATCGGGCCCATGCCCAGGAAGGCCCAACCGGCCAGCGCCACGGCCAGCGCGACCAGCGCGCGCTTCCAGCCTTGGCGGTACGAGGCGGGCCGCAGCAGCGCCCCCGCGAGCGCCGTCTCCCCAAGCACCGCGGCGCAGAACCACGCCACGCCGGCCAGCGGATACGGTTGCGGCCCCGTGCGCCCCAGCACGTGCACCGCGTAGCCGTCGGGCGAGAAGCCGGCCATGGCGATGCCCGCCATGCCGAGCAGGGCGAACACGGGCAGCAGCAGTTGTCGAAGGCGAGGGTGCTTCATCGGCTGGGGATGATAGGGACGGATGCGCTCCCAGGGCCCGGTGGTAGGCTTGCCGCCCCATGAATCTCCGCACCAAGATCGTCGCGCTGGCCGTTGCACCGCTGCTCGTGGCGCTGGTGCTGGTGGCCCTTGCGGTGCGCCACCAGGAGCACGACCTCGCGCAGCGCGAGCGCGCGCTCATCGAGCGCAGCTACATGGCCCAGCGCCGCAGCGAGCTGCGCAGCTACGTCGACCTGGCCGTGAGCAACCTGCTGCCGCTGTACGAATCGGGCCAGGACGACGAGGCCACCCGCACCGAGGCGCTGCGCCGCCTGGCCGCGCTCAACTACGGCGACGACGGCTACTTCTTCGTCTACGACCTCGAGGGCAACTCCCTCATGCACTCGCGCCAGCCCGAACTGGTCGGCAAGAACCTGTGGGAGCTGCGCGATTCGCACGGCCGCTACACCATCCAGGAACTGATCAAGGGCGCCAAAGACAACGGCGGCGGCTACGTCGAGTACGAATGGCGCAAGCCCTCGAGCGCGCAGATGGCGCCCAAGCTCGGCTACGTCACGGCCATGCCGCGCTGGAACTGGATGGTCGGTACCGGCCTGTACCTGGACGACATCGAGTCGACCATGGACACGCTCGACCGGCAGATGAACGCCAACGTCACCGCCACGCTGCTGTGGATCGCCGGCATTGCCGCGCTGTGCCTGGGCGTGGTCAGCGCGGCCGGCCTGCTGCTGAACCTCAGCGAGCAGCGCACCGCCGAGGCCAAGCTGCGCCTGCTCGCGCGGCGCGTGGTGCAGTCGCAGGAAGAAGAGCGCGGCCACCTCGCGCGCGAGCTGCACGACGGCACCAGCCAGACGCTGGTGTCGGCCAAGCTGCTCATCGAGTCGGCCGTGGAGCAGCTCGACCGCCAGCACCACGGCGCGCCGCCCGCGCTCGGCAAGGCGCTGCAGCGGCTGAACGATTCGCTGATCGAGGTGCGCCGCATCTCGCACCGGCTGCGCCCGGCCCTGCTCGACACGCTCGGCCTGCCCGCCGCGCTGGAGCGGCTGGTCGACGAGTTCCGCGAAGAGGGCGCCGTCGGCGCATCGATGATGGTCGGCGGCGAAGCCTTCGAGTTGCAGCCCGAGGTGAAGACCGCGCTCTTTCGCCTCACGCAGGAGGCCCTTACCAATGTGCGCAAGCACGCGCAGGCGCAGCACGTGCACGTGGCGCTGGGCTTCGACGAAGAAGAGGGCGTGCGGCTGGAGGTGAGCGACGACGGCACCGGCTTCGACATCGAGGCCGTGCAGCTCGACCCGCGCCGCGGCATCGGCCTGCGCAACATGCGCGAGCGCATGGAGTCCATCGGCGGCAAGCTCACCATGTGCTCCAACGCCGGGCGCACCGCCATCGAGGCCGAGGTGCCGGCTCGCAGTGCGAGGGCCGAGGCCGGCCAGCCTGCGTGATTCCCGTGACCCACATGACCCGCACCGTTCGCCTCTTCCTCGTGGACGACCACCCGCTGGTGCGCGACGGCCTGCGCGCGCGCCTGGGCAGCATCGCCAACCTGGAGATCGTGGGCGAGGCCGGCAGCGCGGCCGAGGCGCTGGAACTGGTCGACAGCGTGCAGCCCGACCTCATGCTGATGGACGTCGGCATGAAGGACATGAACGGCATCGAGCTTGCGGCGCTGCTGCTGCAGCGCCGGCCCGCCACGCACATCGTGATGCTCAGCATGTACGACAACCCCGAGTACGTGCAGAAGGCGCTGCAGGTGGGCGCGCGCGGCTACGTGCTGAAAGACGCGCCCGCGGCGGAGATCGTCGCGGCCATCGAGGCCGTGTCGGGCGGCGGTACCTTCCTGAGCCCGGCCGTGTCGAAGAAGCTGTTTCGCACGCAGGCGCCGCGCCCGCTGCTCACGCCGCGCGAGAGCGAGATTCTTTCCGCGCTGGGCCGCGGCGAGTCGAGCAAGCAGATCGCGCGCGACCTGAACCTGAGCGTGCGCACGGTGGAAGCGCACCGCCAGAGCATCAAGCGGCGGCTGGGCATCGAGGGGCAGGCGGAGCTCATCAAGTACGCGGTGGAACACGCGCGGAAGTTCGGGCAGAGCTGAGGTCTGCGGGCGGCCGTGTTGACGGCGCCGAAACCCGATGGCCTGCGGTGCAGTGCTGTGCGAGCCATTGAAGCGATCTGCCTGCGTGGGCTTCAAGATGCGACCGCCGGCACGCTTCAGTGGCGGCTCAGGAGGGATGCCGATGCGCGCCACATGGCTGGCATCGGCATTCGGTATTCGGCAGTTACCGGGCGAGTTCGCGCGCGCCGGCCCCGGGCTTGCGAAAGAGAATCACCAGCCCCGAGATCAGGAAGTACACGGCCCCGACCGCCGCGTAGCCGACGATCGTCTGCAGCACCGGTGCGCCGCCGCCTTGCTGTGCAATGAAGAAGCCGCCGGCCAGCGCGGACTGCGCGCCGCTCAGCATCATCACCCACTGCCCGCGGTCGCTCTTGCGGCGGCGAATGGCCGTGGCCAGCTGCAGCAGGCCCGACACGATGGCCCAGGCCCCGAAGATCAGCAGGCTCACCTGGAACTCGAGCACGAGGGAGACCGTGACGGCCACGGCGACCATCGTGCTGATCCAGGCGTTCAGCGTCTGGGTCGGGTTGGCCTTGGTGCCGCCCGTCATCCTGGCGTCCAGCAGGTTCGCCAGGGCGTCCCATGCGGGGTAGACGATCAGCAGCACAGTCGCCACGGCGGGCGACTGTTTGGCAACGGTGAAGACCAGCGCGACCCACACGAAGGAGAAGGCGGCACGAATGAAGTAGAGCTTGCGCAGCCAGGCGGCTCGCTCGGGTTGGGGCTGATGAAGGGCGTCGGACATGGTGGTGGTGCAGAGGTTGTGGGTCGAGAAGGAAGGAGAGGGAAGGAGAGGGAAGGGTGTTGCGCCTCGTGCGAGGCGGGTGCAACCATTCTTTTCCGGCACCGCCGCCCGCGCTATCCGTCGAATGACCGACACGGCCCGGACCGGCCGGCGAAGACTGTGCGATGCTGTCCGCCTGCCACACCGACCCCATGCCCGACGACACCACCATCACCGTCTTTGACGCGGTCCGCGCGCTCGCCTTCATCGGCGACCTGAGCATGGGCCAGCCCATCGACCATTCGCTGCGCACCGCCTGGCTGGCCGGAATGATCGCGACCGAAGCCGGCTGGAACCCGTTGCAGATCGAGGCCGTGCAGCACGTCGCGCTGTTGCGCTGGTCGGGTTGCACGGCCAATGCCCAGGAGTTCGCCGACTTCCTGGAAGACGACGTGCTGGGCCGGCAGGCCCTTCTCGCGTCCCAGAAGCCGAGAGCGCCGCAGTCGCCTCGTTCGCCTCATTCGCAGCGCAGCATGCCCCTGCCCGAGGGCATGCTCGCCATGGCCAACATCCATTGCGAGGTGGCCGGCGACATCGCGAGCACGCTGGGCCTGGGCCCCGAGACCGAGGCCGCGCTGCGCGCCATCTTCGAGGCCTACGACGGCAGCGGCGTGCCCGGCGTGCTCCAGGGCCACGACGTGCCCGTTGCCACCTGCGTCGTGGCCCTGGCGAGCGACATCGAGATCTTCAGTCGCCTCTACGGGCTCGACGAAGCCCTCACGCTGGCACGCGGACGCGCGAACAGCGTCTACCCCGGCTTCCTTGTCGATGCGACCGCACCGCGCGCCGGCGAGTGGTTGGCGTTGCTCGACGCGCCCGTCGCGCCGTGGACCGACGTGGCCGACCAGCCGGTTTCGATGCGCCGGCGCGTGGGGCTGGAGCTGGTCGGCGACGTGATCGACCTCAAGCTCCCGTGGATGACGGGCTACTCGCGCCGCGTGGCCAGGCTGGCGCGCGATTGCAGCGCACAGCTCGACATGGACGAAGCCTTGCGCCATCGTGCGTACAAGGCCGGGTTGATCCACGGCATCGGGCGCGCGGCGGTGCCCAACGCCATCTGGAACGCGCCCGAGCCGCTGCCGGCCGCTTCGCTGGAGCGCCTGCGGCTCGTGCCGTACTGGACCTCCCGCGCGGCAGGGCAGATCGACGGTCTCGCGGCCGAGGCGGAAATTGCGTCGTTCGCCTTCGAGCGGCGCGACGGCTCGGGCTACTTTCGCGGCCGCTCCGGCATGGCGATGCCGCTCGAAGGGCAGATCGTCGCGGCGGCCGAGCAGTGGGTGTCCCATGGCACCCGCCGTCCGTGGCGCGAGGAACTGAGCGACGCACAGTCGCTCGCGCGCATGCAGCAGGACGTGGACGCGGGCCGCTTCGACCAGGAGGTCGTCACTGCGTTGCTCGCCTGCGTGCTGCCGGGCACGCAAGCGAAGGTCGCGGCACCCGCGCAGGACGACCAGTCGCTTTCGCAGCGAGAGCTGGAGGTTCTGCGCTGCATCAGCCGGGGCGACAACACGAAGCAGGTCGCACGCGCGCTGAGCATCAGCCCGAGCACGGTGCGAACCCACGTCGAACGCGTGTTTCGCAAGCTCGGCTGCTCGACCCGCGCGGCGGCCACGCTCAAAGCATCTACGCGCGGGCTGCTGTAGCAGGAAGGCTGCGAACGGCCGCGCTCTTTTTCAGCGGCACCACTGCTGCTCGCAAGGCACGCCGTCGTTGTTGCCGTCCATCTTCACGCCCGGGCAGTTCTTCAGGAAGTAGGTGGCCTCCGCGCACGAGGTCATCTGGGAGCAGTACTTGCGGCCGTCGCAAGCGAAGTTCGCCGCCGAAGGGCTTGGCTTGTTGCCTGTCAGGTTGAGTGCGGGCAACTTGTCGCTCTCCATCGCGGAGAGCTTCTTTGCCTGGTAGTGCCCATAGCCTTTCCAGGCCCCGAACACCAAGAGCGCCAGCACGAGTATTCGCATCATGTTTCGTCTCCTCCGCCTCCGGGCGTGTTCGCGAGCTTAACTGGCAAGCCATCGAACGGCGAGGCGGAGCTGGAACAGCAGTTTGCCGTGCGGTTCGAGAGTTCGAGAACCGCCACCGCGAGGTCGTCCCGAACCGGTGCAATTTGCGCGAACCGCGCAGCAGCTTTGGCGACGACTGTCAGGCTTTGTGTACTGCCCAGACCGCCCGGAAATTGCCCTCGCAGTTCGAGAATTACTGGGCACAATTTTTCCGCCGCGCCCCACCGGTCTTATCTAAAGTGAATGCCCTTGCAACAAGACAACCCGCTACGCGGGCCAGGGAGGCAGCACACAAGACGACCACGGGAAGACGGACCGCTTCGCTTCACGGCGGGCAGTCGCTGCAACAGGCAGCGACGCGAACGTGAGGCACGAATGGCGAAGAAAAGGCGACGGCCAAGGTGCAACGAACACCTTGACCGTCTGACCAAGTGACGTGCTAACGCTTAAGAAAGGCACACCAAATGGCTGAACGAATTATGGCCCGGGCTTCCGGCCCCACTTCCACCGACGGAATCACGCCATCGGATGCATGGGACCTTCTGGAGAACCGGCTGGAGCAACTGAACGCGTTGCTGCTGAGCTTCTACGGCAACATGAACGGATGGTTCGAAGAAGTGGGCCCCGATCGCCGGGACCGCCTGCTCTGGATCGCGTCCGACCTGGCGCAGGACGCGGCGGCGTTGTTCCAGAGGGCCGCGAAAAGCTAGAGGTGCTTCATCCCCTTCAATCCCTTCAATCCCTTCGTGCGATCAGAAGGGATCCGCTCGATGGGCAGGCGCGAAGCCCGCAAGGCTTGCCTGCCCATCGGCGGTTTCAAGCAGTGAACGACAGACGCACCCGGGCTATTCGGTCTTGTCGAGCACCTGCAGCCGCCCGTCACGCCAGACGAACAATTCGCTCGTCAACCCATAGGCGGACTTCGCTGCAATCTCCCGGGCCATGTCGCGCAACGCCGCCACCGACTCGTGGTCTTCACTGCCGCATATCAGCAGTTCATCGCGCGCCGCGATGGCAAACACCGGGTCGCCCGGCACGGACAGCCGGTCGCGCCAATGCTCGAAGACCAGGACCATGCTCGCGTCGTAGTTGTGATCGAGCCGCGCCGCATAGCGGCCGCCGCCGCCCTCGACGCGCAGTTGAGGAAGAAAGGCTTTCAGGTTCTCGAGCGCTGTGTCGTTCAACGCCGCGAAATCCGTGTCGATGCGCTTCTGCCGGCTTGGCGTGATGTAGCGCATGGCCTCGGGCGTGTCTTCCACGTAGGCCAGCACCAGCGATCCCGCGAGCTTGCCCAGCACCGGGAACTGGTCCGCCGGTGCGTTGCTGCTCGCCAGCTGGGCCTGCGAAGCACTCACCCACTCTGTCGTCTTCAGCACGGGAAGGATGCGAGACAGCTCCGTGCTGTCGTCGGCCTCCTGCGTGCGCCGTGCATCGGCCAGGTGCTCGGCGAAGAGTGCGTTCATCGCCTCGGGTTGCTGCAGATAGCGCGCATACGCATTGCCCAGGAACGTGCTCACCTTGCCGCCGTCGGGAAAGGTCCAGTGCACGCGCGTGAGGCCGGGCGTGGCGCCATGCTCGACCTCCACCTGCGTGCCGGGCAGGGCAAGGCGAACATGCGTTGCATAGCCTTCCGCGTAGGCGGCGACGCTGACGGGTTGCAGTGGCGCCGAGGGGCGCGCGCCAAAGAGTTTTTTCAGGAACGACATGGGGGGTCCGGCAACTGAGATGGCCTGAATGTTATTGCGGTCGCGGCGACATGTGCTCATCGCGCAGGCGAGAGCAGGGCGCGTTGTGCAAGGGGCTGCTGGTTCTCGCGCAATTCGAGAATTACTAGCGCAAATTCCCGCTTGCATCGGTCCTGCCTTCTCTAGAGTCGGAGCCCGTGTGAGCCGGCATCCGGCCACGCGCAATCTGCAAAGGGAGCACTGCAAGAATGACGCCACAAGAACCGACCCGACTCCGCACCCGGCCCGCTGCGGACACCATCGTGCTGAGCGCGGCCGACGCGGCCGAAGCCAAGCTGACGCAACTGCACTCGCTGCTCTGGTGCATCAGCCACAGCACGAAGCCGTGGACGCAAGACACGGTCAAGCAGCGGATGCACCTCGTCGACCTGGCGTTCGACCTGGCGAGCGCTGCGAAAACCTTGCTCGAGGAGAGCCGCAAGTGATCGCCGGCCGAAGACATTCGGCCGGCGATCACCGCCACGGTGACTCGAGCAATTTCACATCGTCGAACGACAGCATGCGAACCGCGGCGTTGCCGATCGACACCAGGTACCAGCAGCGCTCGGGCGGAATGTGCCCCGCCATGTACATCACCCGCACCACGGTGCCGCGTGCATCGGCGCGAAGCACGTGCGCGCCCATGGCGGGATCGTCGTGGGTACGGGCGAATTCCGCTAGCGCGCGCTCACATGCCGCACGCCGTGTGCGCCTGGTGTATTGCCAGTGTCGAATGCGTTCCAGCCATGCCATTGCCGGCGCAGCTTACACAAGCCGAATTGCCTTGAACTTATGCCCGCATGCATGGATCACAGCGCATCTGGCGCTTTGTCACGCGGATTCCGGCCCGGGGTGCGCGGGCCACGTACCATCGCAACCCCGGTCATCGGTCACGATGTTTCACTTTTGAAACGCCTGCGCGCCGCCATCCCCCGGCGGGGCGTTTAAAGTTCGTGCCCGGTGCGCCCAGCGACACTGTATTTTTCCCAACCGTTTGACTGAAGAAAGAAATTCCTGCTTTGAACAAGACTGAACTCATCGCCGCCATCGCCAACGACACCAACCTCAGCAAGGTCGACGCCGCTCGCGCGCTGGACTCTGCCATCGACAACCTCTCGCGCGCTCTTGCCAGCGGCGACACGGTGCAACTGATCGGCTTCGGCACGTTCGCGGTGGCCAGCCGCCCCGAACGCACCGGCCGCAACCCCTCGACCGGCGAGCCGATGACCATCAAGGCCAGCAAGGCGCCCAAGTTCACCGCCGGCAAGGCGCTGAAGGACGCCGTGAACGTCGCTCCCGCGCAGTAACTCGCCTCTCCCTGCACATCTTTGCGCATCGGGCTCCTCGTGCAGCCCCGAACGCGCAAGGTGTGCCGCCTTCCCCGCCTTCCCCGCCTTCCCCGCCTTCCCCGGCATCCCCGGCATCCCCGGCATCCCCGGCATCCCCGGCATCGCCTCCCTACCCCGGTACCTTCATACCGCCGTATCGGCCGCATTGCCGACTCGCGCTAGAGTCAGGGCACGTCCACAAGACCCGCCCGCCGACATGTTCCATGCACTCGCGCTCTCCCGTTCTTTCCGCACACCGCTGCGCTGGCTGCTTCGCCTGATCCCGATCGGGCTGTGCATCCTGATGGTCGGCTGCGCCAGCCCGCCCGGCCCACGCTCGGGCCAGGGCCAAGGTCCTTCGATCGGCAGCACGCCGCTGAGCGACGAGCAATCGAACAGCATCGCCATCCACGCGCTCGGCCTCGTCGGCACGCCGTACCGCTACGGCGGCAACACGCCCGACGGCGGCTTCGACTGCAGCGGGCTCATCGGCTACGTGTACGTCCACAGCGTGGGGCAGGTGCCGCCGCGCACGGTGGCGCGCATGTCCGCCTTCGGCCGTCCCGTGGCCATGTCGGAGCTTCGCACCGGCGACCTGGTGCTCTTCGGTTCTTCCACGCCGTCGCACGCGGGCATCTACGTGGGCGGCGGGCGCTTCGTGCATGCGCCGTCGACGGGCGGTGAAGTGCGGCTCGACAGGCTGGACGGCGTGTACTGGTCGCGCCAGGTGACGCAGGCGCGCCGGCCTTGAGCGTGCGCGTTGCGCCCGGCGACGGCAGCCCTCTGTACATCGGCTACGGCGGCGAACGCATCGCCTCGCCCGACGGCGCGCACACGACGGTCTGGACCTACGAAACCGAGAAGCCGCACAGCGACAGCCTCAACAGCGTGACGCTCGACGGCCTCGCGATTCCGGGCGCCCATTGGGGCCGGGGCCATGCGTGGTCGCCGGACTCGGCGTACTTCACGCTGGAGAGCTACACCGACGAGGGCAGCGTGCTGCGCGTCGTGCGCGCGGCCGACCGCATGTGGACGAAGGTCGCGAGCAACGCGACAACGCTGTCGTTCGTCTATCCGCACCTCAGGCTGCGCGGCTACGGGCGTGGCGACGACGGCGCGGAGCAACGCTTCACCTTCACCGCGAACACGGCGTGGACGCCGGTGGCGTCGGCCTGACACGGCGCTGCGCCCCGCCCTTCAGTCTTCCGCGTCACGCCGCTTGCGCCGGCGCCAGGCGCCTCGCTCTTCGATGTTCAGGATGTTTTCGATGGCATGTGCCGGTTGGCGGGCCGGCCCGCATGCCGGTCGTGCCGCCGCAACACCGCCGTGCTGCATCGGCCGCCAGTCGCCCGGGTTCTCCGCCTGCGACAGGCTGAGCCACTCGGCGCCGCAGTGGGCGCATGACGCCACCAGCACATCGCGCGCGCCATGCCGTCCGATGGACGTTTGCGCGCCGAGCGACGGCGTGCCGCAGCACGACCACCACAGCGTCATGTCGGGCCGCGCGCGGGCTTGCCTGGCCCAGGCCGCGGCGCGGTACCAGAGCGTTGCGTTCAACGCCATGCCGCACCCCGATTCATGCCCGCCTCATACCCGCCTCACACCCGCCTCACACCCGCTGTGTGCCCCGCCTTGCCTCCGGCTTGATCCCGCTTCAGCGGCGCATCGAGCCCGTAGAAACGCACCAGCGCCTCGGCCGATAAAACCCACACGGCCGCCACAGCGGCCAACCACACGATGTCCATGAATCACTCTGGTCTTGCGAAGCACCGAGTGTGGAAAGCCGCGCGTAAAAAAGGCGTCGAATGTTCACGCCTGCGCGTAAACAAAGCATAAAGAGCCGCGCTCAGGCGCGAGGCGACCGCACGTGCTCCGGCCGCACACCCAGGCCCACCATGCGCGCAGGCAGCCTGCGCAGCCGCGGCCAGCGCGACAGCAGCCGCAGCGGCCAGGGCACATGCCCCGGCACGGTCGACAGCTCGCCGCCCAGCACGGGCACCAGCACGCGGTTTTGCACCAGCCGCTGGGCCGCCTGCGTCACGCGCACCGGCCATTCCCTGCGGCGCTGCAGTTGGGGCAGCAGGGTGTCGATCTGCTTGTCGGTCGCCGTGCTGGCCAGCGCCGGCGCCAGCAGGTTGGCGGCGGCCACGGCGTCCTGCACGGCCAGGTTGATGCCCACACCGCCCACCGGCGACATGGCGTGCGCCGCGTCGCCGATGCACAGCAGCCCCTTGCAGGCCCACGACTCGAGCCGGTCGACCGTCACTTCGAGCAGCTTCACCGCGTTCCAGTCGGGCAGCGCCTGCGGCAGCCGCTCGCGCAGGAAGGGCGCGATCTGCGCGAGCTCGGCATGGAACGCCTCGATGCCGCGCGCCTGCAGCGCCGCATGGCCGCCTTTCGGAATGACGAAGGCGCACTGCCAGTAGTCGCCACGGTTCAGCGTAACCAGGAAGCGGCCGCCGGCAATGTGGCCGGCGGTGGAATCGGGGTCGCCGGGGTGCTTGGGAATGCGCATCCACAGCACGTCGATGGGCGCGCCGTAGCTGATGTGCGGCAGCGCGGCCGCGTCGCGCAGCGTGGAATGCCGGCCGTCGGCGGCCACCACCAGCGAGGCGTGCAGCTCGTGGTCCTGCGGCTTGCCGGTGCGGCCGCCGCGGCGCACCTTCACGCCGTTGACGCGGCCGTTGTCCTGCAGCAGGCCGACGGCTTCGGCGTCGGTCCACAGTTCGAAGCCGGGGTAGCGCCGCGCCTCGTCGCACATGAAGTCCAGGAACTCCCACTGCGGCATCAGCACGAGGAACTTGCTGTGCGAGGGCAGGTGGGTGAAGTCGGCCACGGGGAAGGCGCGGCCTTCGAAGGTGGCGCGCAGCTCGTCGATGCGGTCGTGCGGGCGCTGCAAGAAGGCGTCGAGCAGGCCCAGCTCATGCAGGATCTCCAGCGTGGAGGGGTGCACGGTGTCGCCGCGAAAGTCGCGCAGGAAGTCGGTGTGCTTCTCCAGCACGACCACGTTCACGCCGGCACGCGCGAGCAGCAGCCCGAGCACCATGCCGGCCGGGCCGCCGCCGACGATGCAGCAGCGTGGAGGGGTATCGGTTGCGTCGATCTCTTGCTCCCTGGCGACAGGAGGCCGTGTTGAAGACCGTGCAACTCTACTACCGCCCCGGCGTGGCCGCTGCCGCGAGGCTTTGGCCGGGGCCTTGGGCTATCGGCTCGCGGCCTCGGCGATCAGCTTGGCGACCATGTCGGGCCTGGAGGTCATCACCACGTGCGAGGCACCCTTGACCGCCACCGTCTTCACCGACCTGGCGCGCTCGGCCGTGAAGGCCTGCGCGGCCGGCGGAATGTTCTTGTCGCCGTCGCCGTCGCCGTAGACGAACCACGACGGCACGTTCTCCCAGGCGGGCGCGCCGGCCGGCTTTCGAGCTGCTGCGCTCGGCTGCGCTATGCGTACGCCAGGAGAATCTTCGCGAACGCGTCGGGAGCCAGCCGCGGAATATCGTGCGCGCACTCAAGCCGATGTGTCGCCCATTCAGGGTCCAGCCGAAAGCGTTCGTAGAGCGCGATGAACGGGCTTCCTTCCCAGCCGAACGCAGCGATGAAGGCCTTGCTGCGAACGCCGCGCCAATCGCCGCTCAGCTCGATCGCCTGCAGGAAGGTGGCGATCGGATGAGGCCGGCATCGCTTGTCGAGGTGGGCTGCCGGCGCGCAGGTCAGGCCGTCCGCGGCCACGCCCGAAATGAAACGCTCCCGGTAGTTCGGCGTGGTGAGCGACCAGAGCGATGCGCCGCTGTCCGGCACATAGGCATCGGCATAGACGAGCGCCTTCACACGCGAAGGCGCCCGGTCCGCCGCGCCGGTGATGACCATGCCCCCGTACGAATGACCGACCAGCACGGCAGGCGCGTCGCGCCCGCGAAGCGCCTGCACCGCCTCGCCGATGTGACGCTCGAGGTTGGCGCCGTTCGCGGGCTCGTCGCCCAGCCCCGAGAGCGTGAGCGCCTGGACCTCGTGGCCTTCGCTCGACAGCGCATGGCCGGCCGCGTCGAATGCCCAGCCGCCGTGCCAGCCACCCGGCACCAGAACGAATCGAGCCATCTGGTCTGTCCTCTCGAAGGCGGCCGCAGCCGAAGCCGCGGCCCGGGCATCGGCTCAGAGAAGGTTCAGCGCCTTCGCCACGCCCGCGCCGTAGGCCGGGTCGGCCTTGCTGCAGTTGTCGATGTGGCGGCGCTTGATGAACTCCGGCGCATCGCCCATGGCGCGCGCGGTGTTCTCGAACAGCACCTGCTGCTGCTCGGGCTTCATCAGGCGGAACAGGTCGCCGGGCTGCTTGAAGTAGTCGGCATCGTCTTCGCGGAAGTTCCAGAAGTCGGCGTCGCCGCGCAGCTTGAGCGGCGGCTCGCGGTAGTCGGGCTGTTCCTGCCACTGGCCGAAGCTGTTGGGTTCGTAGTGCGGCAGGCCGCCGTAGTTGCCGTCCACGCGCATGGTGCCGTCGCGGTGGTTGCTGTGCACGGGGCAGCGCGGCGCGTTCACCGGAATCTGGTGGTGGTTCACGCCCAGGCGGTAGCGCTGTGCGTCCGAATAAGCGAACAGGCGCGCCTGCAGCATCTTGTCGGGCGACACGCTGATGCCGGGCACCAGGTTGTTGGGCGCGAAGGCGCTCTGCTCCACGTCGGCGAAGAAGTTCTCGGAATTGCGGTTGAGCTCCATCACGCCCACTTCGATCAGCGGGTAGTCCTTCTTGGGCCAGATCTTGGTGAGGTCGAAGGGGTGGTAGGGCACCTTCTCGGCGTCGGCCTCGGGCATCACCTGCACGTACAGCGTCCACTTGGGGAAGTCGCCGCGTTCGATCGAGTCGAACAGGTCGCGCTGGTGGCTCTCGCGGTCGCCGCCCACCACGGCCGTGGCCTCGGCGTCGGTGAGGTTCTTGATGCCCTGCTGCGTCTTGAAGTGGAACTTGACCCAGAAGCGCTCGTTCTGCGCGCTCACGAAGCTGTAGGTGTGCGAGCCGAAGCCGTGCATGTGGCGGTAGCTGGCCGGAATGCCGCGGTCGCTCATCACGATGGTGACCTGGTGCAGCGCCTCGGGCAGCAGCGTCCAGAAGTCCCAGTTGTTGGTGGCGCTGCGCATGTTGGTCCGGGGATCGCGCTTCACGGCCTTGTTCAGGTCGGGGAACTTGCGCGGGTCGCGCAGGAAGAACACCGGCGTGTTGTTGCCCACCATGTCCCAGTTGCCTTCTTCCGTGTAGAACTTCAGCGCGAAGCCGCGGATGTCGCGCTCGGCGTCGGCCGCGCCGCGCTCGCCGGCCACGGTGGTGAAGCGGGCGAACATCTCGGTCTTCTTGCCCACGGCGCTGAAGAGCCTGGCGCGCGTATAGCGGCTGATGTCGTGCGTGACGGTGAAGGTGCCGAACGCGCCGGAGCCCTTCGCATGCATGCGGCGCTCGGGAATGATCTCGCGGTTCAGGTTGGCGAGCTTCTCGAGGAGCCACACGTCCTGCATCAGCACGGGGCCTCGCGGGCCTGCGGTGAGGCTGTTCTGGTTGTCGACCACGGGCGCGCCGAAGGCGGTGGTCAGCGGTGTCTTCTTCGAGGTGTCGGGCGGATTGCTCATGGGGGGTTCTCGTTGTGCGAAGTGGAGGACGCTGCAACTCTACGGACCCTGTCGCGCGCGTCAACACCCCATTGGTACAGGGCTATTGCACGCCGGGTGCGTGCAGGCATACCAAGGGATGAGGCACTGTGGCAGCGCGCGGCCGGCGCGTCTTGCACATTGCGCCGCTGTTTTGCATGGCCGTGTATCGCCATTCGCGGCAGGTACACGCCCATTCGAATTGGCCGCGGGCGCACACATTCGAGATACGTCCGGCTTCTTCGATCGGGGCTCCCGCAACCCGAGAACACCAGGAGAGCCCGGCATGGACGACCTCGCTCCTCCCCGCTCACGTGCTCTTTCCCGCCGTCACCGGCTCGTCACGTCGATGGTCTTCAGCGCCATGTCGAGCGGCGCCGGCGCCCTCGCCATGCTGCGCCCTTCGAAGGACACCGAGCCCGGGCAGACCGCTCGGACAACGCCGCCGCTGCCCGCCCAGTTCAGCTAGAACGCCGGCGAGGAAACCGGCGAGAAACTCAATGAAAAAGTGCGCGCGGCCTTCCGGCCGACGCGCTGAGCCTCAGGCTTCGCGCTGCAGCCGCGCTATCTCGTGCACGGCGCGCGGCAGGTCGGCCACGCTGTCGATCACGATGTGGGCGCCGGCCGCGCGCAGCCGCTGCTCGGCACCGGCGCGCAGCGCTTCGCGTTCGGCCGCGGGCAGCTTGTTCAGCGCCTCTTCGGTCAGGCCCACCTCGTTGCCCGAGAGCGTCAGGCCGACGCACCACATGCCCGCGTTGCGGCCTTCCTCGATGCCGGGCGTGGTGTCGTCCACCTTGATGCAGGCGCGCACGTCGCCCACCTTCAGGGCCAGCACGTTGGCCAATGCCATGTAGGGGCCGGGGCGGCCGCCGGCCGGCAGCTCGTCGCCCGCCACCACGTGGTCGGGCACGATGCCGGCCTTGGCCGCGAGCGGCAGCAGCACGTCGAGCACCTGGCGCGGGTAGCCCGAGCACGAGCCGATCTTCAGGCCCTGCGCGCGCAGCCATGCGAGCGTGTCGATGGCGCCCGGAATGGGCTGCGAATACTCGCCCACCTTGTCGATCTGCATGGGCATGAAGCGCTCGTACAGCGCGCCGATGTCCTTCGAGCCCGGCGCCGCGCCGAAGCGCTCGACCCACTGCGCATGAATCGCGGGTTCCTCGAGCAGCGTGCGGATGTGGTCGCGCTTCGACAGGCCCATGGGGCCGCGCGCCTGCGCCAGGCTGATCTGGATGCCGAAGCTGGCGAAGGCTTCCACGAAGATCTGCGTGGGCGCGAGCGAGCCGAAGTCCACCAGCGTGCCGGCCCAGTCGAAGATGACGGCCTGGAGCTGGTGCGCGGGCAGGGCGGTGGGGGTCGTAGGTGCGTTCATGGTGTCGGTAAGGGTAAGGTGAAAGGATGTGCGGCGTTCAGGCCGCGGCGATGAAATTGCGGCCGCGTGCGCCGGCCAGGGCTTGCTGGATGCGGTCGTTCCAGTCCGATTCGGCAATGCCGTAGTGCGCCGGATCGACGCTCACGCCCAGGCTTTCCAGGAAGCCCGACAGCGTCGCCACGGCCTCGTCGATGTGCGCGGCATCGAACACCGAGAGCAGCAGCGCGTCGAGCCCGGCGTCGCGCCCGGCCGCCAGCCGCATGATCCGCGGCAGGCTGAAAGAACACGCGATGCCGTGCGGCGTGCCGTGGCTGAGCGTGATGTCGTAGGACAGCGAATGCGCGAGCGCCGTTCGCGTGTTCGAGAACGCGAGCCCGGCCTGCAGTGCCGCGGTGGCGAGCCGCTCGCGCAGTTCCGCGCTGGCCGGTTGCGCCAGCAAGGCCGGCAGCGTGGCGACGATGCTGCGCGCCGCGCTCACGGCCAGGCTGGCCGACACGGGGTTGCGGTGCACGTTCCACAGCGACTCCAGCGCATGCGACAGCGCATCGAGCCCGCTGGCCAGCGTGGCCGCATGCGGCAGGCTCAGCATCAGGTCGGCATCGACGATGGCGGCCTCGGGCCAGGTCCACGGCAGATGAAGCGACAGCTTGCGCGCGCGCGCCTGGTCCCACACGGTGGCCCACGGCGTCACTTCGCTGCCGGTGCCCGCGGTGGTCGGAATGGCCAGCAGCCGGCGATGGCGGCCCTGCGAAGCCGCAGCAGGCTTCGCGCCTTCGAGCACCGCCAGCAGCTCGTCGAAACGGCCGGTGGCCGGGCGCGTAAGCATGACCTTGGCGCAGTCGATCACGCTGCCGCCGCCGAGCGCGACGACGCAGTCGACATCGGCATGGTCGCGCCACAGCCGCTCGTACATGGGCGCGAGCCAGGCCACGTCGGGGTTCGGCAGCACCTCGGTCTCGACGGCGGCGAGCCGCTCGCCCAGCAGGCTGCGCACTCGTTCGACCAGGCCGAGCGCGATGGCCTCGGGGAACGCGATGAGGATCGCGCGGCGTTCGCCCAGCAGGCGGGGGAGTTCATCGAGCGAGCCGCAGCCGGCATGCACATCGACGGGGTTGCAGTAGGTCCACATGGGGGTTCAGGAAAGGGTCGCGCAGCCGCGAACCGGAAGGGAAATGTCAGTGACGGCCATTGCGCTGGATGCGGTGGCGCAGCTGGCTCGACAGCGTGTCCGCCACGATCACCATCACGGTGATCACGATGATGCAGGTGGCCGTCTCGGGATAGCGAAAGAGCTTGAGGCTGCTCACCAGCTCGAAGCCCAGGCCGCCCGCGCCCACCATGCCCAGCACCGTGGCCGAACGCAGGTTCACCTCGAAGCGGTAGAGCACCACCGCGATCCACGCGGTGACGACCTGCGGCAGCACGCCGAACACGATCACCTGCAGCGGCCGCGCGCCGGTGGCGCGCAGCGCCTCGAGCGGGCCCTGGTCGATCTCCTCGATGGCATCGGCGAAGAACTTGCCCAGCATGCCCGCGCCGTGCAGGGCGAGCGCCAGCACGCCGGGGAACGGCCCCAGGCCCACGGCCGAGACGAACACCAGCGCCAGGATCAGCTCGTTGATGCTGCGCACCACGTTCAATGCCTGCCGCGTGCTCTGGTACACCCAGCGGTTGCTCTGCAGGTTGCGCGCGGCCAGGAACGACAGGGGAATGGCGGGCACCACGGCCAGCAGCGTGCCCCACACCGCGATCTGGATGGTCTCCAGCGCGGGCGCCATGAGCCGGCCCAGGATGTTCAGGTCGGGCGGCAGGGTGCGTCCTAGAAAGTCCAGGATCTGCGGCAGCCCCGCCGCGAGTTCGGACCAGCTGAGCTGCGCACCGGCGGCGCTCCACTGCAGCACCCATGCGATCGCGCAGCCGCCGATGAGCAGCTGCACCCAGCTGCGGCGGCCTTCGGGCACCGGGCCGGTCCAGGCGTATTTGGTTGATTCCTGCGGGTTCATGGGTGTCATCCTCCATGCCCGGCCATCGACGGCATGGCCAGCGCCCGCGGGCGGGCCGGGTCCTTGCGTTCGGGTTCGGGTTGCGGCAGGTAGATACGGTCGATGTCGTCCTGGCCCATGGCCCGCGGCGCGCCGTCGAAGACCACGCGGCCTTGCGAGAGGCCGACGATGCGGTCGGCGAACTCGCGCGCGTAGTCGACCTGGTGCAGGTTGCACAGCACGGTGATGCCCAGGTCGCGCGAGGCGTCGTGCAGGTACTGCAGCACCTTGCGCGAGGTCTGCGGGTCGAGGCTCGCGACCGGTTCGTCCGCAAGAATCAGGCGCGGTTGCTGCGCCAGCGCGCGGGCGATGCCCACGCGCTGCATCTGGCCGCCCGAGAGCGAATCGGTGCGCTCGTGCGCCTTGTGCGCGAGGCCCACGCGGCCCAGGCACTCGTGGGCCAGCGCGATGTCCGCGCGGCTGAAGAAGTGCAGGACCGACGCCAGCGTCGACACCGCGCCCAGCCGGCCGGTCAGCACGTTCTTCAATGCGCTGAGCCGCGGCACCACGTTGTGGTGCTGGAAGATCATGGCCACGCGCTGGCGCAGGGCGCGCGTGTCCGCGCAGTTCACCGCGTCCATGCCGTCGACGGTGAGCTCGCCGCCGTCGGCCACGGCCAGGCGGTTCACGCAGCGCAGCAGGGTCGACTTGCCGGCGCCCGACTCGCCGAGCACCACCACGAACTCGCCCGGTGCCGCGTCGAGGTCCACACCGCGCAGCACGGCGTTGTCGCCGTACCGCTTGGCGAGCTGGCGGATGCGGATCACTTCATGCTCCGCAGGTCGAGCTTGAGCACCTTGGCGGTGTCGCGCACCACGTCGTAGGCCGCGTCGCTGGTCGGCTGGAAGCCGTTGAGCACGCCCTGGTCGCCCCACGGCAGGTCTTTGACGTTGGCCAGCGCCTTGGCGATCTTGGCCTTGAGCGCGGGGTCGAGGTCCTTGCGCCAGACCATCGGCGACTCGGGAATGGGGCTGGACGACCAGACGATCTCGAGCTCGTCGGCCTTCACCTGGCCCTTGGCGATGGCGCTTGCGAGGATGCGGTCGGCCACCGCGGCGGCATCGACCTTCTTGTTGGCCACGGCCAGGATGCTGGCGTCGTGCGAGCCCGAGAAGATCACGCGGCCGAAGAAGGTGTCGGGGTCGTTGCCGGCCTGCAGCAGGCCCGCCTTGGGGAACAGGTGGCCGGAGGCGGAGGTCGGGTCGACGAAGGCGAAGGTGCGGCCCTTCAGGTCGGCGGGCTTGGCGAGGCCGCTGTCCTTGCGCGCAATGATCACGCTCCTGTACGAGCTCTGGCCCGTCTTCTTCGTCACGGCGACAGCGAAGGCTTCGACGCCGGCGACCTGGTTGGCCAGCACGTAGGAGAACGGGCCGAGGTAGGCCACGTCGAGCTTCCTGGAGCGCAGCGCTTCGATCACGCCGTTGTAGTCGGTGGCCACGAAGGGCTTCACCGGCATGCCGAGCTGCTGTTGCAGACTGTCGAGCACCTGGCGGCTGCTCTCGATCATGGCTTGCGAGTCTTCGGCGGGGATCAGGCCGATGGTGAGGGGCGGGGCGGCCAGGGCCGGCACGGCGGCGATGGCGCAGAGCGCAAGGGCGGCCAGGCTGCGGCGCAGAAGAGGAAGGGTGTTCATGGCGTGGATGAGGCGGGGCTGGGAGGCAGGGGACGTGAAGTGGCGGTGGGCTTCGGACTACCCCAAGGCTAAGAACGCTATGTGACACCCGCATATCAGATCGATCACGGATTTGTCACAGAACCATTCAAATAATCTATGGATGACGGCAGCCAGGCTTCGCGCTTTTCTCTCAGTGGCCCAGCACGGAAGCTTCAGCGCGGCCGCGCGCGCGGTCGGCCTGAGCCAGCCCACGCTGACCACGCAGGTGCAGGCGCTGGAGCGGCAGCACAACGTCATGCTGTTCCACCGGCAGGGGCACCGCATCGAGCTCACGGACGTGGGCGAGCGCCTGCTGCCCATTGCGCGGCAGATCGCGTCGCTCGAGCTCGATTCGTACAACCTGCTGCACGACAGCGGCGACCTGCAGTCGGGCGAGCTCAAGCTGGGCGCGGTCGGTCCGTTCCACGTGATCGAGATGGTCGACGCCTACCGCAAGCGCTATCCGCGGCTGGACGTGTCGATCCGCATGGGCAACTCGTCGGCGGTGTTCAAGGACCTCGAGGCGTATGCCGTCGACATCGGCGTGCTGGCGCGCTTTCATGAGGCGCCGGGCTTCAGCGCCACGCCGTATGCACGGCATGCGCTGATCCTGTTCGTTCACCGCGACCATCCCTTTGCCAACCGCGGCGAGGTCCGGCTCGAAGAGTTGCACGGCCAGCCGATGCTCCAGCGCGAAAGCGGCTCCAGCACCCGTCGTGCGCTCGACGAGGCGTTCGCACGCGCGGGCGTGCGCCCGAAGCTCGCGATGGAAATCGGCAGCCGCGAGGCGATCCGCGAAGCGGCGGCGCGCGGCATCGGCATCGGGGCCGTGTCGGAAGCGGAGTTCATTCCCGATGCGCGCTTGCGCACCGTTCGCATCGAAGGCGACCCCGCCGTGACGCAGACCTACCTGTACTGCCTGCAGATCCGGCGCGAGAGCCGCGTGCTGGCGTCGTTCTTCGACGTGGCGCTGAAGCTGCGCAAGGGAGACTTCGACGACACTGCTTCGAATCATGCATAGCCGCACCGCCGCTCTTTCCGCTGTCTCTGTTTTTCTGCTCACCGCGTTCGCGAACGCCCATGCCACGACGGGCATCGAGGACATGCGCTCGAACGACACCGTGCAGGGCCTCTACGAGATTCGCGAGAAGGCGCGCGAGTTCGTCGCGAGCGAGAACGCAAAGGGGGAAGGTAAGTGGAACGCGAGCGAGCCCAACCTCAAGGTCTTCGTGCCGAGGTGCGCCGTGCCGCTGGGCGCGCGGTGGGACACGATTCGCTGGTCGTCGGTCGACAAGCGCGGCGAACTCTCGGAGCACACCCGCCGCCTGATCGCGGTGACCTGCGCGCGGAGCGTCGACCGGGCGCAGAAGTGGGACGTGCACGTCCCGGTGGCGCGTCAGCTGCCGTAGTGTTCCCTGAGCTCGGCCCACTTCAGCATCGCATCGAGCGCGGGGCACAGCCGCTGTCCCCACGGCGTCAAGCGGTAGTCGACCTTCGGCGGCACCTGCGAGTGCACGGTGCGCAGCACGATGCCGTCGGCCTCGAGCTGGCGCAGCTGCTGCGCGAGCATCTTCTGCGAGATGCCGGTCACGCGCTTTTCCAGGTCGGAGAAGCGCTGCACCTGGCCGTCGAACAGATGGAACAGGATCACCAGTTTCCAGCGGCCTTCGAGAAGGCCGAGGCAGGCCTCCACGTCGATGGCCGCTGACAGCGGCGTGTAGGCCTTGCGCGCGGGTTCTTGCGCGGGTGCGGGGCCAGCCTCATGCGAGGCGCTAACTTCTTGGTGCGTACTTCCCATGCCGCGAGCTTAGGTCGAGCATGGGCGCCTTGCAAACACAGGCTCACGCAACCCCATGACCCAGACCTATCCCGGCGCCATTGCGCGCTACCTCGCATCGCACGAAGAAACGAACACCGACCTGCTGGCCGGCTGCTTCATTGAAGACGCCACCGTGAAGGACGAGGGCGAGACCCGCCGCGGCAGGGCCGCCATCGCGGCGTGGCGACAGGCCTCCCAGGCGAAGTACCGGTTCCGGCTGACGCCGCTCGGCCTGTTGCAGGACGGCACCGAGAGCTTCCGCCTGCTGACTCGCGTCGAAGGCAACTTTCCCGGCAAGCGCGCCGACCTGATGCACGTGTTCACGCTGCGCGACGGCCTCATCGCATCGCTGGAGATCCGCAACCCGGTCGAGCTCGAAGGCCGGCGCGCGCTGGTGACCGGCGGCACCAAGGGCATCGGCGAAGCCGTCGTGGCGCAACTCACCGAGGCCGGGGCCACGGTGCTGACCACGGCGCGCAGCCGGCCCGAGTCGCCCATGAAGGCGGCCTTCGTCGCGGCAGACATCGCCACGGCTGCCGGGTGCGCCACGGTTGCGCAGGCCGTCGAAGACACGCTGCACGGCGTCGACATCGTGGTGCACGTGGCGGGCGGCTCGTCGGCGCCTTCAGGCGGCTTCGCGGTGCTCGGCGACGACGAATGGCAGCAGGCGCTGGACCTGAACCTCTACCCCGCGGTGCGCCTCGACCGCGCCCTGTTGCCCGGCATGCTTGCACAGGGCGGCGGCGTGGTCGTGCACGTCACGTCCATCCAGCGGCAACTGCCGCTGCCCGATGCGACCACCGCCTACGCCGCCGCGAAGGCCGCGTTGTCGACCTACAGCAAGAGCCTGTCGAAGGAGGTGAGCCCGCGCGGCGTGCGGGTGGTGCGCGTGTCGCCGGGCTGGGTGGAAACGCAAGCCGCCGTGGCGCTGGTCGACCGGCTGGCCAGCGCCAACGGCACCGACCACGAGGGCGCGCAGCAGATGCTGATGGACTCGCTCGGCGGCATTCCGCTCGGGCGCCCGGCGCGGCCGAAGGAGGTGGCGGAGCTCATCGGCTTCCTGGTGTCGGCGCGCGCGGGGGCGATCACCGGCACCGAATACGTGATCGACGGAGGCACCGTGCCGACCGCTTGAAGGCCCGGGTTTCTCTCATGCCGGGCGGTCGGGCCGGGAATAATCGGCGCATCACCACCAACGAGGTACGCATGAGAGCCACCGCGCCCATCGCAGCCCTGCTCCTGGCCGCCTGCGCGGCAGCCGCGACGGCGGCGGACTACGACGGCCCCCTGTTCGACACGCACCTGCACTACAACCAGGAAGCGTGGGACGGCAACACCGGCCCGTTCCCGCCCGCCGAGGCGCTGGCGCGCATGCAGCGCAACAAGGTCAAGGCGATCGTCGCCAACTCGCGGCCCAACGCGGGCACGCAGACGCTGGCCGCATCGCGCGAGACCCGTGCCGCGGGCGTGAGCGTGGTGCCCTTCGTGCGGCTGTACCGCAACCGCGACGACTACGGCAACTGGTTCCGCGACGAGACCATTTACGACATGGTCCAGGCCGAACTCGCGCGCGGCACCGCGAGCGGGCCCTACAAGGGGCTCGGCGAGTTCCACCTGTACGACAGCGCCAACGCCAACGGGCCCGTCGCGAAGAAGCTGATGGTGCTGGCCGAGCAGCGCAAGCTCGCGGTGCTGGCGCACGTCGACGACGAGGCCGTCGACCTGCTGATGGCCAACGCGCCGTCGAAGGGCCAGAGCCTGCGCCTGATCTGGGCCCACACCGGCATCGGCGGTGCGCCCATCGAGCGTGTGCAGGCGCTGCTGGCGCGCTATCCGCTGCTGATGGGCGAGCTCTCGTACCGGCCGGGGCTGACCTGCGAGGGCGGCAAGCTCTGCCCGGCGTGGCGCGCGCTGATCCTCAAGTACCCGGAGCGCTTCATGGTCGGCTCCGACACCTGGGTCAACCAGCGCTGGAGCGCGTACGACGAGACGATGCGCGGTTACCGCGTGTGGCTCGGCGATCTGCCGAACGACGTGGCGCAGCGCATTGCGTGGGGCAACGCGGCCGCGCTGTTCGATGTTCGCTGAAGCCCCTTCACCTGTTATCTGTTATCTGTTGCCTGTACCCGTTTCAAAGACTGACCCCGATGACCGACCTTTCCCACAGCACCGCCGCCGATCGCAACAAGCAACCCATCCTCGATGTTCTGGGCAAGATGCTCGGCGCGCGCGGTGCCGCACTCGAGATCGCGTCCGGCACGGGCCAGCATGCCGCCTGGTTCGCCGCGGCCTTGGCTGAGTGGACGTGGCAGCCGACCGATGCGGATGCGCGCGCGTTGCCCGCGCTGGCCGCGCGGGTCGCGCACGCCGGCCTGCCCAACCTGCTGCCGCCGCTGCTGCTCGACGTGACGGCCGCACAGTGGCCGTCGCAGGGGCCCGCGTTCACGCAGCGATTCGATGCGATCTACTGCGCCAACATGCTGCACATCGCACCGCCGGCCGCGTGCGTGGGCCTGATGCAGGGCGCCGCGCGGCACTTGCGGCCCGGCGGCTTGCTGATCACCTACGGCCCGTACTTCGAAGACACGCCGCCGGTGCCGAGCAACCTTGCGTTCGACCAGAGCCTGCGCAGCCGCGACGCGTCATGGGGCATTCGCCGGCTGAAGGACGTGGAAGAAGAAGCGCGCCGCTCGGGGCTGTCGCTGCGCGAGCGGCACGAGATGCCGGCCAACAACCTGCTGCTGGTCTTCGGTCTCTAAAGCTGGCCTTCGATGGCCGCCTTGTCGATGACCGACCACACGCTCGCGATCTTCGCGTCCCTGAATTCGTAGAACACGTTCTCGGTGAACGCGACGGTCTTGCCGTTCACCGGCAGGCCCATGAACTCGCCCTTGGGCGCGCAATGGAACTGCAGCCGGCTGGCCACGCGCGGCGGCTCGGCAACAAGCAGCTGCACGCCGAAGAACAGGTCGGGGATGTCGTCGAAGTCCTTCTCCAGCATCGCGCGGTAGCCCGCCAGGCCGAGGGGCCGGCCGTTGTGCGTCGCCTCGTCGTGAACGTAGGTGCCCAGGTTCGCCCAGTCCTGCGCGTTCAGGCAGGCGATGTAGCTGCGATAGATGCGGGAGAGGTCGTTCGCGGTCATGGCCTCACTGTGCCAGATAGGGCGTGATGTTCTTCAGCGCGTTGGCCACGTACGCCTCCTTCTCGCCCACCGGCGCCACGTAGTGCAGTGCCGAGGTCGCGGCCTCCAGCCCTTCGGCGCGCGCGATGATCCAGGCGGCCAGGTAGGGCGAGGCAAAGCAGCCGCCCGCGGTCGCGACGTTGCCGCGCGCGAAGAAGGGCTGGTTCAGCACCTCGACGCCGGCCTCCTGCACCCACGGCTTGGTGGTCAGGTCGGTGCAGGCCGGCACGCCGGCCACCAGGCCGAGCCTGGCCAGGATCAGGGTGCCCGAGCACTGCGCCGCAATCAGCTGGCGACTTGGGTCCAGCGCCAGGCGGCCCATCAGTTCGGGGCTGGCCACCACGTCGCGCGTGCGGATGCCGCTGCCGACGACCACGGCGCCCGCATCGCGCGCCTCTTCGAGCAGCGACTGCGCGCGCACCGTCACGCCGTTCATCGACGTGACCTCCGGCGTGGGGCAGCACAGCGTGACGCGCCAGCCGGGTTTCTTGATGCGGTTGAGCACGCCCAGCGCGATGAGCGAGTCCAGTTCGTTGAAGCCGTCGAAGGTGAGGATCGCGATGTGCATGGTGGTGGTGGGGTGTGCGTTGTGCGTGTGGGCGGCGGAACACACCGATCGTAGGCAAGTCGATCAATACAATCAAAAAATTGTCATGAATACATTGAACGATGGCTGAAGCCCGCTACAAGCAACTGGTCGACCGGCTCGCCGCCGAGATCCGCGCCGGACAACCGACGCCCGGCACGCGCCTGCCCACGCACCGGCAGCTGGCCGAGCGCCACGGGTTGGCGCTGGTCACGGCGTCGCGCGTGTATGCGGAGCTCGAGGCCATGGGGCTGGTGAGCGGCGAGGTCGGCCGTGGCACCTTCGTGCGCGAGACCTCGCTGGCGCCGGGCCGCGGCCTCGACCAGCAGGCCGTGGCTGCGGGCTTGGTCGACCTGAACTTCAACTACCCCTCGCTGCCCGGGCAGGCCGAGCTGTTGCGCGGCGCGCTGCGGCAGCTTGCCGGCGGCGGTGAAGTCGAAGCGATGCTGCGCTATGCGCCGCACGGCGGGCGCATGCACGAGCGCGCCAGCATCGCCCGGCACCTTGCCGCGCGCGGGCTGAAGGTCGAGGCCTCGCGCGTGTTGATCGTCGACGGCGCGCAGCACGGCCTGGCGGTCACGGCGATGGCGCTGCTGCAACCGGGCGACGTGGTGGCGGTCGACGCGTTGACCTATCCAGGATTCAAGCTGCTCGCCGACGCCCATCGGCTCGAGCTCGCGCCGATTCCGGCCGCGGGGCAGGGGCCCGACCTCGACGCGCTGGAGCGCCTGTGCGCGAACCGGAAGGTCCGCGCCATCTACACCATGCCGACGCTGCACAACCCGCTCGGCTGGGTGATGGGCGCGAGCCGGCGCCGCCGCCTGGCCGCCATCGCGCGGCGCGAGGGCCTGCTCGTCATCGAGGACGCGGCCTATGCCTTTCTCGCCGACGACCCGCCGCCGCCGCTGGCGGTGCTCGCACCCGAAACGACGGTGTATGTCTCGGGCTTTTCGAAGAGCGTGGCGACGGGGCTGCGCGTGGGCTTCGTCGTGGTGCCCGATGCCTGGGTGCCGAAGATCGAACGCGCCATCCGCGTCACGACCTGGTGCACGCCCGGCGTGACCACCGCCATCGCCTGCGCATGGCTGGAAGACGGCACGGTCGAGCGGCTGGAGGCGCAGAAGCGCCAGGACGCCGCGGCGCGCCAGGCGATTGCCGCCGAGGTGCTGGCGGGGCTGCGCTGCGTGCGCCATCCGGCGTCGTACTTCGTCTGGCTGCCGCTGCCCGAGGAAACCCGCGCCGACCGCGTGGCGGCCGCGCTGGTGCGCGAAGGGGTGTCGGTGTCGACGGCCGAGCCCTTCGCCGCCACGCCCCATGTGCCGCACGCGCTGCGCCTGGCGCTGGGGTCGGTGGACCTGGCGAGCCTGCGCGGTGCGCTGCAGACGGTGCGGCGGGTGGTGGGCGAGCAGTCGTGGTGAGCGCCCGGATGCCGCCCGTTTCCGCAAGCCGCGAGCCGAGGGCTCAGCCTGCGAAAGTGGCCTCCGGCAGGCCGCGTGCATCCGGCAGGCTCAGCGCGAACAGCGAGCCCGACAGCGGCGCGCTGGCCAGCTGCGCTTCGTCCAGGCGCAGCGACGCGCTCGTGATGAACAGCGTGTCGAGGTTGTCCCCGCCGAAGCAGCAACTGGTCGGTCGCGGCACCGGCACGCGCACGCGCTGCATCAACTGGCCGTCGGGCGAGTAGCGCGCAATCTGCCAGGCGTCCCACAGCGCGACCCACAGGCAGCCCTGGTCGTCGACGGTGAGGCCGTCGGGCTTGCCGTCCGATGCAGGAATGGTGATGAGCGCCTGCCGGTTGCCGACGGTGCCGCTCGCCAGGTCGAAGTCGTAACGGTAGATGGTCTGGCGGTAGGTGTCGGTCAGGTACATCGACCGGTTGTCGGGGCTCCAGCCCATGCCGTTCGGCACGGTGAAGCCGGTGTCGACCTGCCGCCAGCTGCCGTTGCCCTCGACGCAGAACAGGTGGCCCCGGTTGGCTGCGGCGCCCATGTCCATCGAGCCGACCCACAGGCGGCCGCGGCGGTCGCACTTGCCGTCGTTGTAGCGCACGTTGGGGCGTCCCGCCTCGGGGTGGCAGAACGGGGTGAGGCGCCGCGTCGACAAATCGAGCGCCATCAGGCCTCCCGGCGTGGCCACCAGCAGGCCGCCGCTGGCCTTGGGCACGACCAGGCTGGCCATGGTGCCGAGCGGCGTTTCGCTGTCGGCGCCGGTGGCGGCGTCGTAGCGGTGCACGGAGGGCGTGAAGATGTCGACCCAGTAGAGCGCGTTGTCCCGCGGCGACCACATCGGTCCTTCGCCGAGCAGCGAGCGAACCTGGCTCACGCAGCGCACCTCGGTGCTGGCGCCCAGTTCGGGCGGGGCCTGGGTGGCGATCGACATTGCCTTGCCGGCGGCGCTGTGCGAGATGTTGCGCGCCGCGCCGATCAGCGCGGACGACAGGCTGTGCGCGCGTGCCGCGTCGAGCCGGCTCGCGTCGGTGGCGATGGCGATGGCGCCGATGGGGCGGCCTTCGTAGTCGAAGATCGGCGCGGCGACGCCCGCGCGGCCCGGGTCGCGCTCGCCCTGCTCGATGGCATAGCCGCGCGAGCGCACCAGGTCGAACTCGGCGCGCAGCCCGGCCGGCGACACGATGGTCTGCGGCGTGAAGCGTTCCAGCGCCAAGGCCTGCACCAGCCGGCGCTGGCCCGCCGGGTCGAGGCTCGCGGCAATGGCCTTGCCGGACGCGCTGGCATGCACCGGCAGCCGCTGGCCCACCGCCGAACGCGCGGCCGGCGCGTCGCCCGCCGGCTCGCTGGCCAGGATCACCACGAAGGTGCCGTCGAGCACCGTGAGTTCCACGCTCTCGCCGAGCGCGTCGCGCAGCCTGGCGATTTCGTCCTGTGCGGCCACGCGCAGGTCGAACTCGCTCCACACGTCGTGCGCGAGCTCGAGCAGGCGCAGGCCGAGCTGGAAGGTCTTGTCGTAGGCGTTGTGCCGCAGCAGCCCTTCGCGCACCAGCGTCGCCAGGATGCGGTGCAGCGTGGCCTTGGGCAGGTCGCAGGCGCGCAGCAGCTCCGTGAAGGTCATCGGCGTGCGGCGTGCCGACACGATGTTCAGGAGGTTCATGGCCTTCTCCAGCACGCCCAGGCCAGGGGCTGCCTGGGTTGCTGCTGGAGGGGTGGCCTCCTGTGCGGGGCCGGCCGGGGTGTTCGCCGGAGAAGAGCTCGGATCGGGAGGCCCGCCAGGGGTGGCGCCGGTGCTGCGTTTCATGAAGGCACGAGAGAAGTTCCAGAGAGCGGAACAAGTGCGCCGATTCTATGCCGGGGACGTGCCTGGCCCGCGCCCGGTCCGTGCCCGGCCCGCGCCGTGCCGCCTCACTCGAGCTTGATGCCGCGCCCGCGCACCAGCTCGCCCCAGCGCGCGGTCTCGCTGCGAACGAACGCGCGCAACTGCGCCGGCGTGGAGGCCTGCGGCGTCACGCCGAAGCCGGCGAAGCGCTCGCGCACCGAGGGCGTGTCCAGCGCCTCGCGCAGCAGCTGCCCGAGCCGTTCGACGCCGGCGGCGGGCACCTTCTTCGCCGCGAACAGCGCGGCCCAGCCCGCGATGACGAACTCGTCGCCGCGCGAGCGCAGCACCGGCACGCCCGGCAGGCTCGCCAGCGGCTGCGCCGAGGTGACGGCCACCGCGCGCAGGCGGCCCGCCTGGATGAGCGGCAGCGCAACCGGCAGGTTCATCACGCCCAGCGACACGGTGCCGGCCACCACGTCGGGAATCAGCACGCTGTCGCCCTTGTAGGGCACGGCCAGGATGCGCGCGCCCAGCTTCTGGTTCAGCAGCTCGGTGGCCAGGTGCGACAGCGTGCCGACGCCGCTGTTGCCCGCGCTGAGTTCGCCGGCGCGGCCCTTGGCCACGAGATCGTCGATGCCGTGCAGGGGCGAGTTGGCAGCCACGGCCAGCACCAGCGGCTGTGTCGAGATCATGCCCACGGGCTGGAGGTCGCGCTGCACGTCGTAGCCCAGGTCGTTGCGCAGCGCGGGCAGGATGGTCATGGTGGTGCTGCCCAGCAGCAGCATGTGGTCGTCGTGGCTCGACGTCACCGCCAGCGTGCCCGTGATGCCGCCCGCGCCAGGGCGGTTGTCCACCACGATGGGCTGCCCGATGCGCGGTCCGATCAGCTCGGCCAGGATGCGCAGCGAGCCGTTGCCCGCGCCGCCCGGCGCGAAGGGCACGATGGCGGTCAGGGGCCGAGTGGGCCATGTGCCCGCTGTGCCCGCCGTGGCTGCCGTGGTCCCCGTGCCCGCATCGCTGGCCCATGCGGGCCAGGCGCCCGATGCAAGCGATGCGGCAAGCAGCCCGAGGGCCCGGCGTCGTGGGAGCGATGAATGGGTCATGGTCGGCTCCGGGCGCGGGCTACTCGGCCTTGATGCCCGCGTCGGTCACCAGCTTCTTGTAGAACGCCGATTCGTCGCGCACGGTCTTCGCGAACTCGGCGGCGGTGGAGCCCACGCGCACCACGCCGCGGTCGCGCAGCTTGGCCTCGGTGTCGGGCAGCCGCAGGAACGCCTGGATCTCGGTGGAGAGCTTCTCCACGATGGCGCTCGGCGTGCCCGCGGGCGCCATCACGCCGTGCCAGGGGTTCATCTCGAAGCCGCTCACCGCCTGGGCGATCGGCGGCAGCTCGGGCGCGAAGTAGACCGACTTGGCGGTCGACACGCCGAGCGCGCGCAGCTTGCCCGACTGCACCTGCGGCCACGAGGTGGCGGCCGCGTCCATGGAGGCGTCGATCTGCCCGCCCAGCAGGTCGGTGAGCATGGGCGCCGAGCCCTTGTACGCCACGTGGACCATCGAGGTGCCGGTCTTCTGCATGAAGAGCTCCATGCCCACATGCAGCGCCGACCCCGCGCCCGAAGAGCCGTAGCTGAGCTTGCCGGGGTTCGCCTTGAGGTACGCCACGAACTCGGGCACGGTGCGCGCCGGCACCTTCTGCGGGTTCACCACCAGGATGAGCGGCGTGATGCCCACCAGCGTCACGGCGGCGAAGTCCTTCACCGGGTCGTAGGGAAACGACTCCGGCTTCATGGCGGGGTTGATGGCGTTCGCCGCCACGTTGCCCATGCCGAGCGTGTAGCCGTCCGGCGCGGCCTTGGCGACCACCGCCATGCCCACGCTGGAGCCGGCGCCGGGCTTGTTGTCGACCACCACGGCCTGGCCCCACTTGGTCTGCAGGTGCACGGCGATCATGCGCGCCATGACGTCGGCGGCGCCGCCGGCCGGCACGGGCACGATCAGCTTGATGGGCTTGGACGGGTAGGCCGGCGGTTGTTGCGCCTGCGCGGCGCCCAGCGCGGGAAGCAGCGCGCAGGCCAGCGCGATGCGCAGCAGGGTTGTCTTGGGTGTGCGTGTCATCGATGTCTCCTCGAAGGGTGTTCAGGCGGCCGACCAGCGATCGACCAGTGCGCGGGCGCGGCCCGCCAGTTCGGCGGGGGCGATGCCCGGCGTGTACAGCGCCGAGCCGATGCCCACGCCCGCGGCGCCCGCCGTCTTGAACGCCGCGATGGTGCCGATGTCGACACCGCCGACACTGAACATCGGCGTGCCCGTGGGCAGCACCGCGCGCCAGGCTTTCAGCGCGGCGGTGCCGAGCAGCTCGGACGGAAAGAGCTTGAGCGCGTCGGCGCCGGCGGCCAGCGCGGCAAAGGCCTCGGTGGGCGTGGCCACGCCGGGCATCGCGTACATGCCGCGCGCCTTGGCGCGCTGCACGACCTCGGCATTGAAGTGGGGCGACAGCACCAGGCTCGCGCCCGCGTCCGCCACCTGGTCGACCTGCCGGCTGCAGAGCACCGTGCCCGCGCCGATGCGCAGGCGGTCGCCGAACGCGCGCGACAGCGCCTCGATGCTGGCCAGCGGACGCGGCGAGTTCAGCGGCACCTCGATGCAGCGAACGCCGCCTTCTTCCAGCGCATGGGCTACCGCCAGCACCTCTTCGGGCGACACGCCGCGCAGGATGGCGATCACGCCCTTCATGCCGGCGCTTTCATGCGAGCGGTCACCAGACCCGCTTCGAGCGCAACGCGCCATTGCCCGCGCGTGGTCGCGCCGTCGCTTGCGCGGGTCGAATCGATGCCCGCCAACTGCAACGCCGTTTCATAGCGGCTGCACAGGTCGTCGTCGCCCAGCAAGGTCACGCTGCGTTGCGGATGGCGCGCCGTGGCGCTCGCGATCTCGATGCCGATGAGGATGCCCGAGAGGTAGTCGGGCAGGCCCTGCGCGTCGATGTCGCCCATCAGGCCCGCGGTGCGCGCCGCGAAGATCACATGCGGTGCATTGGCATGCTCGCGCAGCCCCAGCCTGACGCCGGCCTCGAAGGTCTCGGGGCGCGCGGCGCCGAATGCCATGAGCCGCCCCAGGATGCCGTGCCTGGTGAGCAGGCCGTAGAGCTCGCCGGTCATGAAGGTCTCGAAGCGGTCGACGGCGCCGCCTTCGCCCAGCCAGGCCCATTTGCTGTGCGTGCCCGGCAGCACGCAGCAGCTGCCCGCGGCCAGCGCCGCGCCCCAGAGCTGCGTTTCCTCGCCGCGCATCACGTCGTGAACGCCGTCGCCGCCCATGCAGCGGATGCCGGGCACGATGTGCAGCACGGCACCGGGCCGGACTTCCACGCGCACCAGCTGCGATGCGGCCGACAGCAGGCCCGCGGGGCATTCGACGTAAGGCGCCTCCTGCCAGCCCTGGCGGCTGCCGATCATTCCGCTCGCGATGAGCGGCACGGCATGCGTGTCGATCCAGTCCGCGCACAGCGACAGCAGCGCCTGGGCAAAGCGGCGCTCGGGCACGGCCATGATGCCGCCGGGCGCGCTGCGCGCTTCGATCAGCCCGCCGCCTTCGTCGAGCAGGCTGGCACGCAGGTTGGACGTGCCCCAGTCAATGGCGATCAAGGATGCCTTCATTGCGAATGGCCTTTCTTTCTGAGGAACTGCCAGACCTCCGGCGCGGGCTCGATGCCCAGCCCCGGCCCTTCGGGCAGGTGGAAGGCGCCGGCCTCGCAGCGCATCGCGGTCTTGACGTACCGGAGGTTGCGGTCGAACACCGAGTGCTGGTATTCGTGCATGGGTGCGTTGGGCAGCGCGGCCGTCGCATGCAGGCTGGCGGCCTGGTAGATGCCCAGGCCGATGCTGGCGTGCGGGATCACCTTCATGTGGAAGGCGTTGGCCATGCGGCCGATCTGCATGAACTGGCTGATGCCGATGTGGCCCATCTCGGGCTGCACGATCGACATCGCGCGGCGCTCCAGGCGCGGGCGGTACTCGAACACGGTGCGCCATTCCTCGCCGAGCGCGAGCGGCACGCGCACGCTGGCGCCCACGTGGGCCTGGCCCTCGATGTCCTCCGGCTGGCAGGGCGCCTCCACGAAGTAGGGCACGTAGGGCACGAGCTGGTCGATCAGCTGGATGGCCTCCTGCGCGGTGAACTTCCAGTGCAGGTCGACCATCAGCTTGACCGCGTCGCCCAGGCCTTCGCGCAGCGCGCGCATCTCGGCGACGATGCCGTCGAAGGACACCGCCGCGTGGTACTTGAAGGCGTCGAAGCCCTTGTCGACGAAGCTGCGCGCCAGCGCCACCCGCGCCTCGAGCGTGGCGCCGGGCAGGCCCGACACGTAGGCCGGCACCGTCTGCAGCCGCTGGCCGCCGAGCAGCTTGACCACGGGCTGGTTCACCAGCTTGCCGAACAGGTCCCACACCGCGATGTCGATGCCCGCGATGGCGTCGACATAGAAGCCGCCGAAGAAGCCGCGCACGCGCATCAGGTCGTACAGGTCTTCCTGGATCACCACCGCGTCGCGCGGATCGCGCCCCACGATGACCGGGCCGATCACGTCGTCGATGATGCTGGTCACCGCGTCGGGCGCGACGATGCCGTAGGTCTCGCCCCAGCCCACGGTGCCGTCGTCGGCCGTGATCTTGATCAGCACCGACATGTCGGTGGAGGGATAGATCGCGCGGTTGCCCTGGCGCACGAGGTAGCCGCGTTCGTTGACCTGCTCGCCGGGGCCCAGCGGGCCCAGGTAGGGGGTGTCGCGCGGCAGCGAGACGATGAAGCTCTCGACCTGCGCGATTCTTGCAACGGCCGTCATGGCAGCTGGTCCTGCGGCAGCAGCAGGTCGCCGATGTCGCCCAGGAAGGCGTCGACGTCCGCCGCGTCGAGCGCGTCGAGCAGCGGGCCCGGCATGCGCTGGCGCGTGTCGGCAATGAGCCCGCGCTTCTTCAGCACGTACTTGGTGAGCGACCAGCGGAACACCGCCTGCACGTTGAGCACCGGCAGCATGCGCGTGAAGAGCGCGCGCACCCGGTCGGCGTCGCCTTCGCGGTGCGCCTTGAAGAGCGCCGTGTGTACCTCGGCCAGTTCGATGGCGGGCATGGTGCCGGCCGCGCCGCGGCGCAGTTCGTCGGTGATGTAGCGCCCGCCCGCGCCGCCGAACACACCCAGCAGGTGTGCGGGGCCGCGGTCGCGCAGCACCGTGAGGCGTTGTCCGCTCGGCAGCGTTTCTTCCTTCACGTAGCGGATGGCGGGCACGGCCGCGATCACCTCGAGCAGCACTTCGGGGTCGAGCCCCGCGCCCACGGGAAGCGGCACGTTCTGCAGCATGAGCGAGGCCTCGGGCGCGGCCTTGGCGACCTGCGTGAAGTAGCCGATCTGCTCCGCGGCGCTCTTGCGATCCGGGGGCACCGCCACCATCAGCGCCGCCGCGCCGCGCGCGCTGGCCGCGGCGGCGAGCCGGCCCGTGAGGGCCGCGTCGCTGCTGGAGACGCCGGCAATCACCGGCACGCGGCCCGCGACTTCGTCGAGCACGGCATCGACCAGCGACAGCCGCTCGTCCGGCGTGAGTTGCCCCACTTCGCTTGCGACGCCGGGGTAGGTGATGCCGTCGACGCCGCACCGCAGCAAGTACGCCACGAGCTTGCGCAGCGAGCCGACATCGGGGCGGCCTTGCGCATCGAAGGGGGTGGGGAGAACGGGGAATACGCCGACGAGAGAGGGAGGGCTCATGGCTGAAGGTTTTGCTTCCAGGAAAGTTTCATTGAATGGAAAAGTTGGTGAATTATGGGCAATGGAGGCGAGGTCGATGCGAGGGTTAACCCGGTCTTCTCGTGAGTGAATGTTTGAATTTCCCGTTCAATGGAAATTCAAGGCGCGTGAATGCGGCGCGCGCAAGCGCGATGCCGCCGTGCTGGCGGACCGGATCGCAAAAGTGAAACTTGGGGGAAACCGCCTGCCGCTGAGGGGTGTGGCGGTGTGTGCGCAGGAGACACGGTGTCCGTTGGTCACCGTGGGGCGTCCGCCCTGCGCTGCGGGTTCAGTTCGGCGCCGGCACGCCGGAGGCTTCCCGGCCTCCGGCGTGCAACGACGGTGTGCTCGCCTCAGGCGTGCAAGGGCGGCGTGCCCGCCTCCGGCGTGCAAGGGCGGTGTGCCCGCCTCAGGCCAGGTCGAACCGGTCGAGGTTCATCACCTTGGTCCACACGGCCACGAAGTCGCTGACGAACTTCTCCTGCGCATCCGAGCTCGCGTAGATCTCGGCGACTGCGCGCAGCTGCGCGTTCGAGCCGAACACCAGGTCGGCGCGCGTGCCGGTCCACTTGAGTTCGCCCGACTTGCGGTCGCGGCCTTCGTACTGCTCCTTGCCCGCGACCGGCTTCCACTCGGTGGCCATGTCCAGCAGGTTGACGAAGAAGTCGTTGCTCAGCGCGCCCGGCTGCTTCGTGAAGACGCCGTCCTGCGACTGGCCCGCATTGGCACCGATCGCGCGCAGGCCGCCGACGAGCACCGTCATCTCGGGCGCGGTGAGCGTCAGCAGCTGTGCGCGGTCGACCAGCAGCACCTCGGCCGGCACGCTGAACCGGGCCCTGGTGTAGTTGCGGAAACCGTCGGCGGCAGGCTCCAGCGGCGCGAAGGACTGCACGTCGGTCTGGTCCTGCGAGGCGTCGGTGCGGCCCGGCGAGAAGGGCACCTCGACCTCGCGGCCGGCGCTGCGCGCGGCCTGCGCCACGCCCGCGCCGCCGGCCAGCACGATCAGGTCGGCAAGCGAGATCTTCTTGCCGCCGGCCTGCGCGGCATTGAACTCATTGCGGATGCCTTCGAGCACCTGCAGCACCTTGGCCAGTTGCGCCGGTTCGTTGACGGCCCAGTCCTTCTGCGGCGCCAGGCGAATGCGCGCGCCGTTCGCGCCGCCGCGCTTGTCGGAGCCGCGGAAGGTCGAGGCCGAGGCCCAGGCGGTCGAGACCAGCTGCGCGGGCGTGAGCCCCGAGGCCAGCACCTTCTTCGTCAGCGCGGCGACGTCCTGCGCATCGACCAGCGCGTGGTCGACCTCGGGAATCGGGTCCTGCCAGATGAGCACTTCGGCCGGCACCTCGGGCCCGAGGTAGCGCGCACGCGGACCCATGTCGCGGTGCGTGAGCTTGAACCAGGCGCGCGCGAAGGCATCGGCGAACTGGTCGGGGTTGGCGAGGAAGCGGCGCGAGATCTTCTCGTAGGCCGGGTCGACGCGCAGCGACAGGTCGGTGGTGAGCATGGTCGGCGCAAGGCGCTTGGACGCATCGTGCGCGTGCGGGATGGTGCCGGCACCGGCGCCGTCCTTGGCCACCCACTGGTGCGCGCCGGCGGGGCTCTTCGTGAGCTCCCATTCGTGGCCGAACAGGTTCTCGAAGAAGTTGTTGCTCCACTGCGTGGGCGTGGTGGTCCAGGTCACCTCCAGGCCGCTGGTGATGGCGTCGCCGCCCTTGCCGGTGCCGAAGCCGTTCTTCCAGCCGAAGCCCTGGTCCTCGATGCCGGCCGCTTCGGGCTCGTGCGCCACGTGCGAGGCCGGGGCCGCGCCGTGGGTCTTGCCGAAGCTGTGGCCGCCGGCGATCAGCGCCACGGTTTCCTCGTCGTCCATGGCCATGCGCCCGAAGGTGTCGCGGATGTCGCGTGCCGCGGCCAGCGGGTCGGGGTTGCCGTCGGGGCCTTCGGGGTTCACGTAGATCAGGCCCATCTGCACGGCGGCCAGCGGGTTCTCCAGGTCTCGCGTGTGCGCCACCTTGCTGTCGTCGTCCTTCACCAGCACGCCGTGGTTTTCCACCACGCCCGGCGAGCCCTTCGAATAGCGCACGTCGCCGCCGAGCCAGGTGGTCTCGCGGCCCCAGTACACGTCCTGGTCGGGTTCCCACACGTCGACACGGCCGCCCGCGAAGCCGAAGGTCTTGAAGCCCATGGTTTCCAGCGCCACGTTGCCGGTGAGGATCATCAGGTCGGCCCACGAGATCTTCTGGCCGTACTTCTGCTTGATCGGCCACAGCAGGCGGCGCGCCTTGTCGAGGCTCACGTTGTCGGGCCAGCTGTTGAGCGGCGCAAAGCGCTGCTGCCCGCGGCCGGCGCCGCCCCGGCCGTCGCCGATGCGGTAGGTGCCGGCGCTGTGCCAGGCCATGCGGATGAACAGCGGACCGTAGTGGCCGAAGTCGGCCGGCCACCAGTCCTGCGAGTCGGTCATCAGCGCGGCGAGGTCTTTCTTCACCGCGGTGAGGTCGAGGCTCCCGAATGCGGCGGCGTAGTCGAAGTCCTTGTCCATCGGATCGGATTTCGACGAGTGCTGGTGCAGCAGGTCGATGCGCAACTGCTGGGGCCACCAGTCGCGGTTGGTGGTGCCGGCGCCTGAGGCCTGGCTGAAGGGACACTTGGCTTCGGTCTTGTCGTTGCTCATGGGGACTCCTGGTTTCGTGCTGCGGTGGAGCTTCAAATTCTCTGCCGGAAGATGGCGGGCGGCGATTGAACCGCCCAATTCCGGCGATAGCGGGAATGAGCGCTTGCCGGTGCCGGCGGTGCGTTATCGCAGGCGCTATCTGGTTCGCTGGCTGGCCACGAACTCGGGCGTCACCGTCGCCTGCTTGTTGCCGAACTGCGCGATCACGTAGTTCGCGAGCGCCGCGACTTCGGTGTCTGTGTAGGCCTTGCCGAAGGCCGGCATGTAGACCTCGCGGTCGTGCACGCGCATGTTCACGCCCTGCAGGATCATCTGCGTGACGTTGGCGCCGCCCGCGTCGTTCACGCCGCGCGTGCCCAGCAGCGCGGCAAAGCTGGTCTGCTGGCCTTGCCCGTTCCATTGGTGGCAGCTTGCGCAGGCCGCCGCGAAGAGCCGCAGGCCCTGCTCGTGGCCTTCGGCGGTGTTGGCCGCGGGCGCCGCCGCGCTGGCCGCCACGGCCCATGGCGGCTTGGCGTCGATCTCGATCGGGTCCTTGCCGGCCTTCGCCGGCACCGTGCGCAGGTAGCTCACGAGCGCGGCCGTGTCTTCCGGCTTCAGGTGCTGCAGGCTGTGCTCCACGGCTTCGCCCATCGGGCCCGAGGCCGAGCCGCGGCCGTCGGCATGGCCGGTGCCGAGGTAGGCGGCCAGCTCGGCGTCGGTCCATGCGCCGATGCCGTTCTTCGCGTCCGACGTGATGTTGTAGGCACGCCAGCCCTGGATGGATTCGCCCGCGAGGTTGTCGCCGGCCTTCATCGCGAAGGCGAAGTTACGCGGCGTGTGGCATTCCGCGCAATGGCCCAGTGCGGTGGCCAGGTACTTGCCCTGGTTCCACGCGAGCGGCTTCGACGCGTCGGGCTCGAAGCGGCTGCTCTTGAAGAAGGCCGCGTTCCAGAAGCCCATGGCCCAGCGCTGGTTGAACGGAAAGCCCAGGTCGGCCTCCTTGTTCGGCTGGTTCACCTTGGGCAGGCTGAACAGGTAGGCCCTGATGGCCAGCACGTCGTTGCGGCTCAGCGCCGTGTAAGAGGTGTACGGAAACGCCGGGTACAGGCGCTGGCCGTCGGCGCGCACGCCGTCGTGCACGGCGCGCACGAACTGGTCGTCGCTCCACCCGCCGATGCCCGTGGCCGGGTCGGCCGTGATGTTCGACGAGTAGATCGTGCCGAAGGGCAGCACGAAGGGCACGCCGCCCGCGAAGGGCTGGCCCTTGCCGGCCACCGTGTGGCAGGCGATGCAGTCGGCGGCCTTGGTGAGGTATTCGCCGCGCACCAGCAGCGCCGCATCGGGCGCCGCGCCGGCCAGCACGGGCGCTTCGCCCGGCGACTTGTCGGTGCGGTTCAGGAAGAAGTACAGCGCCGCGCCCACGACGAGCAGCACCGCCAGCACGTTGAGGAAGCGCTTCATGCGGCGCTCCTTTCGCCTTGCACCGCATGCAGCGATTGCGCGGCAGGCCCGGCATCGGCGATCTTCTTCTTCAGCGCGTCCTTGTCCTGCGCCAGCAGCGCGCGGTTCACCGGCAGCGCGCGCAGGCGCACGCCGGTGGCCGCGAAGATCGCATTGGCCAGGGCGGGCGCGGCAATGGCCGTGCCCACTTCGCCGAGCCCGCCGGGGGCTTCGCCGCTCTTCACGGTATGCACCTCGACCGGTGGCGACTCGTTGATGCGCAGCATGCGGTAGTCGTGGAAGTTGCTCTGCTCGATGGCGCCGTCGCGCAGCGTGATCTCGCTGAAGAGCGCGGCGCTCAGGCCGAACAGCAGGCCGCCCTGGATCTGCGCCTCGATGGAGCTCGCGTTCACCGCGATGCCGCAGTCCAGCGCCACCACCGCGCGGCGCAGGCGCACCTCGCCCTGCGGCGTGACCTCGGCCTCGACGATGGCGCACACGCGGCTGCCGAACGGGTCGCCCACCGCCACGCCGCGGCCCACGCGCGGCGGCAGCGCGCCCTTGCCCCAGCCGATCTTCTCGGCGGCCAGGTCGAGCACCGCGAGCGTGCGCGGGTTCTTCTTCAGCATCGCGCGGCGGTAGGCCACCGGGTCCTTCCTGGCGCGTTGCGCGAGTTCGTCGATGAAGCTCTCCATCACGAACAGGTTGTGCGTCGGCCCCACGCCGCGCCACCAGCCGACATTCAGGCCCGCGGGCATGTCGTGGCGCACCCACTCGACCTTGAGGTTGGGCAGGTCGTAGCAGGGCTCGGCCACGCACTCGATCAGGTCGCCGTCCATGCCGTCCTTGCCCATGAAGGCCGGGGCCCAGCGGCCCAGCACGGTGCCGCCCGCGATGCGGTCGCCGAACCAGAGGACCTGCCCGTCGCCGTCGACCACCGCCGAGATGTCGTCGTGGTACATCGGGCGCACGATGTCGTGGCGAATGTCTTCCTCGCGCGTCCACACCACCTTCAGCGGGTAGGGCACCTGCCTGGCGAAGGCCACGGCCTGCTCGACCGAGTCGGTCTCCAGCCGCCGGCCGAAGCCGCCGCCCAGGTACTGGTTGTGCAGCACGATCCTGTCTTCGGCCAGCCCGGTGATCTTGGCGGCCACGCCCACGCAGCGCGCCGGCACCTGCGTGCCGACCCAGATCTCGCACTGGTCCGCCCGCACGTGCACCGTGGTGTTGAGCGGCTCCATGGTGGCGTGCGCCAGCATCGGCAGGTCGTAGGTGGCCTGCACCAGCGTGCCTTCGGGGCGCTTGCCGGTTTCCTTGCCGACGATGGCCTTGTCTTTCGCGAGCGCGTTGGTCAGCGAGGCGCGCAGCTGCTGGGTGGTGAGCGCAGAGTTCTGCCCCGGCGTCCACTGGATCTTCAGCGCCTCCAGGCCGCGCTTCGCGGCCCAGAAATGCTCGCCCACCACGGCCACCGCGTCCTTGATGCGAATGACGTCGACGACGCCAGGGATCGCCCGCGCCGCCTTGTCGTCCACCGAGGCCAGCACGCCGCCGAGCGTGGGGCAGGCCTTGACGGTGGCCACCTTCATGCCCGGCACGCGCACGTCGAGGCCGAACTGCGTGCTGCCGTTGACCTTGCCGGGCGAATCGACGCGCCGCAGCGGCTGGCCGATGAGCTTGAAGTCCTTCGGCTCCTTCAGCGCGACCTTCTCGGGCATCGGCAACTGCGCGGCGGCGCCGGCGAGCGCGCCGAAGCCGAGCTGCCGGCTCGAAGCCGCATGGCTCACCACGCCGCGCGCCACGGTGCAGCTGGCCGGGTCGACCTTCCATTGCGCGGCCGCGGCGCTCACCAGCAGCGTGCGCGCCACGGCGCCCGCCTCGCGCAGCACGCCGTAGGTGCCGCGCGTGCTGGTCGAGCCGCCGGTGATCTGGCCGCCGAGCAGCGGCATGCCGTAGAGCGCCTCGTTCGGCGGCGAGTGCTCCACGCGCACCTGGTCGAGCTCGACGCCAAGCTCCTCGGCCAGCAGCATCGCCGAGCCGGTGTAGATCGCCTGGCCCATCTCGACCATCGGCATCACCAGGCGCACGCCGCCGTCGGCGTCGATGCGGACGAAGGCATTCGGTGCGAAGGCGGGGTTGCCGTCGTCGAGCGCGGCGGCCGCGTCGGCGGGCTGCCGGCGCGGGCTGATGGCCGCGAGCGCCTTGCTGCCGCCGACCCAGGTGAAGGCCAGCGCGAGGCCGCCGGCCTGCAGCGCGGCGCGGCGGCTGATGCCCGCGGGCGCGTTCACGATGCGCTCCTTGCCGGCATCGTCACCACCGACTGCAGCACCTCGGGCTTGCCCGTGGCGGCCTGCTTGATGGCGGCGCGAATGCGCGAGTAGGTGCAGCAGCGGCACACGTTGCCCGACATGGCCATGTCGATGTCGGCGTCGCTCGGGTTCGGCGTGCGCTGGATCAGCGCGGCCGCCGACATGACCTGGCCCGACTGGCAGTAGCCGCACTGCACCACGTCGACCTCGAGCCAGGCCTGCTGGATGCGCTGGCCGGCGGGCGTCTGCGAGACGGCTTCGATGGTGGTGACGGCGCGCTTGCCGACCGAGCCGACCGGCAGCACGCACGAGCGCACGGGCTGGCCGTCCAGGTGCACGGTGCAGGCGCCGCACTGTGCGATGCCGCAACCGAACTTGGTGCCGGTGAGGCCGACGACGTCGCGCAATGCCCAGAGCAGCGGCATGTCGTCGGGGGCGTTGACGGCAACGGACTGACCGTTGATGTGGAGGTCGATCATGGGCCCTGCCTTCTCGTGGTTCGCCGTGGGTGGCAGCGAACCATAGCGCGACTTGGCAAAGCGCGCTTGGCGGGCAGCGGAGCGCTCGGGCAGGGCGCTCGGGTTTCAGCCAGGGGTGCCCATGGCGGGCACCCGAAGGTATTCATCGGCGCGCGAGCCGCAAGCCGGCCCGCACGGCCGCATCGTCAGGCAGGCACCTTCTGCTGGGCCGGCGCCTGCACGGGCGGCGTGCCGGTCTTGAAGAGGGTGGCCAGCTGCTTGCGCAGCTCGGGGGTGTCGGCATGGCCGTGGACAGACACGGCGTGCTGCACCGCGGCATCGAGCAGTTCGCCCTCGGTGTCGGCCGAGAGCGCGACGCTGCAGTTCATCGTGCTCGGGAATTCGCGGCAGTCGATGTATTGGCGTGACATGGCAGCTCCTTGGATGTCCTCACGGACGGGCTTCGAAGATCAGGTTGAACGGGGTCTGGCTGGCGCGGCGGAAGTGCTTGAAGCCGCCCTGCGTGACCACGTCGCGGATGCGCGCCTCGCCGGCCTGCGCGCCCAGGCACAGGCCGACCTCCTGCGAGCGCGAGGCCGGCGTGCAGATGAAGTTCGACGCCGAATAGAAGACGCGCCCCACGGGGTTGAGGTTGTCCTCGAGACGGTCGTTGGCAAAGGGCTCGACGATCATCCACGTGCCCTGCGGCTTGAGCGTGCTGCGCACGTGCGAGGCCGCGCCCACGGGGTCGCCCATGTCGTGCAGGCAGTCGAACACGGCCACCAGGTCGTAGTCTTCGCCGGGGAAATCCTTCGCGCTCGCGACTTCGAAACGCAGGCGCTGCGCATCGTCGACGCCGGCCTTGTTCGCCGTTTCGCGCGCGCGTTCGATCGAAGGCGCGTGGTAGTCGAAACCGACGAAGCTGGACTTCGGGTAGGCCTGCGCCATCAGCAGCGTGGAGGCGCCGTGGCCGCAGCCCACGTCCGCCACGCGCGCGCCGCGCTCCAGCAGCGGCGCAATGCCCTCGAGCGCCGGAATCCACTGGCTCACCAGGTTGGCCGCGTAGCCGGGCCGGAAGAAGCGCTCGGTGCCGTGGAAGAGGGCGGCGTCGTGCTCGTGCCAGCCGATGCCCAGGCCCGTGCGCATGGCCTGGACCATCTTGGGAATGATCTTGAACTGCGCCACGGCGATCTGGAAGGCGCCCGGTATGAACGCGGGGCTGCCTTCCTGCGCCAGCGCGAAGGCCTGCTCCTCGGACAGCGAGAACATCTCGCCCTTGGGCTCGTACTGCACGTAGCCGCTGGCGGCCTGGGCCGAGAGCCATTCGCGCAGGTAGCGCGGGTCGGTCTCGGTGCGGCGCGCGAGCGTCTCCACGTTCGTCGGGCCTTCGGCCAGCGCCTTGTACAGGCCGAGCTGGTCGCCCACGACGATGGTGGCCGCATGCATCACGGCCCCCAGGTCATGCACGAAGTTACCCATGAACGCGTTAAGCCGTGTTTCGTCGATGGCCATGTGTATCCCCTTCGCCGACAGGCGGCATGCGCGGCGTTCGCCTGCCTATACTGGATCGAGGGGGCGAAGGGCCTGCGCGCATCCTGCGTCCCGATGCGCACAGGCGCCATACGCAGCAATGCGTATGCACCGTGAAAGGGGCATGCCATGACGCATCTGACGCGCAACGACTGCGCAAGCGCGCTTCGCTTGCTCGAGCAACTGGAGTCCGCGGGGGCGCCCGCGCGGCATCACGGCGACGATGGCCTGCGCGCGAAGCACAGCGTCGCGCAGGCGCCGGGCCGCCATGGGCTGCGCCACGTCGCGCCGCAGGCCGACTACTGCCGGCGCGCGCCGCAGGCCGACTACCACCGTCGCGCGCCCCAGGCCGACTACTACCGGCGCGCGGGACTGGAGCACGCGGTGGCGGTGGCCTTCCTGTACCGGCTGCTGACCTGCCGTGCCGAGCTGCCGCTGTCCGCCGCGCCCGATGCAACTGTGGAAGCTTCGGGAACTGTGGGACCGGCGCCCGTCCTCACGCCGCGCGAGGGCGACGTGATGCACTGGCTCTCACGCGGCAAGACCGACGCCGAGATCGCCGCCCTGCTGGAGATCAGCCCGCGCACCGTGCACAAGCACCTGGAGCATGTGTACGTGAAGCTGGGCGTGGAGACGCGAACGGCGGCGGTGATGCGCGCGCTGGAACGGCACGCGCTGGCGTCGCCGGTGAATGCGGTCGGAGTGGTCTGAGCGGTCTGAGCGGTCTGACCAGTGTTCTTCAGCCGTCGGGGCCGGCGTCTTCGTTGGTGCACACCCGGTTGCGCCCCGCCGTCTTGGCCACGTACAGGGCCTTGTCGGCCGAGCGGATCAGTTCCTTGGCCTGGCCCGCGCCGGGCACGGGGCTGAGCGTATCCACGCCGGCGCTCAGGGTCACGAAGCCGGCTTCGGTGCCCGTGTGCTCGATCTTCAGGTTGCGCACCGCGTGGCGGATGCGTTCCGCCAGCTCGACGGCGTCGGCCACCTCCGTCTCGGGCAGCAGCACGGCCAGCTCTTCCCCGCCGTAGCGCGCGGCGAGGTCGCCCGGGCGCCGCGGTGTCAGCTCGGCGATGGTGCGCCCGATCGACTGCAGGCACTCGTCGCCGGCGGCGTGGCCGTAGATGTCGTTGTATTGCTTGAAGCAGTCGACGTCGATCAGGATCAGCGCCAGCGTGCTCGCGTCGCGCAGCGCGCGGCTGAATTCGGTGTCGAGTGTCGCGTCGAACTGCCGGCGGTTCGCCAGGCCCGTGAGGCCGTCTTCCATGGCGAGCGTGTTGAGTGTCTTGTTGAGCTTTTCGAGCGCGTCGCGCGCGCGGCGCAGCTCGGCCTCGGTCTTGGTGCGCAGCTCGATCTGCCTGACCAGCCGCAGCCCGACGAAGCCGACGATGCCCGCCAGCAGGATGACGCCGGCCGAATGCCACAGCGTGTCGTGCCACCAGACGGCGAGGATCTCGTCCTTCGACAACGCGGCCGCCACGAACAGCGGGTAGTTCGCCACGCGCCGGAAGCTGTTCAGGCGCGTCACGCCGTCCTGCGCCGAGCGGATGTAGGCGGTGCCGGCCGGCCCCTGCGCCGTGTAGGCGCGAAAGAGGTCGGTGTCGCGCATGTCCCGCCCGACCGTGCCGGCGCTGAAGGGCCGGCGCGTCATCATCGTGCCGTTTTCCAGCACCAGCGCCACGGCGCCCGCCTCGCCGATGTCCAGGCTGTCGTAGAACTTCATGAAGAAGTCGATGTCGATGGTCGCGAGCGCCACGCCCGCGAAGCTGCCGTCCGCCTGGTCGATGCGCCGCGAGATCGGCACCAGCAGCCGCCCGGTGGTGCGGCTCTTCACCGGAATGCCGATGTGCGGGCCGCGCTCTGCGTGGGTGCGGTGGAAGACGAAGTACTCGCGGTCGGCGTTGTTGAGGTTCTCCGGCGCGTTGTGCCGGGAGTTGACGATCCAGTTGCCGTCCTTGTCGTACACGTGCAGCGCGTCGAGCTGCGGCAGTTCGGTTACCTGAGAGGCCAGCACCTTGCGAAGCCGCTCCACGGCCGCCGGCCCCGTGCCGTCGTACTCGATGCGCTCGACCACGCCGACCAGCGCGGTGTCGGCCTCCTTGATGGTGTCGTCGGCCTGCTGCGCCATGGCGCGCGCGAGGTTGGACGCCGCGGTGCTCATCTGCCGCAGCTCCTCGGAGCGGGAGTTCCAGCTGTTCCAGCCGTCCAGCGCGACGAGGCTCAGGCAGACGACAGCCACGAAAGCCATCGTCCGGGAGGTGATGGAGGGTCGACTGAACAAGGGGCGGTTCCGCAACGGTGACGTTCAGGAGTCTTTGTCGGACTTTGACACATCTGCCGCGCCGCGGGTGACGAACGCGAGGCAAGGCCGGCGGTTCGTGGCTTTCCCGCGCCGGGCCCGTCAGTCGGCGGTCAGCCGCTCACTTCGAGCGGCCGTCGAAGTGCTGCACCGGAATGGCCTGCAGGTCGATGCCCTCGATACAGCGCAGGTTGATGGCGGCCATGGGCTCGCCCGTGGGCGTCACGCCTTCGCCGTAAGGATGGATGCCGCAGGTCGGGCAGAAGCGGTGCTTGATGATGTGCTTGTGGAACATGTAGGTGGACGCGTTTTCCTCGGGCGTCAGCAGGTGCAGCGCGCTGCGCGGCACGAACCACATGAGGATGCCCTTGCGCTGGCACATCGAGCAGTTGCACGCGGTGGCCGTGCCGATCTCGCCCTCGGCCTCGAACCTGACCGCGCCGCAGTGGCAGCTTCCTTGGTACTTCATCTCGGGTCTCCTGTTTATGGTTAACCAGCGAGTTGAGTATTGGGCGCCGCCGCAAGGCTTGTCAAGCGCGCGCGGCTGCGGCGGGTTCGGGCATGCGGCGCCGCACAATGAACAGCCAGACGATCGCCAGCGCCATCGTCAGCATGACGGTGCTGGCGTCGAAGGTCGCGGCGATGCGGTGGGCCAACTGCACCGAAGGCAGCGCCGGCGCTGTTGTACTCGAGGCCGCGAACACCGCCACCAGCAGCCCCAGCCCGAGCGATCCGCCGAGCTGGTGCGCCACGTTCACCAGGCCCGACGCCGCACCGGCGTCTTCCGCGTCCACGCCGCTCACCGCCGCCACCGTGAGCGGCCCCAGCACGCCGCCCTGGCCGATGCCGATGAGCACCATCGGCAATGCGACGCCCGTGAGGTACGGCGAGTGCGCCGACACCTGCGCGAGCCATGCCATGCCCACGATGCCTGTCGCAAGGCCCGCCGCCAGCAGGCGCGCATTGCCGAACCTGCGCGTGAGCGCGGGCACCAGCATGGCCGCCGCGAAGTTGGGCAGGGTGGCCGGCAGGAACGCCAGGCCGGCCTCGAGCGGGCGGTAGCCCAGCACGCCCTGCAGGTACTGCGTGGTGAAGAACCAGAAGCCCACCATGCCGCCCAGGAACAGCACGCGCGCGGCACAGGCCGCGCTGCGCTCGCGGTGGGCGAACAGGCGCAGCGGAAGAATCGGCTGCGCCACGCGGCGCTCGTTGGCCACGAACAGCATCAGCAGCGCGACGCCCGCCAGCAGCGCCGCCAGCGCGATGCCTTCGCCCCAGCCGGCTTCCGCCGAACGCACGATGCCGTACACCAGCGCGCTCATGCCCAGCGTGGAGCTCACCGCGCCCACCAGGTCGAGCCGCCCCGCGCGGCGCGGCGTTTCCGCCAGCCAGCGCCGCGCGCCGAACATGAGCGCAAGGCCCAGCGGCACGTTGATGAAGAAGCCCACGCGCCACGAGAGCAGGTCGGCAACGAGCCCGCCCAGCACCAGGCCCACGCTCGCACCCACGCCGGCCGCGGCCGCGTAATAAGCGAGTGCGCGCGTGCGTGCCGGCCCTTCGGCGAAGTGGGTGGACAGCAGCGCCAGTGTCGAAGGCGCGAGCACCGCCGCGCCCACGCCCTGCACCGCGCGCGCGGCCAACAGCCATGCCGGTGACGGTGAAATGCCGATGGCGAAGGAGGCCAGCGTGAAGAGCCCGAGCCCGGCGATGAACATGCGCCGCCGCCCCAGGATGTCGCCCGCCCGCGCGCCGAGCAGCAGCAGCCCGCCGAAGGCCAGCGTGTAGGCGTTCTGCACCCACGACAGGCTCGCCGGCGACAGGTGCAGGCCGGCCTGCATCTTGGGCAATGCGGTGATGACGATCGAGATGTCGATCACGATCATCAGGTAGCTCGCAAGGATGATGGCGAGCACGGCCGCATGGCGCGGGCGCTGTGCGGGATCGGCGTTCGGAACGGGCTGGGAGTGCATGCCTCGACTCTAGGCAGCCCCGCCCCGCGGAACTAGCCCGTGGCGCCTTGTAGAACTGGCAAGCCGCGCTTGCCAATCCGACGAACCTGACCAACCCGATGAACCCGACGCGCGAGTCTCCGCGCGCTCAGGCCGCGTCCGGCATGCGCGCGATGAGCTTGTCCAGCGTGATCGGGTAGTCGCGCACGCGCACGCCGGTCGCGTTGTAGACCGCGTTGGCCACCGCGGCGCCCACGCCGCAGATGCCGAGTTCGCCCACGCCCTTGGCCTTCATGGGCGAGGAGATCGGGTCGGTCTCGTCCATGAAGATCACCTCCTGGTGCGGAATGTCGGCATGCACCGGCACCTCGTAGCCCGCCAGGTCGTGGTTGACGAAGAAGCCCAGCCGCTCGTCCACGGCCAGCTCTTCCATCAGCGCGGCGCCCACGCCCATGGTCATCGCGCCGATCACCTGGCTGCGCGCCGACTTGGGGTTCAGGATGCGCCCCGAGGCGCACACCGCGAGCATGCGCCGCACGCGGATCTCGGCCGTGAACGCATCGACGCCCACCTCGACGAAATGCGCGCCGAAGGTGGACTGCTGGTATTGCTTGTCGAGGTTGCCGAACTCCAGCACGTCTTCGGCGACGATGGCGCCTTCTCCCTCCAGCCCCGCCAGGCCCGCGAGCGGCACGCTGCGCCCGCCCGCGCGCACCATCCCGTCCGAGAACACCGCGCCCACCGGCTCGAGCCCCGCGCGCCGTGCCACGGCGTCGCGCAGCTTGGTGCAGGCCGCATAGACGCCGGCCGTCGAGCAGTTGGCGCCCCACTGGCCGCCCGAGCCGGAAGACACCGGAAAGCGCGAGTCGCCCAGGCGCACCACCACGCGCTCCAGCGGCACGCCCATCATCTCGGCGGCGGTCTGCGCAATGATGGTGTAGCTGCCGGTGCCGATGTCCGTCATGTCGGTCTCGACCGTGACCATGCCGAGCCTGTCGAGCGCCACGCGCGCACCCGACTTCGTGACCTGGTTGTTGCGAAACGCCGCCGCCATGCCGATGCCGACCAGCCAGCGGCCATCGCGCACCAGGCCCGGCCTCGCGCCCCGCTGGTTCCAGCCGAAGCGCTCGGCCCCGGTGCGCATGCATTCGACGAGGCGGCGCTGCGAGAAAGGCCGCGCGGCATTGGCCGGATCGACCTGCGTGTCGTTCAGCACGCGGAACTCGATCGGGTCGATGCCCAGCCGCTCGGCCATCTCGTCGATGGCGACTTCCAGCGCCATCAGCCCCGGCGCCTCGCCCGGCGCGCGCATGGCGTTGCCCTCGGGCAGGTCGAGCAGCGCCAGGCGCGTGCCGGTGAGGCGGTGCTCGCCCGCGTAGAGCAGGCGCGTCTGCTGCACCGCGTTCTCCGGCTTGCCGTCGGCCAGGTTGCCCGACCAGCTTTCATGGCCGATGGCCGTGATCTTTCCCTGCGGCGTGGCGCCGATCCGGATGCGCTGGATGGTCGCGGGCCGGTGCGTGGTGTTGTTGGCGATGAGCGGGCGCTGCATCGCGACCTTCACCGGCCGCCGCGCAATGCGCGCGCCCAGCGCCGCCAGCAGTGTGTCGGCGCGCAGGAACAGCTTGCCGCCGAAGCCGCCGCCGATGTACGGCGACATCAGGTGCACCTTGTCCCTGGGCATGCCGAGCGTCCTGGCGAGGTCGCCGGTGGTCCAGTCGATCATCTGGTTCGAGGTCCACACCGAGAGCCTGTCGCCATCCCATGCGGCAAGGGTGGCGTGCGGCTCCATCATCGCGTGCGAATGGTCGGGCGTGCTGTAGGTGGCGTCCAGCCGTACCTCCGCCTTGGCGAACGCGCCGGCGAAGTCGCCGACGGTGTTGTCGCGGTCGGTGGTGCGCCGCTCGGTCGAGGCCTTGGCGTGCGCGAGGCCGAACGCGCCTTCGGTGCGCGCGTACGTCACCTGCACCAGCTGCGCGGCGGCGCGCGCCTGTTCGAAGGTCTCGGCCACCACCAGCGCAATGGCCTGGTGGTAGTGCTCGACCACCGGGCCGCCCAGCAGCCGGGCGGCGTTGAAGCGGCCCTTGTCCAGCTTGCCCGCGTTCTCGTGCGTGACGATGGCGAGCACGCCGGGCGCGGCCTTGGCGCGCGACAGGTCGAACGAAAGAATTCGCCCCTTCGCAATGCCCGAGCCCACGATGCAGCCGTACGCCGGGTTCGCCGCGACGTCATGGCGTTCATACGCGTAGGGCGCGGTGCCCGTGGTCTTGAGCGGGCCGTCGATGCGGTCCACCGGCTGGCCGATCACCTTGAGCTGGTCGATGGGGTTGGTGGTGGCGGGTGTGTCGAACTTCATCGCTCAGCTCCTGGCTTCGGCCAGCACCGCGTCGAGCGTGCGCTCGACCAGCGGCAGCTTGAAGGCGTTCTGCGCGGTCGGCGTGGCGCCGGCGAACAGCGCGGCGGCCACGGCCTTGGCGCCGCGCGGCATCTCGGCCTCCGCGGCCTCGATGCGCCACGGCCTGTGCGCGACGCCGCCCACCGCCACGCGGGCGCTGCCGTCGCGCTGCACGATGGCACCGACCGACACCAGCGCGAACGCGTACGAGGCCCGGTCGCGCACCTTGCGGTAGATGTGCCTGCCGCCCAGGGGCGCGGGCAGCCTGACCGAGGTGATCAGCTCGCCGAGCGCCAGCGCTGTTTCCACGTGCGGCGTGGCGCCGGGCAGCTTGTGGAAATCGGCGATCGGGATGGTGCGGCGCGTGCCGTTGGCGCGCACGGTCTCCACCGTGGCGTCGAGCGCGCGCATGGCCACGGCCATGTCGCTCGGGTGCGTGGCGATGCAGGCCTCGCTCGTGCCTACCACCGCATGCTGGCGCGTGTAGCCGCCGATGGCCGCGCAGCCGCTGCCCGGCTGGCGCTTGTTGCAGGCCTGGTGGGTGTCGTAGAAGTACGGGCAGCGCGTGCGCTGCAGCAGGTTGCCCGCGGTGGTCGCCTTGTTGCGCAGCTGGCCCGAGGCACCGGCCAGCAGCGCGCGAGACAGCAGGCCGTAGTCGCGCCGCACGCGGGCGTCGGCGGCCAGGTCGGTGTTGCGCACCAGCGCACCGACGCGAAGGCCGCCGTCGGAGGTGCTTTCGATGCGGTCGAAGCCCAGGCCGTTGACGTCGATCAGGTGCGCGGGCGTCTCGATCTCCAGCTTCATCAGGTCGAGCAGGTTGGTGCCCCCGGCAATGAAGCGCGCGCCCGGCACGCGGGCCGCGTGCGCCACGGCGTCGGCCGCCGAGGAGACGCGTTCGTAGGTGAAGGACCTCATGACGTTCTCCCCGCCACCTCGGTGATGGCGTCGACGATGTTGCTGTACGCGCCGCAGCGGCAGATGTTGCCGCTCATGCGTTCGCGCAGCTCGGCCGCGTTCAGCAGCGGCTGTGCGGTGAGGTCGGCGCTGGCGTGGCTCGGGATGCCCTCGCGGATTTCCTCGAGCACCGAGACGGCCGAGCACACCTGCCCCGGCGTGCAGTAGCCGCACTGGTAGCCGTCGTGCTTGACGAAGGCGGCCTGCATCGGGTGCAGCGCGCCCGGCGTGCCCAGGCCCTCGATGGTGGTGACCTTGGCGCCTTCGTGCATCACCGCCAGCGTGAGGCAGGCGTTGATGCGGCGGCCGTCGAGGATCACGGTGCATGCGCCGCACTGGCCGTGGTCGCAGCCTTTCTTGGTGCCGGTCAGGCGCAGGTGTTCGCGCAGCGCGTCCAGCAGCGTCGTGCGCGTGTCGAGCGTGAGGGTGCGCAGCTTGCCGTTGACCTCCATCGAGGTCTTCATGCGGGCGGAGGCCGCGCCGGCCCCGGAGGGCGGCGCCGTGGCCGCGTGCGCCGGCGTGGCGGTGGCGGCCGCCGAGGCGGCGCCCGCGAGCAGCAGCTCGCGCCGGGAGAGTGTCATTTCGTCGTGGGTTTGCATGTCGCGCGTCACTCCTTGCGATTCATATTGAGCGCATCCGGCCGGCTGCCAATGTAGGCCGGCATCCCCAGGCGGAACTAGACGCGATGCCCTTGAAGCACTGGCAAGCTGCTCTTGATAATCGGCCGTCACACTGGAGGCCGCATGCCGATCAATGAACTGCGTTCCATCGCCACCTTCGCCAAGACCGCGGAACTCGGCAGCCTGCGCCAGGCGGCCGCCGCGCAGGGCATGACGCCGCAGGCCGCCAGCCAGGCACTGGCGCAGCTGGAGCAACACCTGGGTGTGCGCTTGTTTCACCGCACCACGCGCAGCATGTCGCTCACCGACGAGGGGCGCCAGTTCCTGGAGGCCGCGCAGCCGGCGCTGGTGGGCCTGCAGCGCGCGCTGCACATGGCGCGCCGCGCCACCGACGAGATCGCCGGGCCGCTGCGCATCGTGGGCCCGCGCTCGACCTTCGCGCCGGTGCTGTGGCCGCTGCTCGACGAGTTCTGCCGCCTCTACCCCGAGGTGCAGCCCGACGTGCAGCTCGACGACCGCATCGGCAACTGGGTGGAAGACCGCGTCGACGTGGGTTTTCGCGTGGGGCCGTCGCCGGCCGAGGGCGTCATCGCGCGCCGGCTGTTCGGCCTGCAGCTGATCGTTTGCGCGGCCCCGGCGTACCTGGCCCGCCACGGCGCGCCGGACAGCCTGAACGCGCTGGCGGCCCACCGCTGCAGCGGCTTTCGCCATCCGAGCACCGGCAAGATCGTGCCCTGGTACGTGCGCGTGGGCGACGAGGTGATCGAGCACCCGGTGGTGCCCGCGCTGTGCGTCAACGACGAGGCGCTGGAGACCGAGGCGGTGCTGGCGGGCCACGCCATCGGCCTCGTCACCAGCGTGACCGCGGCGGCGCACATCCGCGCCGGACGGCTGGTGCCCTTGCTCACCGCGCACGTGGCCGACCGGTCGGGCGTGTTCATCTACTACGGCAGCCGCGCCGCCCAGCCGGCGCGTGCCCGGGCGTTCATCGACCTGGCCATCGACCGCCTGACGCAGAACCCGGCCTATGTGCTGACGGCGCACGAGCTGGCGTCGGCGGAGTCCAGCGGGCGCGCCGCGCATGCGGCGGCGCGCCATGGCGGCACATGAGTTTCAGCAAGCAAAGGCGCGCAGGAGCAAAGGAGACATCGCGATGACGAACGATGAAAAGGCGATACGGCAGGTCGTCGAAGACTGGATGGACGCGAGCCGGCGCGGCGACACCGCGGCCGTGCTCGCCTTGATGACGGACGACGCGGTCTTCATGGTCCCGGGGCAGGCGCCGTTCGGCAAGCAGGCCTTTGCCGCGGCCTGCGAAGGCATGCGCGGCGTGCGGATCGAAGGCAGGAGCGAAGTCGCCGAGTTGCAGGTGCTGGGCGAGTGGGCCTTCATGCGCAACCGCATCGACATGACGGCCACGCCGGCTGGCGGCGAGCCGGTGCACCGGTCGGGCTACACGCTCACCTTGCTGCGCAAGGAGGCGGACGGCCGGTGGCGGCTGGCGCGGGACGCCAACCTGCTGACGGCCACGCCGCCGGGGCGCACGGGCGGTTGATGGATGGATGGATGGGCTGTGGGCTGCGCTGTCGCACAGCGCAGCAGCCCGCTACGCGCTGGGGCGCGCAGCGGTTGCCGAAGGTGCGGCGCCGAGCGCGTCCGCGTGCGACAGCAGCGTGTCGATGGAGTCGTTGAGCCGCTGCACCGCCAGCGGCGCATTGCGGCTCACGGCGGCTTCCATGATCTCGCGGTGCTCCGTGCGCGTGTGCTCCAGGTCGCGCTCGCGCACATTGAGGCGGCGGTAGCGGTCGGACGCGTCGAACAGCAGCTCGTGGAAGTCGGTGAGCCACTTCGACGGACAGGCCGCGATCAGCGACGCATGGAAGCGGCGATGCAGCACCTCCCACTCGCGGTTGGTCTGGCCGGTGGGCAGCGACATGGGGCAGCGCCAGATGCGGTGGTAGGCCAGCACCACCTCGTCTTCCCAGGCCTGGTCGCCATGCAGCAACGACTCGCGCACCACCACCTCGTTGAGCAGCCGCCGCGCGCGCACCAGATCGACCAGGTCGTCGCGCGACAGCGCCGCCACGCGAAAACCCCGGCGCTCGAACTGCTCGACCAGCCGCACCGAGATGAGCCGGTTGAGCGCCTCGCGGATGGGGCTCGCGCCCACCTCGTAGCGCGCTTCCAGCGCCTCGATGCGCAGCTTCTCGCCCGGCGCCAGCCGGCCTTCGAGGATGTCTTCGCGCAGGCGCTCGAACACCATGCTCGCGCGCGTGGCGCCTTGCAGGTCGTCGGTGGGCGGCGGCGGATTCTGGCTCATGGGCGGGCGGGTTTGTACCGAGTGGGTGGGGCGGGATGCGCAAATATTATCGATAAAAAGAAGATTCAGGCCAAAAAAGTCAGTTTTACCGATAAAGAAGGCGACACCATGAGCCCCGGCATCCGCCCCACCACGTTCGCGCACATCGTCTACCGCACATACCGCTTCGAGCAGATGCTGGCCTGGTACACCTGCGTGTTCTGCGCCAAGGTGCAGTACCAGAACCCGGTGATCGCCTTCGTCACCTACGACGACGAGCACCACCGCGTGGCGCTGCTGAACCTCGGGCTGATGAAGGGCCCGTCGGAGGCGGCGGCACCGCGCGGCCAGCCGGGCGTCGACCACGTGGCCTACGGCTTCGGCTCGCTGCGCGAGCTGCTCGACAAGCATGCCGAACTCAAGGCCAAGGGCGTCACGCCGTATTGGTGCGTGCACCACGGCATCACCGTGTCGCTGTACTACGCCGACCCCGACGGCAACCAGATGGAGTTCCAGACCGACAGCTACACCTCCAATGACGAGGCCAATGCCTTCATGCACGGCCCGCATTTCGAGGTGAACCCGATCGGCGTGGAGTTCGACCCCGACGAGATGCGTGCGCGGCTGGACGCCGGCGAGAACGTGGCCGCGCTGCTGCTGCGCACCACGCACCTGCCGGTGGCGGACGTGCGCGGCTCCATGCTGGGCTGAGCGCGCGATGACGATCCCTGGCCGTCTCGAAGACGAGGCCGCGTGCGCGCGGCTGTGCGTCGATTTCGCGAACCACCTCGACGCGCGGCGCTACGAGCAGGTGCTCGACCTGTTCACCGAAAACGCGGCGCTCGACCGCATGGGCAACGTGTCGGCGGGCCGGGAGGACATCGCGCGCTTCCTGGCCGCGCGGCCGGCGGACGTGACCACGCGGCACGTGTGCTCGAACATCCGCGTGAGCTTCGATGCCGCGTCCGAGGACGAGGCCGGTGGCGTTTGCTATGTGCTGTTCTTCCAGGGCACGGGGGAGGCAGGTACGGGTGCCGCGCAACTGTCCGGGCCGCCTTCGGTGGTGGAGTACCACGACAGGTTTCTGCGGACTGCCGTGGGGTGGCGGATTCGATCGCGGCGCATACGGATGGCGATCCGGGCTTGAATGCCCGCTTCCCGATTTATCGAGCACAACAAAAACGGCAGGGTTGTCCTTTTGATTCATCGGATTGGACAGATTCAGGCACCGGCGATGGAAGCCCACCGCCCGAGCACGTCCCCCACCGCCTTGGCCTGCGACGGCGCGGGCCCCTGGATCGCCGAAGGCGTGCGCGAGAAGCGCGGCGCGGGCGCGGGATGCCTCACGCCGTCCACCTCGACGAAGGCCTCGCGTGCGCGCTGGTGCGGATGCGCCGCCGCCTCGCTCAGTGCCAGCACCGGCGCAAAGCAGGCATCGCTGCCTTCGAGCCGCGCGGTCCATTCGTCGCGGGTGTGCGTGCGGAAGATGCGTTCGAGTTCGGCGCGCAGCGCCGGCCACTGCGCGCGGTCGTGCTGCGCGCCGCGCAGCGCCGGCGCAACGCAGAGCCGCTCGCACAGCTCGGCGAAGAACTGCGGCTCGATCGGGCCGATGCACACGTGGCGCGCGTCCGCCGTTTCGTAGGTGCCGTAGTACGGCGCGCCACCGTCCAGCGCATTGCTGCCGCGCGCCTCGGCGAAGGTGCCGCGCATCGCGCCGGTCGCGAACAGGCTCATCAGCGAGGTCACGCCGTCGGTGATGGCCGCATCCACCACCTGGCCGCGGTCCGAGTGCCGCGCCTCGTGCAGCGCCGCGAGCAGGCCGACGACCAGGTAGAGGCTGCCGCCGCCGTAGTCGCCCACCAGGTTGAGCGGCGGCACCGGCGCGCCGCCGGCGGGGCCGATGGCGTGCAGCGCACCGGTCAGCGCGATGTAGTTGATGTCGTGGCCCGCCGCCTGCGCGAGCGGGCCGTGCTGGCCCCAGCCGGTCATGCGGCCGTAGACCAGGCGCGGGTTGCGCGCCGCCACCGCGTCGGGGCCGAGGCCCAGGCGTTCCATCACGCCGGGGCGAAAGCCCTCGACCAGCACGTCGGCGCTGTCGAGCAGCCGCAGAACCTCTTCGCGCGACTGCGGGTTCTTCAGGTCGGCCAGCACGACGGTGCGCCCGCGCCCGGTGATGTCGGTGCGGTCGCCGAGCTTGCGGCCCGGACGGTCGACGGTGACCACGTCGGCGCCCATGTCGGACAGCAGCATGCAGGCGAAGGGGCCGGGGCCGAGCCCGGCGAACTCGACCACCTTCAGGCCGTTCAACGGTCCGTTCATCGAGCGTTCTCCTCCAGCAGGCGCCACTGCAGCAACGAAAACGGAGGCTGCGCATCGGCGTGGTGTTCGTACACGCCTTCGACCTCCGCGCCGATGCGCACCTCCTGCATCGGGTCGCCCAGCAGGTTGCCGACCATCCGCACGAGGCCGGCGTGCGGCAGCTCCACCAGCACGACGAGGTAGGCGCCGTGCCCCTTGAGCGCGGCATGCGCCGGATGCCATACGCGCTCCCAGCTGTAGATGCGCCCGCGCGGCGCCACGTCTTCCCAGGCGGGGTCGAAGGCGTGGCAGTGATGGCAGAGCCATTCGGGGCCGAACTGCCAGGTGCCGCACGCGGCGCAATGCTGCACGCGCAGGCGGCCCTCGCGCAGCCCCGACCAATAGGGCGCGGAGAGCCCGTCGGGCTCGGGCACCGGAACCGGCAGGCCCGGCGGAAGGCAGTGGGTGGTCGTCGCGTCGTTCACAGCACGTTCTCCGATGCCAGCAGCAGGTCGCTCACCGGCGTGACCATCGGCCCGCCGATCACCAGCGCCACGTCGCTGCGCTTCGCCTGGCTGGTCGAGGTGCCGCGCACCTGCCGCACGGCCTCCAGCACCAGCTCGAAGCCGTGGATGTAGCACTCGGCCAGGTTGCCGCCGCTGGTGTTCAGCGGCAGCCGGCCCGAGGGCGCCACGAGGTTGTCGAGCGTGAGGAATTCGTTCGCCTCCTCGGGCTTGAAGAAGCCGTGCTCTGCCAGCGCCATGGCCACGCCGCCGGTGAAGTTCTCGTAGCTCTGCACCACGCCCACGTCGGCCGGCGCAATGCCGGCCATGGCGTAGAGCGCGGGCGCCACGGTGTCGAAGCTGGCGCTGCCGTAGCGTGGCGAGTTGTGCGGGATGGCGCCGGTGCGGTGGCCCGAACCGGTGGCCGCGCCGAGCAGGTAGGCGGGCTTGTGCGCGAAGTCTTTCGCGCGCTCCGCGGCCACCAGCACGATGGCCGCCGCGCCGTCGTTCTCCATGCAGCAGTCGTACAGGTGGAAGGGCTCGGCGATCCAGCGCGAGGCGTCGTAGGTTTCGGCGCTCAGCGGCTTGCCGTGCATCACCGCGCGCGGGTTGGCCTGCGCGTGGTGGTAGGAGGCCAGCGCGATGGCGCGCAACGCCTCCTGCTGCACGCCATGCTCGTGCATGAAGCGGCGCACGCGCATCGCGAAGCGCTGCGGCGGCGACAGCACGCCGTAGGGCATCAGGTAGGCCTTCTCTCCCGAGACGGTGTCGATGCCCGCCACCTGGCCGAAGCGCCCGTGCTGCCCTTGCGCCAGCGCGCGGAACACCACCACGCAATCGGCCAGCCCGGCCGCGATGGCCGCCGCGCCGTTGGCCACCGCCGCGCAGCACCCGCCGCCGCCGCCGCCCCATTGCATGGTGGCGGTGCGCAGGTGCCGCGTGCCCAGCGCCGCGGCCAGCCGCGAGGCGTCGTTGCGGTCGTCGCTGTACGAGGCGAAGCCGTCGATTTCTCGCGGGTCGAGGCCCGCGTCCGCGCAGGCCGCGAGGATGGCCTTGAGCGCGAGCTTGAATTCCGCGTCGGGCGACTGGCCGTGCTTGTAGTAGGTGGTCTCGCCGATGCCGACGACCGCCACCCGGCCACGGAGCGATCGCATGGTCATGCGGGCGCGCCCGCGGTTTCGTGGCGCGTGGCCGGCGGGCCGAAGGCGCCGGCCTGCGCCAGCGAAGCGAGCCGTGCCTCGTCGTAGCCCAGCGCTTCGCGCAGCACCTCGTGCGTGTGCTGTCCCACGGTGGGCGCCGCCACGGGGTCGGCGATGGGCGTGCGGCCGTAGCGAATGGGCAGCGCCATGTTAGGCACCCAGCCGACCGCCGGGTGCGGAATGCGCGTGACCAGCCGGCGCTCGCGCGCCTCGGGCGAGCGGATGGCCTCGCCCACCGATCGCACCTCGCCGCACGGCACGCCGGCCGCGCGCATGCGCGCCTGCCAGTGCGACCACGGCTGCCGCGCAAAGGCTTCGCCCAGCAGCGCGAACAGCTCCTCGCGCCGCGCCGAGCGGTCGCGCCCGGTCGCAAAGGCCGGGTCGTTGGCCACGTCGGGGCGCTCGACCACCTGCGCCATCAGCCGCTGGAAGATCTTGTTGTTGCCGCTGTTGATATAGAAGGAGCGGTCCTGCGCCTCGAACACGCCCGACGGGCAGGTGTCGGGGCTGGTGTTGCCGTGCCGCTGGGGCTCGGCGCCGCTGAACACGTGCTGCAGCGTGGCGTAGCCCGTCATGAGCACGGCGTTGTCGAACAGCGCCACCTCCATCGACTGGCCGTGGCCCGTGCGCTCGCGCGCCACCAGCGCGCCCAATATGGCGTTGCAGGCCATCATCGCGGTGCTGATGTCCATCACCGGCGAGAGGGCGCGCACGCCCTCGCGGTCGGCATAGCCGTTCATCGACACGAAGCCGCTCTCGGCCTGCGCGATGGGGTCGAAGCCCAGCCGGTCGGCGAACGCGCCTTCGCGGCCGTAGGCCGACACCGCGCAGTAAACGACCTCGGGGTTGGTCTTGCGGATGCTCTCGTAGTCGAGCCCGAAGCGCGCCATCACGCCGCTGGAGAAGTTCTCGACCACCACGTCGGCGGTGGCGGCCAGCGCGCGCGCCACCTCCAGGCCCTCGGGCGTCTTCAGGTCGAGCGCCACGCTGCGCTTGTTGCGGTTCGACCAGAGAAAGGGCGCGCCCTGCGCCAGGTCGGGGTGCACCGGCGGGTACTGGCGAAAGTCGTCGCCGCGGCCGGGCGCCTCGATCTTGAGCACGTCGGCGCCCATGTCGGCCAGCATCATCGTGGCGAAAGGGCCCGCGATGAAGTGCGTGAAGTCGACCACCTTGATGCCGGCCAGCGCCTGGGGCGCGCCGGCGGGGCGGGGCGTGTGTTCCGGAAAGTCGGTTGCGATGTTGTCGAGCATGAATCGGGTTCTCACATCTGGATGTTGGCTTTGCGCACGACCGGGCCCCACTGCGCCATCTCGTCGCGAATGAGCTTCTCGAGTTCCTGCGGCGTGCTGCTGCGCGCCTCCACGTTGCGGTCCGCGAACATCTTGCGCACCTCGGGGCGGGCCACGGCGGTGGCCACGGCGGCGTGCAGCTTGTCGACCACGTCCGGCGGCGTGTCCTTCGGCGCGAGCACGCCGAACCATGCCGAGCTGCGAAAGCCCGGCACGTCGTCGGCAATGGCGGGCAGGCCCGGCACGGTGTCGGTCGGCTTGAGCGTGCCCACCGCGAGGTAGCGCACCTTGCCGGAGTTGACGAGCGTGGCGCCGTCGAGCCCGGTGACGAAGGCCGCCTGCAGCTGGCCGCCGGCAAAGGCGGTCATCATCGGCGCGCCGCCGTTGTACGGAATGTGCTGCAGCCGCAGGCCGGCTGCTTCATTGAAATATTCGGCCGACAGGTGCGACAGCGAACCGTTGCCGACCGAGCCGATGTTCAGCGACGTGCCGTTCTTCTTCGCGTACGCGAGGAACTCCTTCATCGTCTTGGCCGGGCTGTCGGCCGGCACCGCGAGGATCATCGGCGTGATTGCCACGGTGGAGACGGGCCGCAGGTCCTTCAGCTCGTCGTAGGGCACCTTGCGCATGAGCCCGACCACCGCGTTGGGCCCGGTGTTGCCGAACACCAGCGTGTAGCCGTCGGGCGGCGCCTTGGCCACGAAGTCGACGCCGATGGTGCCGCCCGCGCCGGGCTTGTTCTCGACGATGACGGTCTGGCCCAGCGTCTCGCTCATCGACTGCTGGATGGCGCGCGCGAGCTGGTCGGTGCTGCCGCCGGCCGCGTAGGGAACGATCATGCGGATCGGCTTGCTGGGGAAGCTGCCTTGCGCGAAGGCGGGCAGCGCGCTCGCCGCGAGCGAGACGCAGGCGGCGCACAGCAGCGCGCGGCGGCGGAAGAGCGTGGGTTTCATGGGGCGTTGTCTCCTTTGTCTTGTGGGGATGCGTGGATGCGTGGGTGAATCTGTGGTGCGCGCTCAGTCGCCGAGCACGGTCGACCAGTAGCTGCGCGCGCGGTCCATGTGCCGCAGGATGAGCAGCTGCGCCTTGGCCGAATCGCGTTCGCGGATGTGCTCGAACAGCCGCCGGTGGTCGCGCAGCGAGGCCGTGCCCTGCACCGTGTCCTCGAACATCGCCTCGCGGCGCCGGCCGGTGAAGCGGTAGAAGGCGTGCAGCACGCGCACCAGCACCGAGTTGTGGGTGGCGTCGACCAGCGCGATGTGGAAGTCGGTGTCGGCCGCGGCGATGTTGCCGTTCTGCGCGAGCACCTCCTGCGTGCGCTGCAGCACGGCCTGCATGCGTTCCAGGTCGGCGTCGGTGCGGCGCTGGCAGGCGAGGCCGGCGGCCAGCACTTCGAGATGGCCGCGCACTTCCATGGTCTCGGCCACCTCGACCGGCGTGGGCGTGCCGCCCATGTCGGTGAGCATCACCAGCGCCTCGAAGCTGGCCTCGCGCTCCACGTGCCGCAGGTAGATGCCCGAGTTGGGCCGCGACTCGACGATGCGCAGCGTGACCAGCGTCGCCAGCGCCTCGCGCACCGCGTTGCGGCCCACGCCCAGCCGCTCGGCCAGGTCGCGCTCCGAGGGCAGCCGGTCGCCGGGCTGCAGGCGGCGGTCGCGCAGGTACGCGAGGATGCCGGCGATGGCGCCGTGGCCGCTGCCGGCCTCGTGCGCTTCGGTGGTGGTGGTCATGGCGTGCCTCGGGTCCTTGCTCAGAGGTCGAGCACCAGCGTCTTGGAGCGCGCGCCGGAGCAGCAGATCATGATGCTGTCGTTGGCCTGCTTTTCCTCGGCGCTCAGGAAGTCGTCGCGGTGGTCGGGCTCGCCCGAGACGAGCTGCGTGCGGCAGGTGCCGCACACGCCGGCGGTGCAGGCGTAGGGCACGTCCACGGCGTGGTCGAGCAGCGTGTCGAGAATGGTCTTGCCGGGCGCGACGGTGAAGCGATGGCCGCTGCGCTGGAGCACCACGTCGTAGCCGCCTTCGGTGGCGGCCTCGCTGGTGGCGGCGAAGCGCTCGAAGTGCACCGTGTGCGCGGGCCGCGTGGCGCAGGCCGCGATGAAGGCGTCGATCATGCGCGCCGGGCCGCAGCAGTACAGGTGCGTGCCGGGCGCCGCGTCGCGCACGATGCCGGCCAGGTCCAGCCGGTCGATGCGCGAGGAGCCGAAGCAGAAATCGACCTCGCGCCCGTCGCCCGCCATGGCGCGCAGCGCATCGGCGTACGCGGTCTCGCGCGGCGAGCGGCTCGCATAGTGCAGCCGCCACGGCCGGCCGAGTTCGCGCAGCCGCCGCAGCATCGACATGACGGGCGTGATGCCGATGCCGCCCGCGATGAACACCGAATGCGCGGCGTCTTCCGCCAGTGCGAAGTCGTTGCTCGGCGGCGTGGCGCGCAGGCGATCGCCCACGCGCGGCGCGGTGTGCATCCACGCCGAGCCGCCCTGGCCTTCGGCGTCGTGCTGCACGGCCACCACGTAGCGCCCGCCGTCGGAGGGCGCGTTGACCAGCGAGTAGCTGCGCACCATGCCGTGCGGCAGGTGCAGGTCGATGTGCGCGCCGGCGGTGAAGGCGGGCAGGCTCGCGTCGTTGGCCGAGACGAACTCGTACGACGCGATGCCCTCGGCCTCCAGCCGGATCTGCCGCAGGCGCAGGTCGATGGGGGCGGGCATGCTCATGGCGTGTAGCCGAAATCGGCGCCCAGGCGCGCGGTCATCAGCTCGCGGCCCGACTCGTTCCACGACGCGCTGGCCGGCAGCGTGAGCGACACCGCGCGCACCATCGGCAGGTCGGGGTCCTCGATGCGCGGCGGGCGCTGCTGGCGCACGGCAAGGTTGCGCACGGTCTCCAGCAACAGCCGGCGCGTCATCGCGATGCCGGTGTCGCTCATGCCCAGGTGCTCCTTGGAGCGGTCGTAGATCGGCGCCACGCCCGACTGGCAGGCCGCGTCCTGCACCCACAGGCCGGGCAGGCCCGAGAACCAGGTCTTGGTCTGCGCGTCGTAGTTGAAGAGGAACGCGCTCTGCAGGTTGAACTTCGTCCAGTACTTCGCGTACGGCTCGGTGGCCGGGCGCGGCGCGTAGGCGTTCACGCTGGGGTGGCCGGTCTCGCGGCCGGCGTGGCCGTTGTCGAAGATCTGGCGGGTCTTCTCGTAGAACGGTTGCACCGGGTGGTACGAGAACATGATGCACAGCGTGTGGTGGTCGTCCAGCGGCACCCAGGCGTGGCCGCTGAGCTCGGGGTACTGCGACTGCGGCGGCACCAGCGTGTAGAAGGGCAGCAGGAACTGGTTCACGCGCCAGTAGTGCGTGCGCTCGTCGAGCACGCGCTTGGAGGCCACGCTCATGCCGAAGTCCTGGCGCTTGCACTCGAAGGTGGGGCGCAGGTCTTTCTTGGCGGTCCAGTCGCTGATGGCGCCCTGCTGGTCGATGCGCCCGTGCAGGATGGGCGCGTGCGCCGAGTCGATCTCGCCTTCCACCGCCTGCAGCCAGTTGCACTCCTGCACGCGAAAGCTCACGTACACGTTCTGCTCGGGCACCAGGTTCCATTCGAGGTTGGGCAGCGGCGGCAGGTGGTCGCGGTCGGGTCCCATGTAGGTCCAGGCGATGCCGTTGCGCTCGCGGCAGGGGTAGTTCTTGATCTGCACGGTGTCCTTCAGCCGGCTCTGCGCGGGCTCGGCCGGGGTGTCGAGCACGTGGCCGTCCACGCCAAACTTCCAGCCGTGGTAGATGCAGCGCACGCCGCAGTCCTCGTTGCGCCCGAACACCAGCGGCGCGCCACGGTGCGGGCAGGCATGGTCGATGAGGCCGATGCGGCCTTCGGTGTCGCGAAACGCCAGCAGCTCTTCGCCCAGCAGGCGCACGCGCTGCGGCTGGCCGTCGGCCACGAGGTCGCGGCTGGGAAGAAAGGGAATCCAGTAGAGGCGCATCAGCTGCCCCATGGGGGTGTCGGGGCCGACGCGGACCAGGGTTTCGTTGTCTTCGTGGGAGAGCATGGGCGCGTTTTCCTTGATGGGTCGTGGGTGTGCGCGGACACAGAATGTGGTGTGTCCAATCTGGATGACCAGATTGGTAGGACCAATGCTATGACCGCGCACGGCGCCGTGTAAAGCGTTCGTCCCAATAACCTTTAGAATGGATCAACCATAGATGTCCGATTCGACAAATACGCCGATGAATCAAGGTATGAAATTGCCGGCCGCGGCACAGGCTGCAAACCCGGGCACGGACGCGGGTGCAAAGCCAGCTGGCGTGCGGCCGGTGCGCACGGCCGCCTCGCTCATCGTGCTGCGCGACGGCGCGGCCAGCGGCAGGGGGCTGGAGGTGCTGATGCTGCGCAGGGCGGAGAAAGAGGCCGACCAGAACAGCGGCGCCAGCGTGTTCCCCGGCGGCACGGTCGACACGCACGACCCCGCCATGCACGCGAGCTGCTGCGGCCTCGACGACGCGGCCGCGAGCCTGCGGCTGGCGGTGCCGGCCAACGGGCTCGACTACTACGTGGCCGCCGTGCGCGAGTGCTTCGAGGAGGCGGGCCTGCTGTTCGCGTCCGACGAGGCCGGCGCGCTGGTGCCGCTCGATGCGTTGCCGGCCAGCGAACGCGAGGCGCTGCGCCACTCCGCCGAGCAGGGCTCCGACGCGCTGCTGCACATGTGCCGCGAGCGCGGCTGGCGGCTGGCGGTCGACCGGCTGCGCTACTTCAGCCACTGGCTCACGCCGCCGGGCATGCCGCGGCGCTTCGACACGCGCTTCTTCGTCGCCCTCGCACCGCAGGCGCAGACGCCGAACGCCGACACGCGCGAGACGGTCGAGTGCATGTGGCTCACGCCCGCCGAGGCGCTGAGCGAGGCGCGCGCGCTGAAGCTGATGAACGTCACGCGCCGCATCCTCGAGCAGCTGCAAGCGTTCGACACCGCGCAGGCCTGCATCGACGGCGCGCAGGCGCTGCGCGAGGTGCCGATGATCATGCCGCGCGTGGCCAACGGCAAGGCCGGGCGCCATCCGGTGAACCCATGGGAACCGGCGTACGCGGAAGTCGGGCGCCTCGATCCCGACGGACACGGCCAGTGCCACCACACGCTGGAAGACGGCCTGGTGGTGCGCCTGTCGCCGCATGTGCTGCGCGTGACGACCGGCGCGCAGGCCGGGCACAACAGCTACCTGGTGGGCGGCGGCGAGGGCAACGCGTGGGCGCTGATCGACGCGCCGAAGGACGATGGCGCGTTGGCCATGGTGCGTGCGGCGGCGCCCGGAGAGATCCGGTGGACGCTGGCCACCGGCGCAGGGGGCACGAGCGACGCGGATGCTGCCCCCCACCTCGTCGACCTCGGCGGCCTCACGCTCACCACCGTGCGCGCGTCCGGCGAACGCTGCTTCCTGCTCGAAGAAGAAAAGACGCTCTTCAGCGGCAGCTGCGCGCCAGCACGCATCGCGCGACTGCCGCAAGACATCGACTGGATCGCTCCCGCGCAAGGCTTCCTGCGCACGCGTGCCGAACCCATGCAACCCTTGTTGAAGCCGACATGAATCCCTCCACTTCCGACAACCCCCAAGCAGCAGCAGCCTTCGACGCCGTGCTCGACGCCCGCTACAGCTGCCGCGGCTACCTGCCGCAGGCCGTGCCACGCGAGGTGATCGACGCCATCCTGCGTGCCGCCCAGCGCACCGCCTCGTGGTGCAACTCGCAGCCCTGGCAGGTGGCCGTGACCAGCGCGGACGCCACCGAGCGGCTGCGCCGGGCCATGACCACGCCCGAAGCATCGGCCGAGCAGGCCTTCGACATCGCGCCGCCGGCCGAGTACCGCGGCGTGTACCGCGATCGCCGCCGCGAGTGCGGGTTCCAGCTGTACGACAGCGTGGGCATCGCGCACGGCGACCGCGAGGCCTCGGCGCGGCAGGCGCTGCTGAACTTCGGCTTCTTCGGCGCGCCGCACATGGCGCTGGTCACCACCGAGGCGGTGCTGGGCACCTACGGCGTGCTCGACTGCGGGGCGTACGTCAGCAACTTCATGCTGGCCGCGCGGGCGCGCGGCGTCGCGAGCATCGCGCAGGCGGCCATCGCCTCGCGCGCGAAGCTGCTGCACCGGTGGTTCGACATTCCGGACGACCGCCAGGTGGTGTGCGGCATCTCGTTCGGCTACGAAGATCCGGAGCACCCGGCGAACCGCTTTCGCACCGCGCGCGCGGCGGTGGGCGAGGCGAGCCGCTGGGTCGATTGAGCGTTGAACGCAATGCCGCTCAGGGGCTGCGTTCGGCCAGGTAGTGCCGCGTGACCACCGCCACGTCGGCCACCTGGTAGCTGCGCGCATTCGCCTCGAGCTCGTTGCTCGCCACCGTGGCGCGCGCGCGCTGGCGCAGGTAGTCGGCCCATGAGGTCACGATGAAGCGCTCGACATAGCGGCTCGGGTCGCCCAGGTCACGGTACACGCGCCAGAAGGTGGCGCCGCCGCGCCGGCGCGGCACGGCCAGCTGCTGCACCGCATCGAGAAAGCGCCGCGCATCGCTCTCGCGGATGCAATAGACCACCTCGACCGCCACGGGGCCGGCCTCGAATTCCGGCTCGGTCGGCAGCGAGAGTTCGTCGCGGTGGTCGGCCAGCGTCACCTCGTCGTCGGCGCCCATGCGCAGCGGGTACGGCCGCGCCAGCCCCACGCTCGCGACCATGAACGCGGCCGAAAGGCACAGCGCCGCCGGCAGTCCCAGCAGGCTCGACACCGCGCCCCACAACGCCGAGCCCAGCGCGAAGGCGCCCAGCGAGCACAGCGTGTGCAGCGACGCGGCGCGCGCCCGCACCCATGGCGGGGCGCTGGTCTGCGTGGCGGCGTTGAAGGTCGACATCATGGTCATCCACGCCGCGCCGCCGAGCACGAAGCTCAGGTACACCAGCGGGCGCCAGGTCGACAGCGCGCCCACCAGCATCGCGCCGGCAAAGACCAGGCAGCAGCACGCGGCCAGCGTGTCGAGCCCGAAGCGCGAGCGGATGCGCCCGACGAAGAAGCCGGCCGACACCGCGCCCGTGCCCAGGCAGGCCATGAGCAGGCCGTAGCCCGCCGCGCCCAGGTCGAGCCGCTGCGATGCGATGACGGGCAGCAGCGCCCACAGCGCCGAGCCCAGCCCGCTGAAGCCAGCGGTTCTAATCAGCTGCGCGAAGATGGCCGGCGAATGCCGCGCATAGCGCAGCGCGCTCAGCATGCCGCCCCACAGCCGCTCGGCCGGCAGCTTGCCGGGCAGCGGCGGGCGCGGCGGCCAGCGGCGCGTGGCGTAGCTCATGCCAACGGCCGTGAGCACGGCGATCACGAACACCGCGCTGGCGCCGGTCAGCGCGAACACCAGCCCCGCCAGCGCCGGCCCCACGGCACGCGCGCCGTTGAAGGCCATCGACACCAGCGTGATGGCTTGCGGGAGCTCCTTGCGATCGACCGCGTCGCTCACGGCCGAGTTCCACGAGGGCGACTGCAGCGCCGTGCACACGCCCAGCAGGAAGGTGAAGAACAGCAGCGTGCCCGGCCCGACGCAGCCGGCCAGCGCCAGCCCCGTGAGCACCAGCGCCGCCACCGCGTACACGCCCTGGATGCGCAGCATCAGCGTGCGGCGGTCGGTGGTGTCGGCCAGCACGCCGGCGGGAAGCGACAGCAGGAACATCGGCAGGAACGAGGCCGTCTGCACCAGCGCCGCCAGGAAGGACGAGGCCGTGAGCTCGATCATCAGCCACGAGGCCGCCATGTTCTGCATGGCGTTGCCCACGAAGAACAGGCTGCCGGCCGTCCACAGGCCGCGGAACGGGCGGTGCGCGAGCGGACGCCAGATGGAAGGCGCGAGGGCTGGGGCGGCGGGGTTGTGGTGGTTCAAGCGCGGGAGCTCTGTCGGCGGGCTGCGCAAATCATATCGGCGCAACCCCCGGCGCGCTTGTCGCGATTGTCGCGCTCGCGGCTCTCGCTGCGCTTGCCGCGCGAAGCGCTCAGAGCTTGATGCGCCCCGTGGCCACCAGCTTCTGCGTCAGCGCGAGCTGCTCCGCGAGAAAGGCCGAGAGCTTCTGCGGCCCCCAGCCCGCGGGTTCGAAGCCCAGCTCGAGCAGCTTGGGCGCCACGTCGGGCAGCTTCACGATGCGCGCCATCTCCACCGTGAGCTTGTCGATGATGGCCTTGGGCGTGCCCGCCGGCGCAAAGAGCGCACCGAAGCCCGGCATGTTGACCTCGGGGTAGCCGGCCTCGGCGAAGGTGGGCACGTCGGGGTACAGCGGAAAGCGGGTCGGGCTGGCCACCGCCAGCGCGCGGATCTTGCCGGGGTAGCGCGACACGCCGCCCAGCGAGACCACGGCCGTGTCGATCTGCCCGCCCATCAGGTCCTGCAGCGCCGGCGCCTCGCCCTTGTAGGGCACGTGCACGGTGTCGATGCCCGCGGCCATGTTGAGCAGCTCGCCCACGAAGTTGCCGCCCGAGCCGGGGCCGTAGGAGCCATAGGAAATCTTGCCCGGCCTGCTCTTCGCAAGATCGACCAGCTGCTTGAGCGTCTTCACGTTCAGCGACTCGCGCACCCCGATGGCGATGGGCGTGAGCGCCAGCATGCTGATGGGCGCCAGCTCCGACAGCTTGTAGGTCTGCGTGGGCTGCAGCACCAGGTTGCTGATGAGCGCGCTGTAGTTCACCAGCAGCGTGTAGCCGTCGGGCGCCGCCTTGGCCACCGTGGCGGCCGCGATGGCGCCGCTCGCCCCCGCCTTCGATTCCACGATGGCCGGCTGGCCCCAGGCCTCGGTGAGCTTCTGGCCGATGACCCGCATCATGGTGTCGTGCCCGCCGCCGGCCGGCGTGGGAATGATGAACTTGACGACGTTGTTCGGGTAGGCCGGGTCGGCCCGGGCGGATGCAGGTGCCATGAGCGGCGGCAGGGCGGCTGCGCCCAGCAGTCCGAGACCGGTGGCGAGCGTGTGGCGGCGGGACGGGTTCATCGGCTTGTCTCCTGAAGTGTAGGAAGTTATCGTTAGGCTTTCATTGGTTCAACCATATCGAATGCGGCGACAATGGTCAATCGGGCCGGCCCGGGGGAGGCACACTAGGCGCCGACCCCGGCGGCCGTGCCGCCAACCGTGATCTGAAGGAGGAAAGGAGCCATGTCCGAAACCACACCCGTCTTTGCGCCCGTGCGCATGCGCCGCGCCTTCGAGGCCATCTGCGACCAGATCCGCCAGCAGGTGGCCGACGGCCTGCTGGCCGCGGGCGACCGGCTGCCCAGCGAGAAGGAGCTGTCGGAGCAGTTCGGCGTGAGCCGCAGCGGCGTGCGCGAGGCGCTGCGCAGCCTGGAGATGGCGGGCATGGTGGAGGCGCTGACCGGCATCAACGGCGGCTTCTACATCAAGCAGTCGCACCCCGAGGGCATCACGCAGGCGGTGCGCGACATGGTGGCGCTCAACCAGGTGCCGGTGTCGGACGTGACCGAGGCGCGCATCCTGCTGTGCGGGCTGGCCATCAAGCTGGCCTGCGAGCGCGCCACCGAAGAAGACTTTGCCGCCATCGAGGCCGACATCGACCGCTTTGCCGAGCTGGTGAAGCAGGGCAAGCCGGTGCGCGACAGCGGGCTCATCACCGAGTTCTACCGGCTCATCGGCCGCGCGACGCACAACGAGGTGATCGTGATGCTGATCGACGCGCTCTCCGAGATATTGCGCGGCCTCATCGCGCAGCTGCAGACGCCGCACAGCAACGTGGTGCAGGTGCGCCGCAAGGTGCTGCGGCTCATGCGCGAGCGCGACGCGGACAAGGCCAGCGCGGCGCTCGCCAAGCACCTGACCGCGCTGCACCTGCTGCTGGAAGACATGGAGCGCAAGAAGGCGGGGCGCTAGAAGTCGAGCGTCAGCTCGCGCCCCGGCCCGTTGCCGGGCCCGCATCGCCTCCCGGCCCGGACCGTGCCATTTATCATTGGCTCAAAGGTCCAACTTTTCATTTTTCCGGGAGATTCCGATGACCGCCAAAGAACCGCAGCTCACACCGGCAGACACCCCCGCGGCGCCGGCCGCCAAGTTCCAGGCCATCCGTTCCGCGCGCGCCTTCGAGGAAATCGCCCAGCAGATCCGCACCGAACTCGCGCAGGGTCGGCTCAAGGTGGGCACGCGCCTGCCGTCGGAGCGCGCGCTGTCCGAGCAGTTCGGCGTGTCGCGCAACACGCTGCGCGAGGCGCTGCGCTCGCTGGAGCACGCCGGGCTCATCCGCCTGCAGAAGGGCGCGACCGGCGGCGCCTTCATCAGCGGGCGCAGCGGCGACGCCATTGCCACCGGCCTGATGGACATGTACCACATGGGCGCCATCCAGCCGGCGCAGCTGACAGAGGCGCGCATCTGGCTCGAGTCGATCCTGGTGCGCGAGGCCTGCGCGCGCGCCACGCCGGCCGACATCGAGGCGCTGAGCAACAACATCGACGCGGCCGAAGAGGCCATGCGCAAGGACGACTTTCCCGCGCGCGCCGCCACCAACCTGGAGTTCCACCGCATCCTTGCGCGCATGACGGGCAACCCGATCATGGTGATCGTGATGAACGGCGTGCTCAACGTGCTGGCCGAGTTCATCGGACAGGTGGGCCACTACGACAACAACTACGTGCTGCCGTCGCGCCGCCGTTTCCTGAAGCACCTGGTGGCGCGCGACGCGGCCGCGGCCGTGGCGGAGATGGAATCCATCCTCAAGCGGCTGCAGCGCAGCTACCTGTCGAAGGTGGAAGACGCCGCGGCCGAGGAAGCGCCCGCGGCGCCGGCCGCCGCGAAGACCCGCGCCAAACCCGCGGCCAAGCCGGCCGCGAAGGCCGCGGCAAAGACAGCGGGCAAGACGGCCGGGAAGACGGCGCCCAAGACCGCACGCTGATTCCGCAGCAGCCGCACGCGCCACGCACAGACCACTCGCCGCAAGGCGCGCGGTCTTTTTTTGCCCGCCCCAAGGCGAACCCCGCTTGACAGTGCGGTGGTTGATTCCTAGCATTTAGCAATGGTTCAACCAAAAATACCTCAAGCGATGCACGACGACGAGATGTCTTCCGTGCCTTCCGTGCCTTCCGCGCCTTCCGCGCCCTCCACCGGCGAACTGCTCGCCGTGCTGCTGGCACGCGACTTCGAGGACGGCGAGAAGGTCATCATCGGCACCAACTCCGACATCCAGCTCGCCGCCTGCAACCTGGCGCGCGAGATGCAGGCGCCGCGCCTGTGGTGGATCTCGGGCCCGGGCGGCATGGTCAACCCGGTGCGCGACCATCTGCTGTCGACCGCCGACTCGGGCAACATCGAGTCGTCCGAAGCCTGGATGGACCTTCCGAACATGATCGATTTCATCGACTGGAAGATCCACTTCTTCGACTTCGCGATCCTCTCCGCGCTGCAGGTCGACCGCTTCGGCAACATCAACACCGTGGTAGTCGGCGACCATGCGCGGCCGAAGGTGCGCGGGCCCGGCACGGTGGGCATCAGCGCGCTCTGCGGGCTGGCCAGGCGCTTCTACGTGGCGCTCACGCGGCACGACAGGAGCGCCTTCGTGCCGCGCGTCGACTTTCTCTGCGGCCCGGGCCACATGGAAGGCGGCAACTCGCGCGAGGAAGCCGGCCTGCCCGCGGGCGGCCCGAAGCTCGTGGTGTCGCCGCTGGGCGTGTTCGACTTCGAGCCGGCCAGCAAGGCCATGCGCGTGCGCTCGGTGCACCCGGGCGTCACGCTCGAACAGATCCACGCGGCCACCGGCTTCGAGATGCGCGTGGACGGCACGCCGCCCGTCACCGCCATGCCCACCGCCGAAGAGCTGCACCTTCTTCGCACCCGTGTCGACACGCGCGGCACGCTTCGCCGCAAGTTCCCCTGACCGGCTTCCGGTCGTTCCCTGACAGGCCTCCACCCATGACTCAAAAAAGCAAGCTGGTCTCGCTCGACGAAGCCGTGTCCGTCGTGAAAGACGGCGACAAGGTCGGCCTCGGCGGCTGGATCTTCAACGCGCAGCCCATGGCGCTGGTGCGCGCGCTGATCCGCAAGGGCGCGCGCAACCTCGACCTGGTGCCCGCGCCCGGCTCCATCGCACCCGACATGCTCATAGGCGCGGGCTGTGCGCGCAGCACGGCCTGCGTGTTCATCAGCTTCGAGCAGTTCGGCCTGGCGCCGCACTTCCGCCGCCAGGCCGAGGCCGGCACGCTGAAGGTGTACGAGCTCGACGGCCCCGGCATCGCGGGCGGCCTGCGCGCCGGCATCTGCGACATGCCGTGGACCGCCATTCCCGACCTGGGCACCGACCTGCCGCGCCACACGCCCGAGCACTACTGGCCCCTGCCTTCGAAGCCCGGCGAACGCAAGATGCTCGCGGCGGCGGCCATCAAGCCCGACGTGTGCCTGCTGCACGCGCAGCAGGCCGACGAGCACGGCAACGTGCAGTTCCTGGCCACGCCCTTCTTCGACGCGATGCTGGCGCAGGCCTCGCGGCACGTGATCGTGTCGGTCGACCGCATCGTGTCGAGCGACACCATCCGCCGCTCGAACCACCTCACCAAGCTGCCGGGCGTGATGGTCGACGCGGTGGTGGAGGCGCCCTACGGCGCGCACCCGACCTCGTCGCCCTCGCTCTACCGCGCCGACGAGCGCCACCTGAAGGAGTACGTGAAGGCCAGCGCCAGCGGGGAAGCCTTTGCCGCCTACCTGAAACGCTACGCCGGCGATGCGGCCACGCATGCCGACTACCTCGACGCCCTTGGCGGCGGCCGGCTCGCCGCGCTCGCGGTGTCCGAATCGAACATCGCCTGAAGGACGCCAGATGAACAGCGACAGCAACAGCAGCAACAGCAGCAACAGCGGCGACACCAAGGCCAAGGCCAGGCCGGGCATCCTCGACGGCGTGCGGGTCCTCGACTTCACGGCCATGATGTCGGGCCCGTACTGCACCCGCCTCATGGCCGACCTCGGCGCGGAGGTCATCAAGGTCGAGCCGCCCGAGGGCGACCACATCCGCATGCGGCCGCCGCGCCGCGAGGGGCGCAGCACCTACTTCGCGCAGCTCAACGCAGGCAAGAAGAGCCTGTCGCTCGACCTGAAGAAGCCCGATGCCATTGCGCTGGTGCGCGAGATGGTCGCGCAGTGCGACGTGCTGGTCGAGAACTACCGGCCCGGCGTGATGAAGCGGCTCGGCCTCGACTACGAGGCGCTCTGCGCGCTGAACCCCAAGCTGGTGTACTGCTCGATCTCCGGCTTCGGGCAGGAGGGCGCATGGTCGGGCCGCAGCGCGTATGCGCCCGTGTTGCACGCGGCCAGCGGCTACGACATGGCGAACCTCGACTACCAGGAGGGCGACGTCGAGCGGCCGCTGAAGAACGGCATCTTCGTGGCCGACGTGCTCGGCGGCTCGCTGGCCTTCGGCGCGATCCAGAGCGCGCTGTTCCGCGCCGCGCGCACGGGCGAGGGCGACCATGTCGACCTGTCGCTGATGGACGCGATGCTGGGCCTGCTGGTCTACGAATGCCAGGAGGCGCAGTTCCCGGCCGAGCGGCGCCGCCCGCTCTACCGCCCGACCAAGGCGAAGGACGGCTTCCTGCTGATCGCGCCCGTGAGCCAGAACAACTTCGAGGCGCTGGCGCGCGGCACCGGCCACCCCGAATGGATCACCGACGCGCGCTTTCGCACCAGCCAGGAGCGCGAGCACCACTGGGGCGAGCTGATGCAGCTGCTCGACGACTGGGCCGCCTCGCGCACCGCCGCCGAATGCGAGGCCGAGATGAATGCCGCGGGCGTACCGTGCTCGCGCTACTTCACCGTGCGCGAGGCGATGCAACTGCCGCCGCTGGTCGAGCGCCAGGCCTTCCAGACCATCGACGACGGCTCGGGCGCGTTCCAGGTGCCCAACCCGGCCTTTCGCTTCAGCCGCACGGCCGCCCATGCGCGCGGCGGCGTGCCGGCGCTGGGCGGCGACGGCCCCGCGCTGCTCGGCGAGCTGCTGGGCCTGAGCGCGGAACGCATCGACGCACTGAGAGAAAGCCGCACGCTGCATGTGAACGGCTGAAGCCCCCGGTCCCGCGGTTCGAACAACGAAGGAGACAAGACATGACAAGCAGGTTGAAGCGCCTCGTGAAACTGAAGGCGAGGTCGCTGTGCGCCGCGCTGCTCGCGGCCGGCGCACTGGCGCTGCCGCAGGCCGGCATTGCCCAGCCGTCGGACTTTCCGAACAAGCCGATCACCATCATCGTGCCGTACCCGCCGGGCGGCACCACCGACGTGCTCGCGCGCGTGCTGCAGGAGCCGATGCAGCGCTTCCTGAAGCAGCCCGTCATCATCGAGAACAAGGCTGGCGCGTCGGCCGTGCTCGGCACCAAGTTCGTGGCGAAGGCGCCGGCCAACGGCTACACGCTGCTGTTCCCCAACAACGGGCTGGTGATCTCGCCGCAGGTCTCCAAGGACGCCGACTACGCGCCCCTGAAAGACTTCGCGCCCGTCTCGCTGGTGTCGCTGCAGCCGATGATCCTGGTGGTCAACCCGACGGTGCCCGCGAAGTCGGTCAAGGAACTGATCGACTACGCCAAGGCCAACCCGCGCAAGCTCGACTTCGCGACCGCCGGGCCCGCGTCCTTCGGCCACCTGGCCACCGAGCTCTTCAGCCGCCGCGCCGGCATCGAGATGACGCACATTCCCTACAAGGGACAGGCGCCGACCACGCAGGCGATCCTCACGGGCGAGTCGAAGGTGCTGCTGAGCACCAGCTCGTCGCAGATGAACGCCTTCATCAAGGACGGCAAGGTGCGCCTGCTGGGCGTGAGCTCGCTGCAGGCTTCGCCGCTGGCGCCCGGCGCGGCGCCCATCGCCAACACGCTGCCGGGCTTCAACCCCGAGGTGTGGTTCGGCCTGTTCGCACCGGCCGGCACGCCGCGCGACGTGGTCGCGAAGCTCAACGAGGCCATCGTCAAGGCGCTCGCGCTGCCCGAGGTGAAGGAGAAGTTCGAGACCGCCGGCGCCGATGCCACCGGCAGCACGCCCGAGCAACTGGGCGCGCGCATCACCGAGGAGTACGCCACGTGGACCTCGGTGATCCGCGAGGCGAACATCAAGTCGGAGTAACCGGCGCTGCAAGCGGCGCGAACATCGGCACCGCGAAGCCGCCTTCGGCCGGCTTGAAGCACACCTTCACCCGGTCGCCGATGCGCACCGCGTCGAGGTCGCAGTCGACGATGTTGGTGAGCATGGTCACGCCTTCGTCGAGCGTCACGTAGGCAATGGCGTAGGGAATGGGCCCCGCGCGGCGCGTGACGCTCACGCTGTAGACGGTGCCCATGCCCGAGGCATCGACCCATTCGGTGTCGCCCAGGCAGTAGGGGCACAGCGCGCGCGGGTACCAGTGCAGCCTGGCGCAGGCGGTGCAGCGCTTGATGCGCAGCGTGCCTTCCTTCGCCGCGTTCCAGTAAGGCTCGGTGGCGGCGTCGACGATCGGTGCGCCCAGCGCGCGCTCTTGGTACATCGTGGTCATTTCAGTTCCTCTCCATGATCAGGGTGGCGCTGCCGTGGCGCGAGCCCAGCAGCCCGCCGGTGCCTTGCGCGAGGGCCAGGCCGCAGTTGGGCACCTGCACCTTCGGGTGCGCTTCGCCGCGCAGCTGGCGCACCGCCTCGATCACCTTGGTGATGCCGCCGCGGTTGGCCGGATGGTTGTTGCACAGGCCGCCGCCGTCGGTGTTGAACGGCAGCTTGCCGATGCCGGAGATCAGGTTGCCGTCCATCACGAACCTGCCGCCTTCGCCCTTCTTGCAGAAGCCCAGGTCCTCGAGCTGCATGAGCACGGTGATGGTGAAGCTGTCGTAGACCGAGGCGTACTGGATGTCCGCCGGCGTCACGCCCGCCTCGGCGAAGGCGATCGGCCCCGACACGGCCGCGCCGGAGTACGTGAGGTCGACCTGCCCGTTGGCCTGGCCCTTCACCGTTTCGCCCGCGCCGAGCACGTTGACCACAGGCCGCTTGAGCGCGCGCGCGATCTCGGGCCGCACCACCAGCAGCGCGCCGCCGCCGTCGCTCACCACGCAGCAGTCGAGCTTGTGCAGCGGGTCGGAAATCAGGGGCGAGGCCAGCACCTCTTCCACCGTGACCGGCTCGCGCAGCATCGCGTTCGGGTTGTGCTGCGCGTGCGCGGCGGCGGCCACCTTGATCCAGGCGAGCTGCTCGCTGGTGGTACCGAACTCGTGCATGTGGCGCGCCGCGGCCAGCGCATACATGTTCACGGTGACCGGCGCGTAGGGCATTTCCCAGGGCACGTCGGGCGTGGCCGCGGTCACGTTGCGCGGCCCGGTGCCGATGCCGGCAGCCTCGCTGCGCGGCCGGCCCGCCAGCGTGATGAGCGCCACGTTGCACTTGCCTGCCGCAATGGCCTGCGCGGCATGCGACACCTGCACCAGGTAGGCCGAGCCGCCGGTGTCGGTGGTGTCGACGTGGCGCACCTTCAGGCCCAGGTAGTCGACCATGCTCAGCGGCCCGAGGCCGGGCGCGTCGCCGGCGCAGAAGTAGCCGTCGACGTCCTGAAGGGACAGGCCGGCATCGGCCAGCGCGCCGCGCGCGCACTCGGCGTGCAGCTGCGCCACCGTCTTGTCGGGCGCCTTGCGCGTGGGGTGTTCGAAAGCGCCTGCGATGCAGGCCCGCCGTTGAATGCTCATTCGGTTTGCTCCATGTTGACAGTGGATTGCCGCCGTCATTATCATTGGTTCAACCAAAACAATGCAAGACGGCAAATTGCCGTTGCGGCCAGGCCGGGGCGTGAAGCAGAACGCCAGCGAAGACCAGAGAACACAAAGAACGAAGGACGACAAGCGTGACCCCGCATGAACTGAGCACCTGGCCGCGCGGCCTGCCGCGCGACATCGACATTCCGCCCACCAACCTGTGCGCCAACCTGCTGGTGTCGGCCATGCGCTCGCCGCGGCGCGCGGTGCTGGTCGACGACTTCGGCAGCCTGGCCTACGCCGAGCTGGTCGAGCAGGTGGAACGCATCGCGGCCTTCCTGCAGAACGAGCTCGGCGTGCAGCGCGGCGACCGCGTGCTCATCTGCCTGCAGAACGGGCGCGGCTGGGTTGCCGCCTACTACGCCGTGCTGCGCATCAACGCCGTGGTGGTGCCGGTGAATCCGATGAACAAGCGCGACGAGCTGCCGCACTACCTGAGCGACACCGGCGCGGTGGCGGCCTTCTGCGGCTCCGACAACGTGGCCGAGCTGCTGGCCGTGCCCGCGGCCCAGCAGCTGCGGCGCGTGATCATCGTGGGCAGCCCCGGGCCGGCGGATGTGCCAGCCGACACCGTCGCGGAAGGCGCGGGGAATCTCGGGAACCCCGCACGCACCATCGGCCTGCGCCGCGTGCTGGCCGCGGCGCCGGTCCCGCTCGCGCCGCTGGAGCACCTGCCCGATGCGCTCGCGCTCATCCTCTACAGCTCGGGCTCCACCGGCGCGCCCAAGGGCTGCATGCACACGCACCGCACGCTCACGGCCAGCACGGTGATCGTCGCGCACTGGATGGGGCTGGTGCCGCACTCGGTGCAGCTGGTGGCGCTGCCTTACTTCCACATCACCGGCATGCAGAACCTGCTGAACGCGCCCATCTACGGCGGCGGCACGCTGGTGCTCATGAAGCGCTGGAACCGCGACGAGGCGGCCGCCCTCATCGCGCGCCACCAAGTGAGCCACTGGACGGCGATGCCGACCATGGTGATCGACTTTCTCGCGAGCCCGCGGCTGGCGGAATACGACCTGCGCTCGGTGCGGCGCATCGGCGGCGGCGGCGCCGGCATGCCCGAGGCGGTGGGCGAACGGTTGAAGGCGCTGACCGGGCTCGATTTTCTCGAGGGCTACGGCCTCTCGGAGACCGCGCACGTGTCGGGCAACCCGCCGGCCGCGTTCAAGCGCCAGTGCCTGGGCGTGCCGCTGTTCAACACCGACCTGCGCGTGATCGACCCCGACACATCGGCCGAGCTGCCGCCCGGCGAGGTGGGCGAGATCGTGATGGCCGGGCCGCAGGTCTTCACGGGCTACTGGCGCAACGAAGAGGCCACGCGCAACGCCACGCTGCTGCTGGACGGCAAGCGCTTCGTGCGCAGCGGCGACCTGGGACGGCGCGACGAGGAGGGCTACTTCTTCATCGTCGACCGGCTCAAGCGCATGGTCAACGCCTCGGGCTTCAAGGTGTGGCCGGCCGAGGTCGAGGCGATGCTGCACGAGCACCCGGCCATCGCCGAGGCCTGCGTGATCGCGGCCGTCGACGCCTACCGCGGCGAGACGGTCAAGGCCGTGGTGGTGCTGCGCGAAGGGCAGGGCGCGCGGGTGCGCGAGGCCGACATCGTCGAATGGGCGAAGCAGAAGATGGCCGCCTACAAGTACCCGCGGCTGGTGGAGTTCGTGGCCGAGCTGCCCAAGACCGCCACCGGAAAGATCGCCTGGCGCCAGCTGCAGGAGGCCGAGCGCGCGAAGGCGCTGCGCGCCGCGGCCTGATCGAGATCGATCGCGCTTGATCGGTTCGCGCAAGCCATCTATCATTGGTTCAACCAAACTAAATTCAACTGGGCAACCCATGCAGAATCTCGTCACTCTCGAAGGCCGCACCATCGTCGTCACCGGTGCGGGGCAGGGCATCGGCAAGGCGACCGCCGAGCTGGTGATCGAACTCGGCGGCAACGTGGTCGCGCTCGACCTGAACCCCGACACGCTCGAGGCCGCGATGGCCGAGCTGCCCGCCGCGCGCGTGCAGCAGGTGGTCGGCAGCGTGACCGACGCGGCGCTGGCCGCCAGCGCAGTGGAGGAGGCCGTGAAGCGCTTCGGCGGCGTGCACGGGCTGGTCAACAACGCGGGCATCACGCGCCCCGCCATGATCGAGAAGATGACGCCCACGCAGTGGCAGGAGGTGATCGACGTGCACCTCACCGGCACCTTCTACTGGCTGCAGGCCGTGGGCCGCCACATGGTGGCGCGCGCGAAAGCGGGCGACACGACCGGCGGCGCCATCGTCAACATCTCGTCGGACGCGGGCCGCAAGGGCTCCATCGGCCAGGTCAACTACGCGGCCGCCAAGGCCGGCATGCTGGGCGTGACGATGACGGCCGCGCGCGAATGGGGCCGCTACAACATCCGCACCAACTCCATCTGCTTCGGCGTGGTGGAGACGCCCATGACCGAGGTGGTGCGCGGCGAGAAATTCCGCGACGGCATGCTGGCGCAGATTCCGCTGGGCCGCTGGTCGACACCACAGGAAGTGGTGAAGACGGTGTGCTTCCTGATGTCCGACGCGGCCTCGTACATCACGGGCCAGCACCTGGGCGTGAACGGCGGCTTCCACATCAGCCTCTGAGCGAGCGGCCATGTACATGCCGCCCGGCAGCACGCTGCGCCTCGACCCGAGGGACGAGTACACCCACGTGCCCGAAGACGCCGCCAACTACAACGAGAGCATGTACTTCAACGCGTTCGACACCGCGCGCGGCATCGGCGCGTGGATGCGGCTGGGCAACCGGCCGCACGAAGGGCACGCGGAGATGACGTGCTGCGTCTACCTGCCCGACGGCCGCGTCGGCTTCATGCATGCCCGTCCGCACATTGCGAACAACGACGCCATGGACGCCGGCGGCCTGCGCTTCGAGGTGATCGAGCCCTTCAAGCGGCTGCGCGCGACGTACGAGGGCGAACTGCTGCTGATGGACGACCCGCACGCCATGGCCGACCCGAGCAGCGCCTTCAAGCGCTACCCCAAGCGGCCGGCATCGATCGCGCTCGACTTCGAGGGCGTGTCGCCCATGCATGGCGGCGAGATCGTCGCGCCCGACGGCAGCCGCCTGGTACTCGACCCCGCGAGCGCCGTGTACCGCGGCCACACCGAGCAGAGCATGGCGGTGCGCGGCCACATCGCGGTGGACGGCCAGCGCTTCGACATCGACGGCACCGGCTACCGCGACAAGTCGTGGGGGCCGCGCCACTGGCACAGCTTCCATTGGTACAAGTGGCTGCCCGTGACCTTCGGGCGAGACTTCGGCGTGCTGCTGTCGGTCAAGGGCCGGAAAGACCACAAGGGGCAGGCCCACCACGTGAGCGGCAACGTGCTGCGCAACGGGCGCCACGAGCCGGTGATCGACGGGCGCATCGTCACGGTCTACGACGAGCGCTACTTTCCGCGCAGCTTCACCGCGCACGTGCGCACGGCCGAGCGCAGCTACACGCTGCAGGGCAAGGTCGGCGCGCTGGTGCCGTTGCGGCACAAACGCGCGGGCGGTGCGGGTGAAGAGAGCTCGTACACCCGCATCACCGAAGGCATCACCGAGTACAGCTGCGAAGGGCGCCGCGTGCTCGGCATGTCGGAGTACTGCGACGTGATGGTCGACGGCACGCCCATCTCGGTGCTGGAGGAGCCCGCGCCATGAAGACGATCGACTTTCGCGTCGACGACGGCGTGGCCCTGCTGACGCTGAACCGCCCCGAGGCGAAGAACGCGCTCGACCCGGCCATGGCCGACGAGCTCGGCGAGCAACTGGCCGCGCTGCGCATGGACGCGTCGGTGCGCGCGCTGGTCATTGCGGGTGCGGGCGGTGCGTTCTGCGCGGGCGGCGACGTCAAGGCCATGGGCCAGGGCGGGCCACGCACGGCCGAGCAGCGCCGCGACGGCATGGCGCGCTACTCGCGCATCTGCACCGAGCTGATGGCGCTCGACATTCCCGTCATCGCCGCAGTGGACGGCGTGGCCTTCGGCGCGGGCTTCAGCATCGCGCTGATGTGCGACATCGTGCTGCTGAGCGAACGCGCGCGGCTGTGCATGGTGTTCCAGCGCATCGGCCTCATTCCGGACATGGCCGCGCACTACACGCTGCCGCGCGTGGTCGGTCTGCAGCGCGCGAAGGAGCTGATCTTCTCGGCGCGCGAGGTCGATGCGGCCGAGGCGCTGCGCCTGGGCATCGCGATGGAAGTGCTGCCCGTTCAGGCGTTGCTGCCGCGCGCCCAGGCCATTGCGCGCAGCTTTGCCGGCGCGTCGCCGGTGGCCATGGGGCTGTCGAAGCGCGCGCTGCGCGACTCGCTCGCCAACGACCTGCAGACGCTGCTCGAGGTGGAAGCCGACGGCCAGGCGCTGGCCTCGGGCAGCGACTACGCGAAAGAGGCGGTGCGGCGTTTCGCCGCGCGCGAGCCGGCGCAGTTCCGCTGGCCGGCGGCGTCTTCTTGAGTTCAACACGGTCGACACGGTCAAGACCGTCAACACCGTCAACACCGACAACACAGCCACACCCATGATCGACTACCGCAAGGCACGCGACTGGCAATCGGGCGACGTGCGCCACGCCTACACGCCCAGGGACACGATGCTCTACGCCCTCGGGCTCGGCCTGGGCGCCGACCCGCTCGACGAGAAGCAGCTGCGCTTCGTCTACGAGAAGGAACTCGCGGCGCTGCCCACCATGGCCGCCGTGCTGGCCTCGCCCGGCTTCTGGATGCGCGAGCGCAAGGAGATCGGCATCGACTTCATGAAGCTCGTGCACGGCGAGCAGGCGGTGCGCCTGCATGCGCCGCTGCCGCCGTCGGGCACGGTCGTCGGCCGCACGCGCGTCACGCGGCTGGTCGACAAGGGCGCAGGCAAGGGGGCGATCCTGCATGCCGAGAAGGAACTCGTCGACGGCGACGGCCGGGCGCTGGCCACGGTCGAGAGCGTGTACTTCCTGCGCGGCGACGGCGGGTTCTCTGCGGCCGACGGCCAGTGCGACGAGCCCGCGCCGGCGCTACCTGCCGAACACCCGGCGGCCGATGCCGCACCCCAGCTCACCCTCGACCTGCCGACGCGACCCGACCAGGCGCTGCTGTACCGCCTGTCGGGTGACATGAACCCGCTGCACGCCGAGCCCGCGTTCGCCGCCAAGGTGGGCTTTGCGCGCCCCATCCTGCACGGCCTCGCGACCTGGGGCATGGCTGGTCGCGGCCTGCTGGCGGCGTATGCCGATTCGGACCCCGCGCGGCTGCGCGCCATGCGCGCGCGCTTCTCGGCGCCGGTCTACCCCGGCGAAACGCTGCGGCTCGAAAGCTGGCGCGACGGCACCGGAGTGGCGTTTCGCCTGCGCGCGCTCGAGCGCGACGTGCTCGTGCTCACGCACGGCCGGGCCGAGCTTCTGTAGCCGCTGCCGGCCCACCACAGTCAACCCAAGGAGATGCCATGAATTTCGATCTGCCCCCCGACGCCGAAGAAATGCGGGTGGCCACGCGCAATGCGGTCGACGCGTTGCTCAAGCTGGAGCCGCGCTTCCATGAAACCGGCGAGGTGCCCGAGCAGGTGGAGACCACGCTGCGCGAAATGGGCTTCTACGGCATGGCCATTCCCGAGGCCTGGGGCGGCATGCCGATGGACCACCTCACCAGCGTGGCGGTGCAGCTGGAGCTCGCGCGCCTGCCGCCGCAGTTCTGGCCCTTCGTGCGCTCGGCGCTCGGGCCGGGCGTGCACATCATCGTGGACCACGGCTCGGAGGCGATCAAGAAGAAGTGGCTGCCAGAGATCGCCTCGGGCCGCTCGCGCAACTGCATCGCCATCACCGAGCCGCATGCGGGCTCGGACGCGGCGCGCATGCTCACGTCGGCGACGCGCGAGGGCGACCACTACGTGCTGAACGGCGTGAAGACCTTCATCTCGAACGCCAACCACGCGCACTCGATCACCGTGCTCGCCTCCACCGACCGCTCGGCCGGCAAGCGCGGCATCTCGGCCTTCCTGCTCGACACCACCACGCCCGGCTTCAAGGTGACGCGCACCATGGCGACCATGGGCTGGATGGACGACAGCCTGTGCGAGATCTCTTTCACCGACTGCCGCATTCCCGTGGAGAACCTGCTGGGCGAGGAGGGCCGCGGCCTGTCGTATGCGATGTCGGGGCTGAACGAAGGCCGGCTCAACGTCGGCTGCCAGGCGCTGGGCCCCGCGCAGATCGCGCTCGACGAAACCATCGAGCATGCGAAGACGCGCGTCACCTTCGGCCAGACACTGGGCGAGCACCAGGCCATCCAGCACATGATCGCGGACATGGCGATGGACCTGCATGCCGCGCGCATGGTGCTGTTCGAGGCGGTGTGGCGCGCCGCGCGCGGCGAAGACGCGCGCATGAAGGCGTCGATGGTGAAGGTGATCTGCACCGAGGCGGCCTGCCGCATCGCCGACAAGGCGCTGCAGATCTTCGGCGGCTCGGGCTACTGCCGCGGCACCATCGTCGAGCGCGTGTACCGCGATCTGCGGGTGCTGCGCATCTACGAAGGCGCGTCGGAGATCCACCGGAACATGATCGCCAAGCAGTTGCTGGCGCAGGGGTAGGCGTAGCCGAAGCCGAAGCCGAAGCCGAAGCTGCTATCGCGGCAGGTAGCCGGTGCGCAGCGCGCTGGCCCAGTCGGGCCGCTGGCGCGAGAGCGCCAGCGCGGCCATGGGCCGATGGTCGTAGGGCACCGACAGCAGCGCGCAGGTCCATGCGCCGTCCCGCTGTTCGGCAATGGCGTAGCGCGCGTCCGGCGAACCCGTCTGCACGGCATGCGGGAACGGATGGATGTCGTCGTACGCCGGCAGGCCCACGCTGCCCGGGTTGACGATGAGCTGGCCGCTGGAGGCGCGAACCGCGCGCGGCACATGCGTGTGCCCGCATGCGACCAGTGGCGCACCGACCTGGCCGAGGCGCGCGTCGATCTCCGCCAGCGTGGCCGCACGGAACAGCGACGGTTCGACCGTCTCGAGAAAGTACGCGACGTCGCTGCTCGGCGTGCCATGGCACAGCATGACTTCGGGGCTCAGGCGCAGGCTCGGCTCGAGCGACGCCAGCCATTCGAACTCCTTCGGGCCCAGGCGGGCGTGCGCGAATTCGTCCGAAGGCCCCCATCGGCCCGGGCCCAGCGTCAGCAGCTGGCGTTCGTGGTTGCCGGCCAGGTGCACCCAGTCCTGCGCCATGAGGAACCGCGCGGTCTCCAGCGGCATCAACGGGCCGGACACGCTGTCGCCCAGGTTGACGACCAGGTCGGCGCCGCGGCGGGCGATGTCCTCGACCACGGCCTCGAGGGCCGGAAGGTTGCCGTGAATGTCCGAGACGATGGCGATGCGCATCGCGCGATTCTGCCGTCCGGTCAATCGGCGCCCGGCCGCCACACCCGCGCCAGCGCGGCCATCTTGCCGCGGAAACCCAGCTTGTCGTTCGACAGCGCGTCGATGAAATCCGACAGCCGCTGCGACTTCACCATCGTGTAGATGGTGAGCCAGGTGGTCGCCACGAACACCACGCCGAACCAGACCGCCTTGCGCCACAGCGGCGCGTCGGCCTCAGCCAGCAGGTTCATGCCCAGGAAGCCGGTGGTGATGGTGCCGATGAGCCCGAACAGCGTGACCACCGTGAGCCGCACGACGGTGCTGGCCTGGCGGCGCAGGCTGTCGGCGTCGAGGTAGGTGTTCATGTCGGCGATGCGCGCCTTGACCTCGTCGTACAGCGGGTCGAGCCCGAGGTGGGTGGCGCACATGTGCGAGAGCGCGCGCACCTGCGCCTGCTCGGAGATCTCGTGGAACCAGTAGCGGTGCGTGAAGCGCAGGAAGCGCTCGAAGCTCGCGCGGATGGCGCGCTTGAACAGCTTCACGCTCGGCGTGCTGCGGATGTCCAGCCGCTTCAGCGCCTCCACCAGCTGGTCGGAGAACATCAGCAGCGAGGCCTTCTGGAAGTGCGCGATCAGAAACAGCAGGAAGTGCTGGTGCCTGAACTGCGCGAGCACGCCGCGGTCGCGGCAGCAGAAGAACTCCGAGCGCGCATCGCCCACCACCACCAGCGCATGGCCGTTGCACAGGTAGCGCGTGTTGGGCGCCGCGCCCGCGTTCACCCAGAAGCGGTCGTAGCAGTACTTGTGCTCGAAGTCGGCGAGGTGGTGGTCGGCATAGGGCAGGTGGGCGTCGGTGGCGCCCGCGCCGGTGACCAGCGCGAGCCGCACGAAGTCGTCGCGCGTGAGGCGGCGCGGGTCGTCCAGCGACAGGTAGGCCATGACGGGCATGCGGTAGTACTCGATCTGCCGGTAGCGCAGCGCGCCGGGCTCGTCGGAGTAGTCGGTCACCAGCGGCTGCATCAGGTAGGCCCAGTGCGACGAGATGCGCGGCGCGCGGTGCTGGGCCACGTGCGACAGGAAGGCCTCGCGCTGCTGCGCGTCGGAGCTCGCGAGCACCCGGCCGTCGGCGGCCAGCCATTCGACGCTGGCCATGCAATGCAGCGCCGAGCCGTCGGGCTCCCAGCCGGAAGGGTACGCGCGCCCGAAGCGGTACAGGATGTCCTGCGCCTGCGCGAGGCTCAGGTGGTCGGCGCCGACCTCCAGGTTGAGCAGCACCACGTCGATGTCGAAGAAGAAGTACAGGTCGCAGTGGATCACCTGCAGCGTGACCGGCGCGTCGCCCGGCTGCGCGACCAGGCGCACCGCGGCCACGTCGTGGCGGCGGAAGATGCGCATGGGCGAATCGCCGTCGGCGCCGGCACTGTCGGTCGCGCCGCGCGCGCGCCCCTCGCCGTACAGGAAGCGCTGCACGTAAGGCAGGAAGCTCACGAACTCGTTGTAGTGCCGCTCGTGGAAGCGGCTGCTGTCGCCGGTGTATTCGTCGACCTCCTCGCGCCAGGGCGAGGCCTCGCCCATCTCGCGCAGCACGTGCCATGGCCCGTGGTGGGCGGGCTTGGCGTCGGCGGCGGGCATCAGCCGCAGGGGCCAGAGCAGCGCCTGCCTGAAATGCTGCACGGTGGGCGCGCCGGGAGAGGCTCCAGGGGCGCCAGCGGCGCTGGCAGCGAGCGCGTTCGCCTCAGCGGGCAGGGTGGCGGCGGGTGGGTTCAGCATCGCTCAGTGTAGGCAGCGGGTAGGACAAAACGACCACCTAGGGGAATCCCTAGGAGGGTCTGAAACCGGTTTCATATAAGCTGCAAGCATTGCTTTTCAGGCATGCACGGCGCACAACCGGCGTTTCCTGCACCTGTTGCGCGCTCGCCCACCATGAACTACCAGTTTCAATTCGACGCCGTCTTCGCCGCCTGGCCGCTGCTGCTCAAGGGCACCTGGATCACCGTCCAGCTGTCGCTCGTGGCCACCGTGCTGGGCCTGGTGGTGGCCATCTTCTGTGCCTGGGGCAAGACCTCGGGGCCGGGCTGGCTGCGCTTCATCGTCAATGCCTACATCGAGGTGATCCGCAACACGCCGTTCCTCGTGCAGCTGTTCTTCTTCTTCTTCGCGCTGCCGGCCATCGGGCTGCGCTGGTCGCCGCAAACGGCCGCGCTGGTGGCCATGGTGGTGAACCTGGGCGCCTACGCCACGGAAATCATCCGCGCGGGCATCGAGTCCATTCCCAAGGGCCAGATCGAGGCGGGCCGCGCGCTCAACCTCAAGCCCTGGGAAATCTTCCGCTTCGTGATCATCAAGCCCGCGCTGAAGGCCATCTACCCGGCGCTCACCAGCCAGTTCATCCTGCTGATGCTGAGTTCGGCGGTGGTCTCGGTCATCTCGGCCGACGACCTGACCTCGGTGGCCGCCAACCTGCAGTCGCAGACCTTCCGCAGCTTCGAGATCTACATCGTGGTCGCGGGCATCTACCTGGCGCTGGCACTCGCCTTCTCGGCGATGTTCAAGCTGATCTACAAGCGCACGCTCAACTACCCGGACCGCCGGTAAGAGACCACGGACGGAGCAGACACCATGCGTACCTTCGGCTATCCCGAATTCCTTTTCATCCTCGAAGCGGCCAAGTGGACGCTGGCGCTGTCGGCCATCGCCTTCGTGGGCGGCGCGATCCTGGGGCTCGTCATCGCGCTGATGCGCACGTCGGAGTCGCGCTGGGCCCGCGGCATCTCGACCACCTTCATCCAGATCTTCCAGGGCACGCCGCTGCTGCTGCAGCTGTTCCTGGTGTTCTTCGGCGCGCCGGTGCTGGGGCTGGACATCAACCCGTGGGTGGCCGCGGGCGTGGCGCTCATCCTGAACAGCGCCGCCTTCCTGGGTGAGATCTGGCGCGGCTGCATCGAAGCCATTCCGCGCGGCCAGTGGGAAGCGGCCGAGGCGCTGAGCCTCAAGTACGGCGCCCGCATGCGCGACGTGGTGCTGCCGCAGGCGCTGAAGATCGCGCTGGCGCCCACGGTGGGCTACGTGGTGCAGATCATCAAGGGCACGTCGCTCGCGGCCATCATCGGCTTCGTCGAGGTCACGCGCGCCGGGCAGATCGTGAACAACGCCACCTTCCAGCCGCTCATCGTGTTCTCGGTGGTGGCGGCCATCTACTTCGCGATCTGCTGGCCGCTGTCGCTGCTGGCCGCGCACATGGAGCGCAAGCGCGCCCGCGCGCTCGCCCGCTGATTTCCGTTTCTTCTTTCTCGTCGTTCCTTTCTTTATTCAGGAGACACATTCCATGACCCGTACCACCACCCGCCGCGTTGCCCTCGCAGCCCTGGGCCTCGGCGCCGCGCTGACCGTGTTCGCACCCTTCGCCTCGGCACAGTCCGTGGCCGACATCAAGAAGAAGGGCGAGATCACCATCGGCATGCTGGTCGACTTCCCGCCCTACGGCACCACCGACGCCAAGAACCAGCCCGACGGCTACGACGCCGACGTGGCCAAGCTGCTGGCCAAGGACTGGGGCGTGAAGGCCAACATCGTGCCGGTCACGGGCCCGAACCGCATTCCCTTCCTGCTGACCAACAAGGTCGACCTGCTGGTGGCCTCGCTGGCCGTGACGCCCGAGCGTTCGAAGCAGGTGCAGTTCTCGCAGCCCTACGCGGCCGCCACCATCGTGCTGTACGGCGCGACCAAGGCCCCCATCAAGGCCGCCGGCGACCTGAAGGGCCTGCGCGTGGGCGTGGCCCGCGCGTCCACGCAGGACGTGGCCGTGACCAAGGCCGCGCCGGAAGGCACCGAGATCCGCCGCTTCGACGACGATGCATCGGCCATGCAGGCCCTGATCTCGGGCCAGGTCGACGCCATCGGCTGCTCGGTGACCGTGGCCGCGCAGATCGCCAAGCGCGTGCCTGCCAACACCTTCGAAAACAAGTTCACGCTGGTGCAGCAGTCGATGGGCATCGCGATGCGCCCCGGCCAGGAAGAGCTGGCCAAGGCCGTGAACGAGTTCGTGCAGAAGAACACCGCCAACGGCGAGCTGAACAAGCTGTACCAGAAGTGGCTGCAGGCCGACCTGCCCAAGATGCAGTAAGCACCGCGGTTCAAAGAGGCTGAAGGAATCCTGGCATGACGACGGAATCGATCATCCGCATGGAAGCGGTCAACAAGTGGTACGGTGAATTCCAGGTGTTGACCGGCATCGACCTGTCGGTGCGCCAGGGCGAGCGCATCGTGATCTGCGGGCCTTCGGGCTCGGGCAAGTCGACGCTCATCCGCTGCATCAACCGGCTGGAGACGGTGCAGAAGGGCCGCATCGTGGTCGACGGCATCGACCTCACGGCCGGCGGCAAGAACGTCGACGCGGTGCGCGCCGAGGTCGGCATGGTGTTCCAGCAGTTCAACCTGTTCCCGCACCTCACCATCCTGCAGAACTGCACGCTCGCGCCGATGCGCTCGCGCGGCATGACGAAGGCGCAGGCCGAGGAGGTGGCCATGAAGTACCTCACGCGCGTGCGCATTCCCGAGCAGGCCAACAAGTACCCGAGCCAGCTCTCGGGCGGCCAGCAGCAGCGCGTGGCCATTGCGCGCGCGCTGTGCATGTCGCCCAAGATCATGCTGTTCGACGAGCCCACCTCCGCGCTCGACCCCGAGATGGTCAAGGAAGTGCTCGACACCATGATCGGCCTGGCCGAAGACGGCATGACCATGCTGTGCGTGACCCACGAAATGGGCTTTGCCCGCAGCGTGGCCGACCGCGTGATCTTCATGGCCGAAGGCAGGATCGTCGAGCAGGCGCCGCCCGAGGAATTCTTCGGCAACCCCAAGGACGAGCGCACGCGCCAGTTCCTCGGCCAGATCCTCAGCTCGCACCAAGGCCACTGATGTCCTTCGAGGTCCTGATCTCTCTGTCGTCCTTCGGTGCGGCCGAGGTGGGGCGGCACGGCCAGCTCTGGTGTTCGCAACTGGCCCGCGCGGCCGGTGCCGACTCGGTGGAAGTGCGCGGCGAGATGCTGCGCGACGCCGACGCCGAACTGCCCGCGCTCAACGGCCTGGCGTCCGTGTACTCCAGCCCCGAAGGCCTGTGGGCCGAAGGCGGCTGGCTCGACAGCGCCGCGCTCAAGCGGGGCATTGCCGCCGCCACGCGCGTGGGCGCCAAGCGGCTGAAGATGTCCATCGGCGACTTCCAGGCTGCGTCGCACGGCTCGCTGTGGGGCCTGAAGGTGGAGCTGGCCGAGACGCGCATCGAGCTCGTGATCGAGAACGACCAGACCGTGCGTGCCGGCACGCTGGCCGCGCTGCAGACCTTCTTCGACGTGGCCGACCGCGCCGGCGTGCCGCTGGGCATGACCTTCGACATGGGCAACTGGCACTGGGTGGGCGAGTGCCCGCTGCAGGCCGCCCAGGCGCTGGGCCACCGCGTGCGCTACGTGCACTGCAAGGGCGCGCAGCGCCTGCCGCACAAGTGGGTGGCGGTGCCGCTGGGCGACTCGGTCGCGCCGTGGCGCGCCGTGCTGCGCGCGCTGCCGGCCGACGTGCCGCACGCCATCGAATACCCGCTCGTGGGCGACGACCTGCTGGCCGTGACCCGCGCGCAGATCGACTTCATCCGCGCCGCGCGGGCCTAGTCTTCGCGGTCGCAGATCTCCCAAAGAACCCAGAACAACATGACAGATCCCATCGCCTTCGACGTGGCTCTCTTCGGCGAGGCCATGCTGCTGCTCGTGGCCGACCGGCCCGGTCCGCTGGAAAACGCCGAGTCGTTCTTCAAGCGCACCGCCGGCGCCGAGACCAACGTGGCCATCGGCCTGTCGCGCCTGGGCCTGAAGGTGGGCTGGGCCAGCCGCCTGGGCACCGACTCCATGGGCCGCGCGCTGCTGGCCGCGATGCGCGCCGAAGGCATCGACTGCTCGCACGTGATCACCGACGCCACGCAGCGCACCGGCTTCCAGTTCAAGGGCCGCGTCACCGACGGCAGCGACCCGCCGATCGAATACCACCGCAAGGGCTCGGCCGCGAGCCAGATGGGCCCGGCCGACGTCGACGAGGCCTGGCTGCGCTCGGCGCGCCACCTGCACGCGACCGGCGTGTTCGCCGCCATCTCCGAGACCAGCCTGCAGGCCGCGCTGAAGACCATGGACGTGATGCGCGCCGCGGGCCGCACCATTTCCTTCGACACCAACCTGCGCCCCACGCTGTGGTCGTCCACCGAGACCATGCGTCACTGGGTGAACGAACTCGCCTCGCGCGCCGACTGGGTGCTGCCCGGCATCGAAGAGGGCCTGCTGCTCACCGGCCACGACAAGCCCGAAGACGTCGCCAGGTTCTACCGCGAACGCGGCGCGAAGCTGGTGGTGGTGAAGCTCGGCGCCGCGGGCGCCTACTACGACAGCGACGTGGCCGGCACCGGCCATGTCGACGGCTTCCCCGTGAAGGAAGTGATCGACACGGTGGGCGCGGGCGACGGCTTCGCGGCCGGCGTGGTGAGCGCCCTGCTCGAAGGCAGGAGCGTGCCCGACGCGGTGCGCCGCGGCGCCTGGATCGGTGCGCGCGCAGTGCAGGTGCTGGGCGATACCGAAGGCCTGCCGACGCGGGCTCAACTCGAAGAAGCGGGGCTCTGACCATGACGCAGAAGAATGTTCTTGTTTTCCGGTCGTTGCCTGAAGACCAGCTGGCACGCCTGCAGGCTGCGCACCACGTCGTCGTGGCCGATCCGCGCAAGGAGCCCGAGGCCTTTGCCGCGGCGCTGCGCACCGCCCACGGCCTGATCGGCTCGAGCTACAACGTCGATGCCGCGCTGCTCGACGCGGCGCCGCAGCTCCAGGTGATCTCGAGCGTGTCGGTCGGTGTGGACAACTACCCGCTGGCCGAGCTGCACCAGCGCGGCATCGTGCTGTGCCACACGCCCGACGTGCTCACCGAGACGGTGGCCGACACGGTGTTCGCGATCCTCATGGCCACGCAACGCCGCGTGGTCGAGCTGTCGAACCTGGTGCGCGAAGGCCGCTGGACCAAGAACATCGGCGAGGAGCTCTTCGGCACCGACGTGCACGGCAAGACGCTGGGCATCCTGGGCTTCGGCCGCATCGGCCAGGCCGTGGCGCGCCGCGCCGCGCTGGGCTTCGGCATGCCGGTGCTGTACCACTCGCGCCGCGCGGTCGACCTGGCTTCGCAGGCCCCCGAGCTGCAAGGCCGCGCCGCGCACACGCCGCTGGACGACCTGCTGGCGCGCGCCGACATCGTGCTGGCCATGCTGCCGCTGACCGAGGCCACGCGCGGCATGATCGACGCCGCCTTCTTCGCGCGCATGAAGCCGGGCGCTTCCTTCATCAACGGCGGCCGCGGTGCCACGGTGAACGAAGAGGCGCTGCTGCAGGCGCTCGACCACGGCACCTTGCGCGCCGCCGGGCTCGACGTGTTCGCCAAGGAGCCGCTGTCGGCCGAGTCGCCGCTGCGCACGCACCCGCGCGTCACGCCGCTGCCGCACATCGGTTCGGCCACCATCGAAACCCGCCACGCGATGGCGGAGCTGGCCACGACCAACCTGCTGCAGGCGCTGGCCGGCGAGAAGCCGACGGCGCCGTACGACACGGCGTCCGCATGACTGACCTGTCTTGCCCCCTCTCCCCTCGGGGAGAGGGTTGGGGTGAGGGCGTCGGCCGCCGTGCGGACGCTGCCCTCGCCACCGCCGCGGGCCCTCACCCCAACCCTCTCCCCAAGGGGAGAGGGAGCGAGAGCCGCGCATGAAGCCGAGCGGGCGCGCCACCATTGGCGACGTTGCCGAGGAGGCCGGCGTTTCCAAGGCCACCGTCTCTCGCTTCCTGAACCACCGCGAGCGGCTGCTGAGCCCCGACATCGCCGCGCGCGTCGAGGTGGCCATCGCCAAGCTGGCGTATTCGCCGAGCCCGATGGCGCAGGCGCTGAGCCATGGCCGCTCGCGGCTCATCGGCCTGATCGTGGCCGACATCACCAATCCGTATTCGGTCGCGGTATTGCGCGGCGCCGAGAAGGCCTGCCAGGACGCCGGCTACCTCGTGATGCTGTTCAACCTCGGCAACGAGAGCGAACGCGAGCGCGAGGCCATCGATGCGCTGGCGGGCTACCAGGTCGACGGCTTCATCCTCAACACGCTGGGGCGCGGCAGCAACGTGGTCGACGCGGTCACGCTGCACGGCAAGCCGGCCGTGCTGGTCGACCGCCGCCACACCGGCATGCACACCGACTTCGTCTCGCTCGACAACCATGCGGCGATGACGGCCACCTGCGGCCACCTGGTCGACAGCGGCTACCGCGAGCTGCTCTACGTGACCGAGCCGCAGAAGGGCGTGAGCTCGCGGCGCGAACGCACGGCCGCCTTCGGCGCCTGCGTGGCTGCGCACGAGCCGCGCGTGGCCGGCGAGATCTTCGAGTGCGTCGAAGGCGGCCATGACGACCTCGACGAGGCGTTGCGCGCGCTGCGCCAGCGCGCCAGGCGCGCACGCCGCGCGGCGGTGGTGGCCGGCAATGCCGTGGTCACGCTGCGCGTGGCGCAGGCCATGGCGCGGCTGGGCTGGCAGTTCGGGGAAGACCTGGGATTCGTCGGCTTCGACGATCCCGAATGGGCCTCGCTCATCGGCCCCGGCCTGAGCACCGTGGCGCAGCCCACCGATGCCATCGGCCGCACGGCCGCCACCTGCCTGATCGAACGGCTGCGCGGCCTCGACGTGCCGCCGCGCCAGTTGCTGCTGCCCGGCGAGCTGGTCGTCAGGGGCTCGTCGCAGGCGCCCTAGCGTCCAGCACGGCGCGGTCGAAGGTGATCGGCCCGCGCATCCAGTCGGCCGCGCGCTCCGCGATCATCACGGTCGGCGCGTTGGTGTTGCCGCCGATCAGCGTGGGCATGACCGACGCATCGACCACGCGCAGGTTCTCGATGCCGTGCACGCGCAGCTGCGCGTCAACCACCGACAGGGCGTCGGTGCCCATCTTGCAGGTGCCCACAGGGTGGTAGATGGTGTCGGCGCGCGCGCGGATGTGGCGCGTCAGCTCTTCGTCGGTGTGGGCGTCGGCGGTGTAGAGCTCGCGGTGCCGGTAGCTCGCGAGCGCGGGCGCGCGCAGGATCTCCCGCGTCTTCTTCACGCCCCACAGCAGCAGCGCCATGTCCTCGGGCTCCGACAGGAAGCGCGGATCGATGCGCGGCGCGGAGGCAGGGTCGGCATCGTTCAGCCGCACGTCGCCACGGCCCTTGGGCCGCAGCACGCACACATGGCACGAGAAGCCGAACCCCGCATGCAGCTTGCGCGCATGGTCGTCGGTGATGGCGATCACGAAGTGCAGCTGCAGGTCGGGCCGCCGCAGTTCAGGTGACGACTTGACGAAGGCGCCGCCTTCGGCGAACGGCGTGGCGACCAGGCCCGTGCCGCGCTTGCGCCATTCGAAGATCGCCTTCAGCAGCTTCAGCCCCGCCACCGCGCCGATGCCGAAGAGCTCGGTGTCCTTGGAGGTGTACGAGAGGATGAAGTCGGTGTGGTCCTGCAGGTTGCGGCCCACGCCCGGCAGCGCATGCCGCACCGCGATGCCGTGCGGCGCAAGCTCGGCGGGGTCGCCGATGCCCGAGAGCATCAGCAGCTGCGGCGAGTTGAAGGCACCGCCGCACAGCACCACCTCGCGCCGCGCGTCGAGCGTTTCGGTCTTGCCGCCGCGCCGTACCTCCACGCCCACGGCGCGCCGCTCCTGCAGCATCACGCGCTGCGCCTGCGCGCCGGTCAGCACCGTGAGGTTGGAGCGCTTCATCGCCGGATGCAGGTAGGCCGCGGCCACCGAGCAGCGCTCGCCGTTCTTCGGCCCGCCGTGGAACTGCGTGACCTGGTAGAGGCCCGCGCCTTCCTGCTCGGGGCCGTTGAAGTCGCCGTTGCGCGGAATGCCGCACGACTCGGCGGCACGCACGAAGTCCTCCGCAATGGCGCGCGGGCTCTGCTGCTCGGCCACCTGCAGCGGCCCGTCGGCACCGTGCAGCGCGCTCGCGCCGCGCTGGTTGCCTTCGGCGCGAATGAAGTACGGCAGCACCTCGTCGAAGGACCAGCCGGCGCAGCCCGCGCGTGCCCAGTCGTCGTAGTCCTCGCGGTGGCCGCGCACGTAGAGCATCGCGTTGATGGCGCTCGAGCCGCCCAGGCAGCGCCCGCGCGGCTGGTAGCCGCGGCGCCCGTCCAGGCCCGGTTGCGGCACCGTCTGGTAGGCGTAGTTGTTGATGCGCGGGCGCCCCGGCAGCATGGCCACCGTGGCGGCCGGCGCCCGCACGAGAATGCCGCGCCCGTCGCCGCCGGCCTCGACCAGGCAGACCTGTACGCCCGGGTCTTCGCTGAGCCGCGAAGCCAGGGTGGCGCCGCCCGAGCCGCCGCCCACGATCACATAGTCGAACTCCATGAGGTGCCGTCCTTCGTGTTGTCTCGTCTCCGGTCTTTGCCGGGCGTGCGGATTTATACCGGCATACGAGGCCGCGTGCGCAACAAATCGGGCAGCAGCGCGCGCTGAAGGCGCGCTCGCCGGGCATTCACGTTTTCCCCGATGTGGTGCGCGCCGGTGCGCCGTGTGCACCGCAATGTCATTGTGAAGCGCGCAAGGGGACCTATTTTTTAGTTCGCCCGTTGCGAAAAACGGTGCTTGGTGCGCTCGCTGCGCGCTCCTAGCATCCGTTCACTTCATCGCATCCCAAAGGAATTCGCCATGGCCCAGCTCCGCGACCCCGGTCGCCGAAGTCTCCTCAAGACGTCCCTCATCGCGGGCGGACTCTCCGCCGGCGGCCTGCTCAGCGTCGACGCCTTCGCACAGGGCAAGGCGCGCATCAACATGCAGCTGGGCTGGATCGTCGGGGGCAACCAGATCGGCGAAGTGGTGGCCAAGCGCATGGGCTTCTACGAGCAGGAAGGCATCGACTTCGCGATCCAGCCGGGCGGGCCGAACATCGACGGCGTGGCCATCATCGCCTCGGGCCGCTACGAGGTCGGCCAGGTCTCGTCGAGCCCGTCGATCATGCTGGCCGTGTCGCAGGGCCTGCCGATCAAGTGCTTCGCGGTGGGCGCGCAGAAGCACCCTTACACCTATTTCTCGCTGGCCAAGAACCCGGTGCGCAAGCCCGCCGACCTGGTCGGCAAGCGCGTGGGCATTCCGTCGACCGCGGCGATCCTGCTGCGTGCCTTGCTCGCGAAGAACAAGATCGCCGAGAAGGACGTGAAGATCGTCTCCATCGGCGCCGACATGTCGCCGTTGCTCACGGGGCAGGTCGACGTGGTGACGGGCTGGCTCACCAACACCACCGCCATCAAGGTGCTGGGCCCCGACATCGCCTCGCTCACGCAGTGGGACGCGGGCGTGCGCCTGTACGCGCTGCCTTACTACGCGTCCACCAAGACGCTGGAGACGCAGCCCAAGGTCATCGAGGCCTTCCTGCGTGCCACGGCCAAGGGCTGGCACCACGTGCGCGCCAACCGCGACCAGGCGGTCGACATGCTGGTGAAGGAGTACCCCAACCTCAAGCGCGAGGACGAGCGCGTGGCGGTCGACGTGATGCTCGAGTACGCCTTCGGCGGTGCCGCGCAGACGCAGGGCTGGGGCGCGATGGACCCGGCCGTGTGGCAGGAACAGATCGCCACCTACGCGGAGCTGGGCCAGTTCACCGCGCGCACGCCGAAGGTGGAGGACGTGATCTCGCTCGACGCGCTGAAAGCCACCGCCGCCGCGCGGGCCATGAAGGGCTGACGCGATGGCCGCCGTTCTCAACGCGCCGCCTGCCTCCGCGCCCGCCATCGCCTGCCGCGACATCGGCGTGCGCTTCTTCACCGAGCGCCGCGACGTCACCGCCATCAAGAGCCTCGACCTCGACGTGGCGCAGGGCGAGTTCCTCACGCTGCTGGGGCCCTCGGGCTGCGGCAAGTCGACTTTCCTGCGCGTGGTGGCCGACCTGCTGCAACCCAGCCGCGGCCACATCGAGGTGCTGTCGTCCACGCCGCAGGCCGCGCGCAAGAACCGCGACATCGGTTTCGTGTTCCAGGACGCGGCACTGCTGCCCTGGCGCACCGCGCTGCAGAACGTGGAGCTGCCGCTGCAGGTGGGTGGCGGCGCGAGCCGCAAGGGCCGCCGCTCGCCGCAGGAACTGCTGGAGCTCGTGGGGCTGAAGGACCGCGTGAACGCCTTCCCGCACGAGATGTCGGGCGGGCAGCGCCAGCGCGTGTCGATTGCGCGCGCCCTGGCCAGCGACCCGAAGATCCTGCTGATGGACGAGCCCTTCGGCGCGCTCGACGAGATCACGCGCGACCGGCTCAACGAAGAAATCTTGCGCGTGTGGCGCGATACCGGCGTGACGATTCTCTTCGTCACCCACAGCATCCACGAGGCCGCGTTCCTCGGTCAGCGCGTGCTGATGCTGGCCGCCAACCCGGGGCGCGTGCGCGAGATCGTTCCGGTGGAACTGCCCGCCGAACGCACGCTGGAGATGCGCGAGTCCCCCGAATTCGTTCGCCTCACAAGCCATCTGCGGCGTGTGCTGGAAACCTGCTGAGGCCGATGCCATGAATACCCGTTCCATCGACACCGCCGTGCCGGTCGCTTCCAGCGCAACAGGCACAACAAGCGCCTCGGCCGACCCCGAATACCTGGCCTGGGCCGCCGCGCGACAGAAGCGCATCTGGCGCCGCCGCGTGCTGCCGGCGCTCGGCATCGGCGGGCTGCTCGTGCTGTGGTGGGCCGTGATTGCCGTGTTCGACGTCAAGCCCTTCATCGCGCCCACGCCCTGGGCCGTGCTGGAGACGCTCTACGCCAAGCGCGACGTGCTGCTCGACAACCTGCTGCCCACGGCCATGGAGGCGGCCGGCGGCTTCGTGCTGGGCAACCTGGCGGCCATCGTCATTGCGACGATCTTCGTGCACAACAAGACGCTGCAGGACATCTTCTTTCCGGTGGTGCTGATGTTCAACGCCGTGCCGCTGGTGGCCAAGGCGCCGGTGCTGGTGCTGATCATGGGCAACGGCATGGAGCCGAAGATCACCATTGCCGCGCTGGTGTGCTTCTTTCCGACGCTGGTGAACATGGTGCGCGGGCTGGAGTCGGTCAACCCGCAGGCGATGGAGCTGATGCGGGTGCTGTCGGCCAGCAAGACCGAGATCTTCTTTCGCCTGCGCCTGCTGAACGCGCTGCCCTACCTGTTCTCGGCCCTGCGCATTGCGGCGTCGATGTGCGTCATCGGTGCGGTGGTGGGCGAGTGGGTGGGTGCCACGGTGGGCATCGGCGCCATGATCCTGCAGGCCACCTTCAACTTCGATTCGCCGCTGCTGTACGCCGCGATCGTCATGAGCGCCACGCTCTCCGGGTTGTTCTTCCTGCTGGTCACGCTGGCGGAGAAGTGGGTCATTCGCTGGCAACCCGAGAGCGGGCAGTGACACGCGCAAAGACACGTGAAAAGTCGCGCGCAATGAATCGCACCGTGCACTTCGCACACATCCAAACATTTCAACAGGAGATAGTTCTATGAGCCGTATTGGCGACTGGATGCAGGAGAGCGCGCACGACGTGCGCGTGGCAGCCGAATCGGACGTGGTGGTGGTCGGTGGCGGCCCCGCGGGGCAGGCCGCGGCGCTGGCCGCCGCGCGCAACGGCGCGAGCGTGACGCTGCTGGAGCGCTACAACCACCTGGGCGGCCTGGCCTCGGGCGGCATGGTGCTGGTGCTGGACGACATGTGGGACAGCCACCAGCAGGAAATTTCGGTGCGCGGCATCTGCCTGGAAATGATCGAGCGCATGTCCGCGCTCGGCCTGGCCGAGTACCCGCGCCAGCAGGACTGGGGCACGCTGCCCGACGCGGTGCGGCGCTGGAAGCGCTGGGGCACCTACGACTTCCACAGCAAGGAAAAGCCGCACCCCATCTGCTTCGCCGCCGCCTTCGACCCCGATGCTTGGAAGCGCACCTCGCTCGAGATGGTGCTGCAGGCCGGTGTCGAGCTGCGGTTGCACTCGTGGTTCTCGCGCACGCTGGTGGAAGACGGCAAGGTCAAGGGCGTGGTCTGCGAGACCAAGGGCGGGCGCGAAGCCATCCTGGGCAAGGTGGTGATCGATGCCACCGGCGACCTCGACGTGGCCGCCTCGGCCGGCGCGCCGCACATCAGCGGCAGCTACATCGTGACCACCGTGTTCCGGCTGGGGGCAGTCGACACCGAGGAGGCCGAGCGCTTCGAGCGCGAGGACCCCGTGGCCTGGCAGGCGCTGGACCGCGAGATCAAGCACATGCTGGGCGGCGCGTGGGAGGCCTGGTGGCTGAAGACGCCGCTGCCCGGCGTGGTGTGGTGCAACTGCCCGCACATGCCGGGGCTCGACGGCCTGAAGGTGAGCGACCTGACGCGCGCCGAGGTGCAGGGCCGCGCCACCATCCACAAGGTGATCGAGTTCGTGCGCGCGAAGCTGCCGGGCTTCTCGCGCTGCACGCTGATCGACATGGCGCCGCAGACCGGCATCCGCCAGACCCGCCTGCTCGAAGGCGCCTACGTGATGACCAAGGAAGACGTGGCCCAACGCACGCGCTTCGAGGACAGCGTGGCGCGCGGGCGCGACTACTACTACCCGTACCGCACGCTGCTGCCGCGCAGCGTCGAGAACCTGCTGGTGGCCGGCCGGCACTATTCGGCCACCTCGGCCGCGCAGAAGATCTCGCGCGAGATTCCGCCCTGCATGGCCATGGGCGAAGCCACGGGCACGGCCGCGGCGCTGGCGTTGAACGCGGGCGTGTCGGTGCGCGAGGTCGACATCGCCAAGCTGCAGAAGACATTGCGTTCGCAAGGCGCCGACCCGGGCGACCAGAAGGGCCCGAACGCCGACGTGCCCGCCATCGCCCGCTCGTTCACCCAGGAGGCCGCATGAAAACCGACACCCACACCCACGCCAACGCACTGCCTCTCGACGGCATTCGCGTGATCGACTTCACGCAGGTGATGATGGGCCCGGTCTGCACGCAGATGCTGGCCGACCATGGCGCCGACGTGATCAAGATCGAACGCAAGGGCGCGGGCGACCTGAGCCGCTCGACCTTCGCGCCGGTGGCCGGCGAGGACAACCCGATCTTCTGCAGCCTGAACCGCAACAAGCGCAGCGTGGAAATCGACCTGCGCGACGAGGCGCAGATGGAACTGGTGAAGGCGCTTATTGCCGGCGCCGACGTGGTCACCAACAACTTCCGCGCCGGCGTGATGGAGCGCCTGGGCCTGGGCTACGAAGACTGCAAGCGGCTGAACCCGCGCATCGTCTACGCGGTGGGCACCGGCTTCGGCGAGACCGGACCGTATGCCCACAAGGGCGGCCAGGACGTGCTGGCGCAGGCGCTCACCGGCGTGATGGCGCGGCGCGCCGATGCGTCGGTGCCGGTGTCGATCTACCCCACGGCGCTGGCCGACTACACGGCCGGCATGCACATGGTGCAGGGCATCCTGCTGGCGCTGCTGCAGCGCGAACGCACGGGCGAGGGTCAGAAGATCTCGGTGTCGCTCTACAACTCCATGCTGGCCATGCAGATGCAGGAAGCGGCCATGGTGATGATGGAAGACTCCGAGGTGAACTGGGCCGCCATGCCGCTGTCGGGCGTGTTCGACACGCAGACTGGGCCGCTGGTGCTGGTGGGTGCGTTCAAGGCCAACCCGCTGCGCGACATCTGCACGGCGCTGGGCCTGGAAGACCTCTCGCTCGACGCGCGCTATGCCACGCTGAAGGCGCAGTTCGCGAACAAGGCGGCGCTGCATGCGATCTTCGACGAACGATTCGCCGGCAACACGCGCGAGCACTGGCTGGCGAAGCTGGAAGAGCAGGACCTGCTCTCCGCCCCGGTGCGCGACATGCGCGAGGCGCTGGTCGATCCGCAGACGCTGCACAACGCGATGATCCTCGAGGCTGGATCCGCATCGGGCCGTCCGCTGAAGTTCATTGCCAGCCCGATCCACATGTCGGGCGCCAAGGCCGGCCTGCGCCGCGAGCCGCCCAAGCTCGGGCAGCACACGGCCGAGGTGCTGGCCGAGGCGCGCGCGCTGATCGAGGAGGCCGACGCATGAGCGTTCTCTTCGAAGTGGCCGACCATGTCGCCACCGTCACCATCGACCGGCCCGAGGTGCTGAATGCCGTGGACCTGCCGACCGAGGCCGAACTGCAGCGCATCTGGCGCGAGATCGAGTCGCGCAACGACATCCGCGCGGTGGTGCTCACCGGTGCCGGAGAGCGCTCGTTCTGCGCGGGCGCGGACCTGAAGAACACCTCCAACCTCAAGGGCGTGGAGTACTGGGCCGCGGCGCGCCCCGGCGGCTTCGGCGGCATCGCGCTGCGCGAGACGCTGGACGTGCCGGTGATCGCGCGCGTCAACGGCTTTGCGCTGGGCGGCGGCTTCGAGATGGTGCTGGGCTGCGACATCGTCGTGGCCTGCGAAGAGGCCAGCTTCGGCCTGCCCGAGCCGCTGGTCGGCCGCCTGCCGCTGGACGGCGGCATGCTGCTGCTGCAACGCCAGATTCCCTATCGCCAGGCCATGGGCATGATGCTCACCGGCCAGCGCGTGAAGGCGCAGCGCGCGCTGGAGACGGGCTTGGTCAACGAGGTGGTGCCGCGCGCGGAGCTCGACACGGCGGTGAACCGCTGGGTGCAGCAGATGCTGGCCTGCGCGCCGCTGTCGCTCAAGGCCATCAAGCAGGTGGTGCGGCGCACCGGCACGCTGTCGCCCGCCGAGGCGCACCGCATGCGGCTGCCGGCGCTGGTGGACGCGCTGCAGTCGGAAGACGCGAACGAAGGCGTGCTGGCGTTCCAGCAGAAGCGCAAGCCGCAGTGGCAGGGCCGCTAGGCCCGCGCTGGATGCCATGCCCCACGTCATCACCGCTGCCTGCATCGACATCAAGGACGGCGCGTGCGTCAAGTGCTGTCCGGTCGATTGCATCTACGAAGGCGAGCGCACTCTGTACATTCACCCGGATGAATGCATCGACTGCGGCGTTTGCGTGTCCGCCTGCCCCACGCAGGCCATCTACGAAGACCTTCGGCTGCCGCCCGAAATGGCACATTTCACGGCCATCAACCGCGATTTCTTCGCGGCGAACGTCAGCGGGCTGGGCTCGCCCGGCGGCGCGGCCGACACCGGGCGCGTGGCCTGCGACCACCCCGACATTGCACGCCTGGCCGGTTGAGCCGGCGCAAGCGCCGGCCCCGCACGGGAGGGCCGGCTGATGCACGCGAGCATTCTCAAGTACTTCATCGAGGTGGCGAGCTGCGGCTCGGTGCGCAAGGCCTCGGAGCGGCTCTTCGTGGCGGCGAGCGCCGTCAACCGGCAGATCCACAAGCTGGAAGACGAGCTGGGCGTGGAGCTGTTCGACCGCATGCCCAACGGCCTGCGGCTCAATGCGGCCGGCGAGCGCTTGCTGAAGCACGCACAGGAAACCTTGCACGAGTACCAGGTGATGCGCACCGAGCTCGACGCGCTCAAGGGAGAGCGAACCGGCCACGTGAAGGTGGCGGCCATGGACTCGTTCTTCGAGGAGATGCTGCCCTCCGCGGTGGAAGACTTTCTGCAGGTGTTCCCTGCCGTGACCTACACCATCACCGCGGTGCAGCCCATGGACGTGGCGCAGATGGTGATGTCGGGCCAGGTCGACGTGGGCATGACTTTTGTGAGCCGGTTGCCGGGCGGCGTGGCGGCGGTGGCGCTGGCCAACCTGCCCATCGGCGTGGTGATGCCGCCGGGCCATCCGCTGGCCAACCATGCGAGGGTGTCTCTGAAAGAGTGCGCGCGCTACCCGTTCCTGCGCTCCAGCTCGCACCCGGTCATCAGCGCCGCGCTGTCGCCCGAGTTCGCCGCGTTCTGGGACGACATGGAGCCGGCCGCCACCTGCAATTCGACGCCGATGCTCAAGCGGCTGATCATGGCCGGCAAGGGCATCTCATGCTTCTCGAAGATCGCCTTCATCGAAGACCTGAAGCGCGGCGACCTGATATGGCGCCCCTTCGAACTGCCCGCGCTGCAGCAGTTGCAGGTCGGTATCGTGGTGCCGTCGCAGCGCGTGCTGCCGCATGTGACGCAGAACTTCGTCGGCCGCATGGCGCGGCGGCTGACCCAGCTCGAGATTGCGGCTGCGGCGGTGTGAGCGTGTGAACCATCCGCGATGGCGGTGAGGGCGGCGAGGGCGGCGAGGGCGGTGATGGCCATGAGGGCCATGAGGGCGGCGTCGCACGCCGCAATCCTGCTTTCAGCCGCCGGCCCCGGCTGAAATGCTGCAGGCACGCCGTGGCATCATCGCGTTTCCAGACGCCATGGCACCTTCCGCAGACTCCTTCGTTCGCCGCGTTCGCAGCCAGCTCGACCAGCTGTCCGCCACGGAGCGCCAGCTTGCCGACTTCGTGCTCGAATTCCCGGGCGAGCTGGCGAGCTACGCCGGCAACGAACTGGCCGAGCTGGCGGGCGTGTCGCCCTCGACGGTGAGCCGCTTCATCCGCCGCATCGGCTACGAGAACTACGAGGAAGCCCGCCGCCAGGTCCGCGAGGAAAAGCAGACCGGCTCGCCGCTGTTCCAGAACGCCACCGAGGCCTCCAAGCGCGGCCACCTGGTGGCCACGCACTTCCAGCAGTCGCAGGCCAACCTGGCCAGCACCTTCGACCGGCTCGACGACCGGCAGATGAGCGAGATCGTGAAGGCGATCATCGGCGCGAGCCAGGTGCTGATCTTCGGCAGCCGCAGCAGCCATGCCTTCGCGCAGTACCTGCGCTGGCAGATCATCCAGGTGGTGCCGCGCGTCACCGCCATCCCGGGGCCGGGCGAGACGCTGGCAGAACACCTCGCCGGCCTGGGCACGCGCGACTGCGTGATCGTCTTCGGCACGCGCCGGCAGACGCGGCAGATGGACACCCTGCTGCAAGCCGCCAGCCGCATCGGCGCGCGCATCGTCTACATCAGCGACCAGGCGTCGCCCGACTTCGCCGGCGCCACGTGGTCGCTGCAATGCGATTGCCGAGGGCCGGGGCTGCTGGACAACCACACCGCGGTGATGGGGGTGTGCGATCTGCTGGCCACCATGGTGATCGAGGCTGCCGGCTCGGCGGGGCGCAAACGGCTCGCTGCGATCGAGCTCGGGCACGAGGAAACCGGGGAGCTTTGAGGCGCTGTGGGCAGTCGCTTGACGTGACCCCGCGTTGTCTTTGAGATCGACGACTTGTGCGGAAACTTGTCACTCAGTGCGGAGCTGTTGTTTCGCTCAACTTGGACCGCTTCGAGGTTTGAGCCGCTGAAATTGGAATTTGGCGGTTGAGTCTGAGAATTCAGGTGGGAGCATGAGGGGCTGGTTCGCGTCCCATAGCGATCGTCGGGCGCTCCCGGAAGCGGACGTTCGCTGAAGGTCCGGATCAGAGCCCGGCGTACAGCCACCTCGGGCCCGAAGCTGACGGTGGGCACCATCTGCAAAAGCGGTCATTTACTCAAAACTCGGCTTGCTCGCAGTCCGAAACGTATCCTCGAAGAACTCTGACCCTGTTTGCTTGCAAGCTATATTTTGACTAGTTGAAGCGTGCTTGGTTTGGCGGAATTTTTTATACGTGGATGCTTCAACAGATATACGCTGTCAAATCCATACTGCAGGTTCTTCTGGGCATATAACGTAAGGCCGCTTCGGCATCCCCCATGAAATTTAAGTTCGCCGCTAGCCTCTTGATAGTTGGTTCGTGCATGCTGTCTCTTGCGTTTTTTCTGCCCGTCGAGCAGATGGACACACATGTTTATGGTCACAGCAACCCAAGCAACTCGATTGCATACGCCATTCCGGGAACCGCCGGGGTGATGGCAAGATGTACGGTGCCCGATCAGAGTATTCAAGCCATGAAACCCGATACCGAGATCGTGGTCAAAACCTCCATATTAGGTACTTGCATCGACGTCGGTGAGATTCGCTGCCAGAATTTGGTCTGTTCCAGTGAAGCCCAAGGCATCATCGACGCTGACCAATTCATTCGTGGCGCAATGCAGTATGCCTATGGAGACAAGTACCAAAGTGTCGGGATTCTGTCGCACGAAAACCCCGGATACCTTCCTCAAATTCGCAGGTGGCCGAACGTCAGGCATGTCCTGAGTCCAGAACGGTATTCGGTTCGTTTGCCGGACCAACTTGTGATTCTCGATAAAGAGGGAAAAGCTCTCACATCGCGAAGGTGTGGTGCAACTCAAGGATACTGCCAGGGGGTTCCGCGAAGGGTACCTTTGTGATAAGGCTGCGGCCAAAGCTGGCCATCAACGCGGACGCCCTGCGGCGCCTGCGCGCTTCGCGCACTCGTTGAGCAAGACGCCGGTTACGTCCACGTTGAGAGTCCGCTTTAATTAGCAGCCACCGACAGCTTCTGGCCGACTGTAGCCGAATGGCGGCCGACGCCACAGGGCCCACAAGAGACATTCAGCTTTCTCCAAAGCCGACGTTCACGGTTGCTTCAACTCTGAACCCACGGCTCTTGGCGCAGGCCTGAAATGTTCTTGTCCCGTGCGAGTTTCCAGAGTCGCAGCGCATCGTCAAAGGTAACGCGATGCAGGTGCAAAGCGGCGACAAGCTCGTCCTCGTAGTCCGCGTCAGCCCACTGTTCGAGCACGACATCTCCGCGGCGGTAGACGTAGACAACGAACATCGGCCCCTCGTCGCTTCCGAAGCGAAGGAAGGCGCCACGATGCTCCTCGTAGTCAGCTTCAGTCAGTTGGGGATGGTCTTCGATGAAGACCTGTCTGAGGGCGTCTTCCAGGTCGCGGTCAGATGGGTCGCGAATGTCGCCGCCAAATCGGCGGTTGAGGATAAGAAACGATTCACTCAAGCAATGTCTCCTGATGGCCGAATCCTGCAGTAGCTTGAAAAATAGTGGGATGCGCAAAGCGGACCTTCGCCGTTGATCAGTGAAGTGCGGCGATCCGTTCGCGCGTGAGATATTCCTCGTAGCGTCCGAAGGTTGGAGCGACGGCATAGTTGCCGCTGACATCAGCTTGTGCTTTCGCATCTTCTCGAGAATATCTAGGGATGAAATGCTCCCGCCACATCCGCACGTTTCCATCGGGCTTGAAGGTGTAGCAGCTTCCACTGAATACCTTATCCGATTCGCCTTCGTACGATCGATGCACCGCCATCGTCAGGAAGAACTGGTTCGGTGCTATTTCCTGGAAGGAGTATGAGAGCGCTTCCCGAAGGTTCTCGTCCAGAAAATCGACAGCAACGAACTTCGCGCCGATGGTAAGCACATGACTTGGCCTTACGTCAGAACTCACAAGCACGCCGTAGTTTTTCCCTGATGCGTGGGCAGTGCTCGCCTGCTCCTCGGTCCACATCTCCGGCGCATATCGTTTCGCCGCGAACCAGCTCTTGCAGTAGAAGAATATGGGGTTCATTGTTCAAGCGTGAATCCAAAGGTCGAACGTCCGGTATTGGCCGAGGCTGTGTGAAAAGACTTCCAGTCCCGCTCTTTCAAAATTAAAATTGGTGCACCCGTTCTGAGCGAGGTGCCCCATGAAGCGATTCATCCAAGGCGAGTCCCGCGAGCAAGTCACCTTGCTGCCCGAATGCCTTGACGACTATATCGGCCAGGACAACCCGGTGCGCATCGTTGATGCCTTCGTCGAGGAACTCGATCTTCTCTCGCTGGGCTTCGGTGGCGCCGACCCCGCAGTCACCGGGCGCCCCGCGTACCACCCGGGTGTGCTGCTTAAGCTCTACATCTACGGCTATCTGAACCGCATCCAGTCCAGCCGCCGCCTTGAGCGCGAAGCCCAGCGTAACGTCGAGCTCATGTGGCTGACCGGGCGCCTGACGCCCGACTTCAAGACCATCGCCGACTTCCGCCACGACAATGGCGCGGGCATTCGCAATGTCTGCCGTCGCTTCATCGGTCTGTGCCGCGAGCTCAAACTCTTCACGCAAGCCATCGTGGCCATCGATGGCAGCAAGTTCAAGGCTGTCAACAGCCGCGACCGCAACGTCACGCCCGCCAAGATCGATGCGCGCCAGCGCCAGATCGAGCAGAGCATCCAGCGCTACCTGGACGCGCTGGAGACGGCGGATCGCACACAGCCTGCTGAGGTGGAAGCGAAGACCGAACGCCTGCAGGACAAGATCCGAACCCTGCGCGCGCAGATGCGCCAGCTCGACGAGACCCAGGAGCAATTGAAGAAGCTGCCCGACGGGCAGAT
>NZ_FOWL01000037.1:0-23850 GCF_900115445.1 Variovorax sp. OK605
CCCGATCGCGATGGAAGAAGGCCTGCGCTTCGCCATCCGTGAAGGCGGCCGCACCGTGGGTTCGGGCGTCGTGGCCAAGATCCTCGACATCTAAGCCGGACGCAAAGGAATCACCATGGCAACCAAGCAAAAAATCCGCATCCGCCTGAAGGCATTCGACTACAAGCTGATCGACCAATCGGCCGCTGAAATCGTGGACACCGCGAAGCGCACCGGCGCGATCGTCAAGGGCCCCGTGCCCCTGCCGACCCGCATGAAGCGTTTCGACATCCTGCGTTCGCCGCACGTCAACAAGACGTCGCGCGACCAGCTGGAAATCCGCACGCACCAGCGCCTGATGGACATCGTCGACCCAACCGACAAGACCGTGGACGCGCTGATGAAGCTCGACCTGCCGGCTGGCGTGGACGTCGAGATCAAGCTGCAGTAATTCATTCGACCTCGCGTCGGATTTACTAACGAAGCCCGCCTGCAGAAATGCAGGCGGGCTTTGTGATTTTTGGCGGGCAGCTGTGGCATCCTCGCGCACCGGTCTTCTTCACGGCATTGGCCGGGACTGAAACGAGGGCAGCACAAGCTATGAGACAGAAGTTCTCTTTTGCGGCGGGACTTGTGGCGTGTATCGCGGCGGCGGCTTTGCTGGCCGCTTGCGGCGGCGGCGGCAGTGGAGGCGGGGGCGGCGGCGGTATCCCCTTGTTGCCGTTGCCCGTTCCCTCGGCGGCCCCCGTCACCTTGAGCGGCACGGCCACCTACGAGTCGGTGCCCAATGTCAGCGGCGCACTCGTGTATGCCGACACCTCGGTCAAGCCGGTGCGCGGCGCCTACGTCGAAGTGCTCGATGCCGGCGGCAACCAGCTGGTTGCAACCTCGACGGACGACAGCGGCGGCTATGCCGTGAGCGTGCCCAGCGGCACGACCGTCGTCGTTCGCGTGCGCGCGCAGCTGACCCGCCCCGGGCCGGGCGCGACCTGGGACGTCACGGTGCGCGACAACACACGCTCCAGCGCCATCTATTCCATGCAGTCGTCGGCGTTCTCGACCGGAACCGCGGCCCTCACGCGCGACGTGCGCGCCGGCAGCGGCTGGGGCGGGTCGAGCTACACCGGCGAGCGTGTGTCCGGCCCGTTCGCCGTGATGGACACGGTCTACACCGCGATGCAGAAAGTCCTGTCCGTGGCGCCGGCGACCGCATTTCCGTCGCTGAAGGTGTTCTGGAGCGTGAACAACACGAACGCCGGCGGCAGCGTGGCGCTGGGACAGATCGGCACCACCTTCTTCATCGACCGGACCTCCGGTGCCGAGATCTACGTGCTCGGCAAGGAAAACGTGGACACCGACGAATTCGACGCGCCCGTGATCGCGCACGAGTGGGGCCACTACTACCAGGCCTCCTTCAGCCGGGACGACTCCACCGGCGGGGCGCACACCACGGGCGAACGCGTCGACCGCCGGCTGGCCTTCTCCGAAGGCTGGGGCAACGCCTGGTCCGGCATCGCGCTGGGGCGCGGCAACTATGTCGACTCGGGCGGCCCCGGCCAGTCGCAGGGCAGCAATCTCGACCTGTCGAAAGGCCCGGCGTCCAATCCGGGCTGGTTCCGTGAAACCTCGATCCAGCCGGTCTTCTGGAACCTGAACCAGCAGGTCGGGTTCAAGCCGATCCACGACGCCATGACGAGCTCCCTGTTCATCGGCGGTGCGCCGGTCACGTCGGTCCACCCGTTCACGGCGGCATTCAATGTGGTGGCGCCGGGCAGTGCCTCGGCGCTGGCCACACTGCTGGCCGGGCAGGTCATCAACGCAGCCAACAACGATGCCTACGGCCAGCAGGAAACGAACGACGGGGGCGTGGCGGCCGCGCTGCCGATGTACAAGACAGCCTCGACCAACGGTGCCGTCACCCAGGCCTGCGTGACGAACGCGGCCGATCCGGCGCGCGACGGCAACAAGCTCGGCAGCTTTGCGTACCTGCGGTTCACGGCGCTGGCCAACCGCCCCCACCAGTTCGCGATTTCCACGCCCGCGGGCGCCAGTCCCAGCTTCTCGATCTACCGTGGCGGCCTTTTGAGCAGCAACACCGGCTCGGTCAACCTGGCCGCCGGTGAGCACGTCCTGGTGATCAACGACCTCAACAATTCCTCCGCCAACACCTGTTTCGGCGTTGCGATCCAACAGCAGTAGGGAGACCGCCATGAAACTGCGCTCCAGCTCCAGTTCGGCGATTGCCGCCGTGGCCTGGCTGATGCTCGCGGCATCGCCCGCCTTTGCGGACGGGGTTCCCGCCCCTCGCGCCGGCAAACATGCGGCGCCTTCGCACGCGGCACCCTTGACGGTCGCCGCGCGCAAGCCCAACGACTCCGGCGTCACCATCCAGTACAGCGTGGCGGGTGTGGCGCAGATCGGACGCCCGGTCTCGATCACCCTGCAATTCGACGGCGTCACCGATCCGGCCGGCGCCACCGTGCGCCTGAGCACCGACGCCGGCCTGACCCTGGCGACCGCCGGCACCCTGGCGCTGCCCGCAGGCCAGCGCACGAGCATGACCGCAACGGTGACCAGCGACCGGGAAGGCTTGGCCTACCTGAACGTCTTCGTCACGCAGAACGGCGCCATGAGCATCGTCGCGATCCCGGTGCAGACCGGGTCGGCTGCGCCGAGCATGAAGGGCGCGGGCGAGGTGAAGTCGTCCTCCGAGGGTGAAAAGATCATTTCTTCGCCCGCGAAGGAGCCCAGAGAGCCCAGAGAGCCCAGAGAGCTCAAAGAGCCGAAAGAGCCGAAAGAGCCGAAATAACGCCCGGAAACGGGCGCCACAACCGCACTTGCAATGCGCCCGCACCGCGGGCTATAATCGCTGGCTCTGCCCTTGTTGCGTCCGCAAGGGTGTTGTGTGGGCAGAGATTTATCAACCTTCTTCCGTAGCCGGAGAAATCTGGCAAACGCTGTTGCCAATTGAAGTGGCAGTGGCGGAAGAGGATTTCCATTTTTGGAGAAAACATATGAGTCTGAGCAACTCCCTCGGGTTGCTGGGCCGCAAGGTGGGGATGATGCGTCTCTTCACCGATGACGGGGACGCAGTTCCTGTCACGGTGGTGGATGTGTCCAACAACCGTGTGACCCAGATCAAGTCCCAAGAGACCGATGGCTACGTCGCCCTGCAGGTGACGTTCGGTTCGCGCAAAGCATCGCGCGTGACCAAGCCCCAAGCCGGACACCTCGCCAAGGCGGGTGTCGAAGCAGGCGAAATCATCCAGGAATTCCGCGTCACCGCAGATACCGCAGGTCAGCACAAGGCTGGCGGCGTGATCACGGCCGGCAGCGTTTTCTCCGTGGGCCAGAAGGTGGACGTGCAAGGCACTTCCATCGGCAAGGGCTTCGCTGGCACGATCAAGCGTCACAACATGAGCTCGCAACGCGCGTCGCACGGTAACAGCCGTTCGCACAACGTTCCCGGCTCGATCGGTATGGCACAAGACCCCGGTCGCGTGTTCCCCGGCAAGCGCATGACGGGTCACCTCGGTGACGTCACGCGCACGACGCAAAACCTCGACGTGTTCCGCATCGACGAAGCACGTCAACTGCTGCTCATCAAGGGCGCGATTCCGGGTTCGAAGGGTGGCTTTGTCACCGTGCGTCCCGCCATCAAGGCCAAGCCGCAAGCGGCTGAAGGAGCGAAGTAATGGAACTCGAACTCCTGAACGAACAAGGCCAGGCCGCGTCGAAGTACGACGCCCCCGAGACCGTGTTCGGCCGTGACTACAACGAAGACCTGGTTCACCAGATCGTCGTTGCATTCCAGGCCAACGCCCGCCAAGGCACGCGCGCCCAGAAGGACCGCGAACAGGTCCATCACTCGACCAAGAAGCCTTTCAAGCAAAAGGGAACGGGCCGCGCCCGTGCCGGTATGACGTCCTCGCCGCTGTGGCGCGGGGGTGGCCGGATTTTCCCGAACATGCCTGACGAAAACTTCTCGCAGAAGATCAACAAGAAGATGTACCGCGCCGGCATGGCCGCCATCTTCTCGCAGCTCGCTCGCGAAGGCCGTCTGGCCGTGGTCGATTCGCTGACCGTGGATTCGCCCAAGACGAAGCCGCTGGCAGCCCGTTTCAAGGCGATGAATCTCGAGTCCGTGCTCGTGATCGCCGAAGAAGTCGACGAAAACCTGTACCTTGCCTCGCGCAATCTGGTCAACATCCTCGTGGTCGAACCCCGTTACGCCGATCCGGTGTCGCTGGTTCACTACAAGAAGGTGCTGGTCACCAAGGGTGCCGTCGACAAGCTCAAGGAGATGTTCGCATGAGCCGCGTGAACCCTACCGCCGCTGAACGTACGTTCGAAGAAGGCCGCCTGATGGCGGTGCTGGTCGCCCCGATCGTGTCCGAAAAGGCCACGATGGTCGGCGAAAAGTCGAACGCTGTCACTTTCAAGGTGCTGCAAGACGCCACCAAGCCCGAGATCAAGGCCGCTGTTGAACTGATGTTCAAGGTCGAAGTCCAGGGCGTGTCGGTGCTCAACACCAAGGGCAAGACCAAGCGCTTTGGCAAGTCCATCGGCCGCCGCGACAACGTTCGCAAGGCCTATGTGACGCTGAAGGCCGGTCAAGAGCTCAACCTCGTCGGGGAAGGCGCTTAATCATGGCCGTCATCAAGATGAAACCCACTTCGCCGGGCCAACGCGGCGCGGTGAAGATTTCGCGTGACCACCTGTACAAGGGTGCTCCTCACGCAGCCCTGCTGGAACCCCAGTTCCAGAAGGCCGGCCGTAACAACAACGGTCACATCACGATCCGTCACCGTGGCGGTGGTTCCAAGCACCACTACCGCGTTGTCGACTTCGTGCGCAACAAGGACGGCATCCCGGCCAAGGTCGAACGCATCGAGTACGACCCGAACCGCACCGCCCACATCGCTCTGGTCTGCTACGCCGACGGCGAGCGCCGCTACATCATCGCCCCGCGCGGTCTTGAAGCCGGTGCAACGCTGATGTCGGGCGCCGAAGCCCCGATCCGCGCCGGCAACACCCTGCCGATCCGCAACATTCCGGTCGGCTCGACGATCCACTGCATCGAACTGCAACCCGGCAAGGGCGCGCAGATCGCGCGTTCGGCCGGCACGTCGGCCACGCTGCTGGCTCGCGAAGGCGTCTACGCCCAGGTCCGCATGCGTTCGGGTGAGGTGCGTCGCATCCACATCGAATGCCGCGCAACCATCGGCGAAGTGGCCAACGAAGAGCACAGCCTGCGCCAACTCGGCAAGGCAGGCGCCAAGCGCTGGAAGGGCATTCGCCCGACCGTGCGCGGCGTCGTGATGAACCCGGTCGACCACCCGCACGGTGGCGGCGAAGGCAAGACTGGCGAAGGCCGCCACCCTGTCGACCCATGGGGCAATCTGACCAAGGGCTATCGCACCCGTAACAACAAGCGCACGCAGGTCTTCATCGTGTCGCGTCGCAAGAAGTAAGGGATAGCCAATGACTCGCTCTCTCAAAAAGGGTCCTTTCGTCGACCACCACCTCGTGGCCAAGGCCGACAAGGCCGTGACGACCAAGGACAAGAAGCCGATCAAGACCTGGTCGCGCCGCTCGATGGTTCTGCCCGAATTCATCGGTCTGACCATCGCTGTGCACAACGGCAAGCAACACGTGCCCGTGTACATCACCGACCAGATGGTCGGCCACAAGCTCGGCGAATTTGCGCTCACGCGCACGTTCAAGGGGCACCCCGCGGACAAAAAAGTCCAGAAGAAGTAAGGAACGACCATGTCTGAAACACGTGCAGTCCTCCGCGGTGTCCGCCTGTCGGTCGACAAGGGCCGTCTGGTCGCGGACTTGATCCGCGGCAAGAAGGTCGATCAAGCGCTCAACGTTCTGCAGTTCACGCAGAAAAAGGCCGCTGTGATCATCAAGAAGGTGCTGGAGTCGGCTATTGCCAACGCCGAGCACAACGACGGTGCCGACATCGACGAGCTGAAGGTCAAGACCATCTACGTCGAGCAAGGTGCAACGCTCAAGCGTTTCACCGCTCGGGCCAAGGGTCGCGGCAATCGCATCAGCAAGCCCACGTGCCATGTGTACGTGACGGTCGGCAACTAAGAAGGCCTGGAAGAAATATGGGACAGAAAATCCACCCAACCGGGTTCCGCCTTGCGGTTACCCGTAACTGGTCCAGCCGCTGGTACGCAAGCGACCGCGATTTCGCGGGCATGCTGGCCGAAGACATCAAGGTTCGCGAATACCTGAAGAAGAAGCTGAAGAACGCTTCGGTCTCGCGCGTCATGATCGAACGTCCCGCCAAGAACGCACGCATCACGATCTACTCGGCACGTCCGGGCGTCGTGATCGGCAAGAAGGGCGAAGACATCGAGAACCTCAAGCGCGAACTGGGCAAGCAGCTCGGCGTGCCGGTTGCGGTCAACATCGAAGAAGTGCGCAAGCCCGAAATCGATGCACAGCTGATCGCCGACAGCATCACGCAGCAGCTCGAAAAGCGGATCATGTTCCGCCGCGCCATGAAGCGCGCCATGCAAAACGCCATGCGTCTGGGTGCCCTGGGCATCAAGATCATGTCGGCTGGCCGCCTGAACGGCATCGAAATCGCACGTACCGAGTGGTACCGCGAAGGCCGCGTGCCGCTTCACACCCTGCGCGCCGACATCGACTACGGCACCTCGGAAGCCAAGACCACGTACGGCGTCATCGGCGTCAAGGTCTGGGTCTACAAGGGCGACACGCTGGGTCGTAACGACCTGCCGGCCGTCGAAACGCCGCGTCCTGAAGAAGAACGTCGTCCGCGTGGTCCCCGCCGTGATGGTCGCCCTGGCGACCGTCCGGGTGGCGACCGTCGTGGTCCCGGCCCCCGTGCCGGCGGCCGTGGCCCGATCGGTGGCAACACCGCTCCCGCCGATGGCAGCGACAAGCCCGCAGAAGCAACCGGCGGTGCCGGTGCAGACTCGAAACCCGCCGTTAAGCGCGTCCGCAAAGCCGCGCCCGCTGCAGCAGCGGACGGTGCCAAGACCGAGTAATCGGTCGCTCCCGGGCGCGAAAGCGCCTGGGGCCCTCACGGAGTAACAAAACATGCTGCAACCTGCACGCAGAAAGTTCCGCAAGGAACAAAAGGGCCGCAACACCGGCGTCGCAACCACGGGTAACTCGGTTGCGTTCGGTGATTTCGGTCTCAAATGCACCGATCGCGGCCGCCTCACGGCACGCCAGATCGAAGCCGCTCGTCGCGCGATTTCGCGTCACGTGAAGCGCGGTGGCCGTATCTGGATCCGCGTGTTCCCGGACAAGCCAATCTCTACCAAGCCCGCTGAAGTGCGGATGGGTAACGGTAAGGGCAACCCCGAGTACTACGTCGCTGAAATCCAGCCCGGCAAGATCGTGTTCGAGATCGTCGGCGTGCCCGAAGAACTCGCTCGCGAAGCGTTCCGCCTGGCCGCCGCCAAGCTTCCGCTGCGCACGACGTTCGTCGCTCGCCAGCTCGGCGCCTGAGAGGAGAACACTGATGGCAACCCGTAAGAAAAAAGAAACCGCGGCTCCGGCCAAGGTGACCAAGGCCGCAACCCTTCGCACGAAGGATGTCGCTGGCCTCGAAACCGAAATCAAGGACCTGCAGAAGGCCCACTTCGGTCTGCGCATGCAGAAGGCCACGCAACAGCTGTCGAACACCTCGACGCTGCGCGTGACGCGTCGCGACATCGCTCGCGCCAAGACCATTCTTGCTCAGAAGCAGCAAGAAACCCCCGCCGCCAAGTAAGGAGTGAACATGACGGAACCTAAAAAATCCCTCAAGCGCACCTTGATCGGCAAGGTGGTCAGCGACAAGCGTGCCAAGACCGTGACCGTGCTGGTCGAGCGCCGTGTGAAGCACGAGCTCTACGGCAAGATCGTGGCCAAGACGAGCAAGTACCACGCCCATGACGAAAAGGGCGAGTACAAGCTGGGCGACACCATCGAGATCACGGAAAGCCGTCCGATCTCGAAGACCAAGAACTGGGTCGTGACCCGTCTGGTCGAGAAGGCAGTTCTGGTCTAAGCGTCCAGATCTCCCGGCTCCCGACAGCCCACTCGAAAACGGCCCACAATGTGGGCCGTTTTTCTTTTTCTGGAGCATCTACATGATCAAAGTCGGCGACACCCTTCCCTCGGCCACCCTGCAGGAGTATTCCGAAGTCGAGGGCGAAGGCTGCAGCATCGGCCCGAACGCCGTGGACGTGGCCAAGGCCTCGGCCGGCAAGACCATCGCGCTGTTCGCACTGCCCGGCGCCTTCACGCCCACCTGCTCGGCCAAGCATGTGCCCGGCTACGTGCAGCACTTCGACGACTTCAAGGCCGCCGGCGTGGACGAGATCTGGTGCGTGAGCGTGAACGACGCCTTCGTGATGGGCGCCTGGGCGCGCGACCAGAAGACCGGCGCCAAGGTGCGCATGCTGGCCGACGGCAGCGCCGACTTCGCCAAGGCCACGGGCCTCACGCTCGACCTGAACGGCCGCGGCATGGGCCTGCGCAGCAACCGCTACTCGATGCTCGTGAAGGACGGCAAGGTCGCGACGCTGAACGTCGAGGCACCGGGCAAGTTCGAGGTCAGCGACGCCGACACGCTGCTGGCGCAAGCCCGCGGCTGAATCTCTTAATAGAGATCCGCCTTCAGGTAGTGGGCCCCGGCAACGGGGTTGTGATAGTAGGGCGGCACCTCTTCGAAGCCCAGGTCTTCGTAGAGGGCCCGCGCCGACTCCATGTCGTCGAGGGTGTCCAGCAGCACGCAGCCGTAGCCCGCGCCGCGTGCGGCATCGAGGATGGCCTCGGCCAGCTGCCGGCCCAGGCCCAGCCCGCGGAAGCCGGGGCGCACGTACAGGCGCTTCATTTCCGCGGCATTGGCGTAGTCCGCGTTGTCCAGCGGACGCAGCGCACAGCAGCCTGCCACGTGCACCAGCGTGCCGTCGGCGCGCTTCAGCATCGGCGCCTGCCGGCCGGCTTCTTCCTTCACGTTCGCGGGATCGACCAGCGCCAGCAGCAGCGTGCCGCGCGGTTCGGCGTAGTCGCCGGGCAGGGAGGCCAGCTCGCCGTCGAAATCCTGGAAGTCCAGGTCGATGCCCAGCGAGGCGGCGTAGTCGCGGAAGATCGCGCGCGTGGCGTCAATCTCGTGCGCTTCTTCGGGCATGACCAGCACGACGGCCGGCATGGCCGAGAGCGGCAGGGGGCGTGATACGGAGAAGCTCATGCGCGCACGCAAGAAGCCCGGCAGGCCTCGCCAGTGCCGGAGAGCGGGCCGGAAACTGCGGCCGCGAAGGAGTCGGTCATCGAGGAAAGCGCGCGGTGGCGCAATGCTGCGGAAGGCGCAGATTAGCAAAATCCGGCCGCCCATCTGCTTCGGGTTGTTGCTATTGGCCGCTCGAAAGCCGTCCTCTAGGCCTGCTCGGCGGCCTCGGAGCGGCAAGCTCCAAAACAAAAGGCGCCCTTTCGGAGCGCCTTTTGCGGGGAAGCAGGGGGAAGCAGGGGGCCGCGAAAACTCAGGCCTCGGCCAGCAGCTTCTCGATCAGCTTGTGCAGCTCGGCGAAATCGGGCTCGCCCACATAGCGCTTCACGATCTCGCCGCGCTTGTTCACCAGGTAGGTCGTCGGCGTGAGCTTCACGTCGCCCCAGGCCTGCGCCACGCTGCCGGTGTTGTCGATGGCCACCTTGAACGGCAGCTTGCGCGTTTCGGCGAAGTTGACGACGTAGCTCGGCGGGTCGTAGCTCATGGCCACGGCCAGCGTGTCGTAGCCCTGGGCCTTGTACTTGTCGTAGGTGGCGATGACCTTGGGCATCTCGCCCACGCAGGTCACGCAGCTCGTGGCCCAGAAGTTGACCAGGGTGACCTTGCCCTTCAGGTCGGCGGTGCTCTTTTGCGTGCCGTCGAGCAGCACGAAGGTCGAGGCCGGCGCGGCGGTGGCGCCGGAGTTGAAGTACACGCCCGCGCCAACGGCCAGCGCAAGGACGACGGAGGCAGCGGCGATGTATTTCTTCATGGCACCAGGGATGAGGAGGGCGGCGCGATTTTAGTTCCGCACGCCGGATCGTGCTGGCGACGCCTCGACTGGTCCGGCCGCCCCGTCGCGCGGCACGGCACAGCACATACGGCACAGCACATACGGCACGGCCGATAATCGCTCCCCCATGCCGTCCCCCGCCCCCCGTCCCTGGCTCGCGCTGGCCGCAGCCGTCCTGCTCGCCGCCTGCAGCCCCACCTTCAACTGGCGCGAAGTGCCGATCGCCGAATCGGGCCTGGTCGCGCTGCTGCCGTGCAAGGCCGACCGCGCCAACCGGGCCCTGCCGCTGGGCGCCGAGTCGGTGCAGGTCGACATGACGGGCTGCGAGGCCGGCGGCGCCACCTTCGCCATCGCGCATGCCTCGGCCAACGGCCCGGAACAGGCCCAGGCCTGGCTCCATGCGTGGCGCGCCGCCACGCGGGCGCAACTCGGCGCGGCGCCCGTGACCGAAGCGCCTGCGGAACTCCAGCGCGCCACCGCCACGCCGCCCCCGCTGCGGCTTGACGCGGCGCAGGGCGCGGCGCCGCTGCAGATCCTGTGGTTCGCCCAGTCGCAAAAGGACGGCAGCGTCGCGCTCTACCAGGCGACCGTGCTCGGCAAGCCTTCGTCGCCCGACGCGCCCAAGACCTTCTTCGAAGGCCTGCGTCTTCCATGAGCGCGCAGGCTCCACAGCAATGCCAATCGCCCGCCATGGTTCCGATGGCTGCCTGCGGGCCCGTCCAGGCAGCGTCATTTCATGCCGGACTGTCCCTTTTTCGCCGCTCGGGCGTTGTGTCACATATCTACTTACCCTGGACGCCCCCGCATAATCGACGCGTCGTCCTCCGCTCCGCATGAACAGCATCCTCATCATCGCCCACTCACCGTTCGCGCACGCGCTGCGGCAGTGCGCGCTGCATGTGTTTCCCGACAGCGAGCAGGCCATCGTCGCGCTCGACGTGCTGCCCAACGTGTCGCCCGAAGAAACGCTGGCCGCCGCGCGCATCACGCTCGAGCAGCAGTTGCGCGCGCCCCGTTCGCAGGTGCTGGTGCTGGCCGACGTGTTCGGCGCCACGCCCTGCAACGTGGCGCAGAAGCTGGTGGACGGCGTGCGTTCGCGGCTGGTGGCGGGGGTCAACCTCCCGATGCTGCTGCGCGCGGTGACCTACCGGCACGAACCGCTGGAGACACTGGTGCAGCGCGCCCTCGCGGGCGGTACCGCGGGTGTCATGCAGGTGGCGGTCGCGGCTCCCCAGAACCAGGCGAAAAGAAAGCACAGTGATCAAGAAATCCGTGACCATCAGCAATAAGCTGGGCCTGCACGCACGCGCATCGGCCAAGCTCACCAAGCTCGCAGGCAGCTTTCCCTGCGAGGTGTGGCTGTCGCGCGGCGACCGCCGCATCAATGCCAAGAGCATCATGGGCGTGATGATGCTGGCCGCCGGCCTCGGCTCCACCGTCGAGCTCGAGACCAACGGCCCGCAGGAGGAAGAAGCCATGAACGCCATCGTCCACCTGATGGACGACAAGTTCGGCGAAGGCGAATGAAATGGCCCACCCCCAGGCTTCCTCACTTCGTGTAACCGCCGGCCCCCTCGCAGGGGACGATGCCGGGCGCCCGGCAAAGCCGCTTCGACGGCATCTCGCAAGCTAGGTCATGACCTTCGCAGTCCACGGCCTTCCCGTTGCCCGTGGCATTGCCATCGGGCGCGCGGTGCTGGTGGTGTCCAGCCGCATCGACGTGGCCCACTACTTCATCAAGCCCGAAGAGATCGAGACCGAGATCGACCGCGTGCGCACCGCGCGCAACGCGGTGGCCGAAGAGCTCGTCAAGCTGCAGGCCAACGTCGCGCAGATGGGCCCCAACGACGCGCCGCACGAACTCGCCGCGCTGCTCGAGGTGCACCAGATGCTGCTGCAGGACGAAGCCCTGAGCGGCGGCGTGAAGCACTGGATCAGCGAGCGGCTCTACAACGCCGAATGGGCGCTGACCACGCAGCTCGAGATCATCGCGCGCCAGTTCGACGAGATGGAAGACGCCTACCTGCGCGAGCGCAAGGCCGACCTCGAGCAGGTGGTCGAGCGCCTGCTGCACCGCATGAAGGGCACGGCCGCCGTGCTCGCGCCGAGCCCGCCGCGGCGCAAGCGCGCCGCCGCCGCGGACGACGACTCCGACAACGACGACCCCACCGCGGGCGACGGCATCGACGTGCCGCTGGTGCTCATTGCGCACGACCTGTCGCCGGCCGACATGCTGCAGTTCAAGAAGAGCGTGTTCGCCGGCTTCGTGACCGACGTGGGCGGGCGCACCTCGCACACCGCCATCGTGGCGCGCAGCATGGACATTCCGGCCGTGGTCGGCGCGCGCACCGCGAGCCAGCTGGTGCGCCAGGACGACTGGGTCATCATCGACGGCGACGCCGGCGTGGTGATCGTCGACCCGTCGCCGATCATCCTGGCCGAGTACGGCTTCAAGCAGCGCCAGGGCGACCTCGAGCGCGGCCGGCTCGCGCGGCTGCGCCACAAGCCCGCCGTCACGCTCGACGGCCAGCGCGTCGAGCTGCTCGCCAACATCGAGATGCCGGAAGACACCGCGGGCGCGGTCAAGGCCGGCGCCGTGGGCGTGGGCCTGTTCCGCAGCGAGTTCCTCTTCATGGGCCGCGAGTCGTCCACGCGCCAGACCCGGCTGCCCGACGAGGAAGAGCAATACCAGGCCTACAAGCGCGCGGTCGAGGGCATGCAGGGCATGCCGGTGACGATCCGCACCATCGACGTGGGCGCCGACAAGCCGCTGGACAGCAAGTCGGCCAACAAGCAGGAGCACCTGAACCCCGCGCTCGGCCTGCGCGCCATCCGCTGGAGCCTGGCCGACCCGGCCATGTTCCTCACGCAGCTGCGCGCCATTCTTCGCGCCGCGGCGCACGGCGAGATCCACCTGCTGATTCCCATGCTCGCGCACGCCAGCGAGATCCGCCAGACGCTGTCGCTGATCGACTTCGCGCGCACCGAGCTCGACAACCGCGGCGTGGTGCACGGCCAGGTGAAGCTCGGCGCCATGATCGAGATTCCGGCCGCCGCGCTCACGCTGCGCATCTTCCTGAAGCACTTCGACTTCCTGTCGATCGGCACCAACGACCTGATCCAGTACACGCTGGCCATCGACCGGGCCGACGAATCGGTCGCGCACCTCTACGACCCCGCGCACCCCGCGGTGCTGCGCCTGGTGGCCGACACCATCACCGAGTGCCGGCGCCAGGGCAAGGGCGTGTCGGTGTGCGGCGAAATGGCCGGCGACGTGGCCTTCACGCGCCTGCTGCTGGGCCTGGGCCTGCGCAGCTTCTCGATGCACCCTTCGCGCATCCTCGCGGTCAAGCAGGAGGTGCTGCGCGCGGACACCGGCAAGCTCGAGGCGTGGGCCAAGAGCGTGCTCGAATCGGACGACCCCGCCGCCACCATGGCGGGCTGATTCATTCGCGAAACACCGAGGAACCGGCTTTGCCGGGCCTCCGGTGTTGCCCCCGGCAGGGCGTGGAGGAGCGACACGAAGTGCGCGCAGCCTGGGGGCGCGCCGAAATATAACGATACACGCCGCAACCGTGGCGAAAGGACTTGCGCGGCGCGCGCAAGCACGATCAGGCCTTCTCTTCCAACCCCGAAAGAAAGGCCTGCATCATGAAGTTCGTCTCCACCTCCGTCTCGTTCTCCCAGATCATCGCGATCAGCTCGTTCGCCATGCTCGCCGCCGCCGGCGCCAAGGCCGAGAGCTACGAGGGCGTGCAGCCCGCGGTGTCGGCCAAGAGCCGCGCCGACGTCAACGCCGAAGCCATGCGCACCGCCTCGGCGCCCAACCAGAACGTGGTGCGCGGCTCGCGCGGCGCCGAGACCATGGCCGTGTCGATGGAGCGCGACCGCGTCGTCGCCGAGGCCATGCGCACCGCGGCCGCGCCCGACCAGAACGTGTCCTCCGGCTCGCGCGTGAACAGCAAGGTCATCTCGACCCTGCAGAACCCCGTCGACGCGCGCGCCGCGGCCATCAACGCCAAGAGCAGCCGGCTGTAAGCAGCCCTTCAACCGCGCTTCAACCGCGCTTCGGGCTGTTGCCACCCCCGTCGCAATAAAGCGAAACACGCCGATACCCCGGCGAGAGGACCTGGCCCGGTGCGCATCGCACCATCGAGCTTCCTCCTCACAAGACAACCAAGGACTTGAAATGAAGCACTGGATCAAACGCACTCTCTTCGGTTTCGCGGGCGCCGCCATGGTGGCCGGCAGCATCGCCGGCTGTGCCGGCCAACGCCACGGCTGGAGCGGCGACAGCGCGGACTTCCGCGCGAAGATGGTCGAGCGCGTGGGCAGCAAGCTCGAGCTCGACGCCAACCAGAAACAGAAGCTCACCGTGCTCGCCGAGAAGCTGCAGGCGCAGCGCGAAGCCATGCGCGGCGCGGGCGGCTCGGGCGACCCGCGCTCGCAGTTCAAGGCGCTGTTCGCGGGCAACAAGCTCGACCAGGCCGGCGCTACGCGCCTGGTCGACGAGAAGACCACCGCCGTGCGCAACGGCAGCCCCGAGATCATCGCCGCCGCCGCCGACTTCTACGACAACCTGAACGCCGCCCAGCAGCAGAAGGTGCGCGACTTCATGGAGCGCGGCGGCCGCCGGTGGAGCCACCGTGGCTGACGTCGGCCCAGCCCCGGGCTTCGCGCGCTTCGGGTCGCTTCGCCTTCCCGCTCTGCGGGGGCAGCAGCAATGGCCCGGCGAAGCCGCTTCCACGGTGTCTCGCGAGCAGGCCGTCGAGCAGGGCACCGCGGGCACGGTGGGCGGCGTTCGCGCGCTGCTGCGCATCGAAGGCGTCGCGGTGTTCGCCGTGGCGCTGGCTGCCTACGCGCAGTTCGGCGCGGGCTGGGGCGCGTTCGCGCTCTGGCTGCTGGTGCCCGATCTCTCGCTGCTGGGCTACCTCGCGGGCCCGCGCGTGGGCGCGGCGCTCTACAACGCGGCGCACTCGTACGCGGGCCCCGCGCTGCTGCTGGCGCTGGGCGTGTCCGCGGCCATGCCGTGGGCGGTGGCCGGCAGCCTGATCTGGCTGGTCCACATCGGGCTGGACCGCGCGCTGGGCTACGGCCTGAAGTACGCCGCGGGCTTTGCCTTCACGCACCTGGGGCGCATCGGAAAGGCCGATCCATGGTGAGCGGCGTGAACCGATTGCCCCACGCGCGCATCGCGCGCATCGCACGCGCCTGGATGCTCGCCGAAGCCCTCTCGCTCGGCCTGGCATCGGCGGTGCACGCCGGGCGCATCGTGCCAGGCTACGCGCATGCGCCCGCCCGCGTGGCCGAATCGGTGATTGCCACCGTGCTGGTGCTCGCCACGGTCGAGACCTGGCTGCGCCCCGGCGACGCGCGCCGCGCCGCCATCTTCGGCCAGGGCTTCGCGCTGCTGGGCACATTGGTCGGGTTGGGCACCATCGTCGCGGGCATCGGCCCGCGCACCGTGCCCGACGTGGTCTATCACGCGCTGTTGCTCTCACTCCTGGTGACGGGCCTGACCTGGGCGGTGCGATGCCGGCAGGTCTGATGGTCAGCGAAGTCATCCGCCATTTCCTTGCCAGGAGGCACAATCCCGCCATGCCGCGCATCCTGCTGATCGACGACGACGAACACCTCGCCGCGCCGCTGACCACCTACTTCGCACGCTTCGGCTGCACGCTCGAAAGCGCGGTGCGCCCGAGCGAAGGCCTCGCCAAGCTGCGCGCGGGCACCTACGACGCGGCGATCCTCGACGTGATGCTGCCCGAGATGGACGGCTTCGCGCTGTGCCGCGAGATCCGCAAGGAAAGCGACATTCCCATCGTGATGCTCACCGCTCGCGGCGAGGTGATGGACCGCGTGGTCGGCCTGGAGCTCGGCGCCGACGACTACGTGCCCAAGCCCTTCGAGCCGCGCGAGCTGGTGGCGCGCGTGCAGACCATCCTGCGGCGCCAGCGCAGCGTGCCGCAGGCGCCGGCCGCCAGCAGCCAGCAGCGCGTGTTCGACGGCCTGGCCATCGACCTCGACCGGCGCCAGGTGCTGCGCCACGGCGAGCGCGTGGAGCTCACCGGCACCGAGTTCGAACTGCTGGCGCTGCTGGCGGGCGAGCCCGGCAAGGTGTTCAGCCGCGACGACATCCTGAACCGCCTGCGCGGCCACGAGGCCGAGCTCTACACGCGCGCGGTCGACATCGTGGTGAGCCGCCTGCGCAAGAAGCTGGAGCCGCTGGACTGCATCAAGACGCTGCGCAACGCCGGCTATGCGCTGGCGGTCGCACGCAGCGAGGCGGCATGAGCGTCAACCGCAGGGACCATCGCGCAGCCATGCGCGAGATGCGGCGCCGCATGGCGTGCCATGAGGACATGTCGCGCGAAGAGTGGCGCACCCAGTGGCACGCGCGCTGGAACGAGAAGGTGCAGGGCAAGCGCCGCTGGCGCCGCTCGCTGCGCGTGCGGCTGGTGCTGATGTTCGTGATGCTCGCGCTGGTGATGGCGGCGGTGTTCATGGGCGGCATGAAGAAGTCGTTCTCCACCGGCTGGGCCGAGGCCGCCAAGCCCATGCTGACCGACTACACCGACCGCCTGGTCGCGGAGATCGGCACGCCGCCCGACGTGACACGCGCGCAGGCGCTGGTGGCCCGGCTGCCCATCACCATCCGCATCGTCGGCCCCACCGTCAACTGGGACTCCAACCCCGGCGGCGCGAGCAGCCCCGGCGGCTGGATGCACGACCGCGAGGACGTGTTCGGCGGCGAGAAGTGGTTCATTCGCCCCACCGCCGACGGGCATCGCGTGATCTTCGGCTGGGCGCCCAAGCTCTGGGAGCTGGCGCCGCGCGTCATCGGCTGGGCCACGCTGGGCCTGCTGCTGTCGTGCGTGCTGCTGGCCTATGCCTACGTGAGCCGGCTGCTGCGCCCGCTGATCGACATCCGCGAAGGCGCGCAACGCTTCGGCCGCGGCGAGTTCACGCAGCCCATTCCCGTGCGCCGCAACGACGACCTGGGCGACCTCGCGCAGCGCATCAACACCATGGCCGACGACATCCAGGCCATGCTGGACGCCAAGCGCGGCCTGCTGCTGGCGCTGAGCCACGAGCTGCGCTCGCCCCTCACGCGCGCGCGGCTCAATGCCGAGCTGCTGCCGGCCACGCCCGAAGGCCAGGCCGAGCGCGAGGCGCTGCTGCGCGACCTGAACGAGATGCGCGACCTCATCAGCGACCTGCTGGAAAGCGAGCGCCTGGCCAGCCCGCACGTGGCGCTGCTGCGCGAGCCGGTCGACCTGGCGGTGCTGGTCCGCGAGACCGTGGCCGAGATGCCCGGCGCGCAGCACGTGCACCTCGACCTGGCCGAAGGCCTGCCGCCGCACGGCGTGGATCGCATGCGCATCCGCCTGCTGGTGCGCAACCTGCTCGACAACGCGCTGCGCTACAGCGCCGGCGCGCCGCGTCCGCCCTGTGTGTCGCTGCGCGCGGTGCTCGACGGCAAGAAGCAGGGCGTGGAGATCGAGGTGCGCGACCATGGCCCCGGCGTGGACGAGGAACAGCTCGAGCGGCTCACCGAGCCCTTCTACCGCACCGACGGCGCCCGCGCGCGCGCCACCGGCGGCGTCGGCCTGGGCATGTACCTGTGCCGGCTGATCGCCGAGGCGCATGGCGGCGAGCTGACGGTGCGCAACGCGCAGCCGGGGCTGCAGATCATCGTCAGGTTGACCTAGCACGGGGAGCGCGCGCTGGCCCGGGCGGCGCGAGCTCATGGGCCCCCGCCGGCGCTGTCGCCTGCGCTACCCGGCCGGGCCGGGCCCCACGGCTACGATGCGCCTCCGTGCCAGCGTCCGTCATTCAAGGTCAAGGAGACACCATGAGCAGCCCCCTCACCAACCACCAGGTCCGCCTCGCCAAGCGCCCCGAGGGCACCGCCACGCGCGAGAACTGGAAATTCACCACCGAGCCTGTCGGCGAGCCGGCCGAAGGCGGCGTGCTGGTCAAGACGCTGTCGCTGTCGCTCGACCCCGCCATGCGCGGCTGGCTCAACGACGCCAAGAGCTACATCCCGCCCGTGGCCATCGACGAGGTGATGCGCGCCGGCGGCATCGGCCGCGTCGTGGCCTCGAAGAACCCCAAGTTCGCCGTCGGCGACACCGTGTACGGCACGCTGGGCGTGCAGGAATACATCCTGATCGCGCAGGAAGACCTGAAGCGCAACGGCCTCGTGAAGGTCGACCTGAGCGTCGGCACCATCGGCCAGTGGCTCAATGTGCTGGGCATGCCGGGCATGACCGGCTACTTCGGCCTGATGGACGTGGGCCAGCCCCAGCCCGGCGAGACCGTGGTGGTCTCCGGCGCGGCCGGCGCCGTGGGCCAGACCGTGGGCCAGCTCGCCAAGCTCAAGGGTTGCCGCGTGGTCGGCATTGCCGGCGGCGCCGCCAAGTGCGACTGGGTGGTGAAGGAGCTCGGCTTCGACGCCTGCATCGACTACAAGGCCGGCGAGGGCGCGGTGCGCGCGGGCCTGAAGGAACATTGCCCCAAGGGCGTGGACGTGTACTTCGACAACGTCGGCGGCGAGATCCTCGACCACGTGCTGGCCAAGCTGGCGCGCAAGGCCCGCATCATCATCTGCGGCGCCATCAGCCAGTACAACAACGCCAACAGCATGCCCGCGGCCGGCCCGCGCAACTACCTGAGCCTGCTGGTGAACCGCGCGCGCATGGAAGGCATCGTGGTGTTCGACTACGCCGACCGCTACCCCATCGCCATCGCCGAGATGGCCGGCTACCTGAAGGACGGGCGCATGAAGAGCAAGGAAGACATCGTGAAGGGGCTGGACACCTTCCCCGAGTCGCTCAACAAGCTGTTCGCGGGCGAGAACTTCGGCAAGCTGGTGCTGCAGGTGGCCGAGGCCTGAACAGGCAGAGGCCGTTCCGGTGGGGGCTTCAGCTCCCCACCTTGTTCGGATCGCGCCACGCCCGCTCGAACGGCAGCCGCCACGCGTGCGGCGCAATCAGCTGGTGCACCGGCTTCGGTCCCCATGAGCCCTGCTCGTAGAGCCGCACCGGCGGCGGCGACTCGAGCAGCTGGGTCGACACCTCCCACAGGCGCTCGATGCCTTCGGCCGTGGTGAACAGCGTGCGGTCACCGCGCATCGCGTCCAGGATGAGCCGCTCGTAGGCCTCCAGCACCTCGCCGGCCATGCCGGTGTCGCGCATCGCGAACTGCAGGCTCAGCTTGTCCAGCCGCATGCCGGGGCCGGGGCGCTTGCCGTAGAAAGACAGCGACATCTTCGACGCGTCCGCCAGGTCGAAGGTCAGGTGGTCGGGCCCCTGCGCGCCCACGCCCGAGCCGGGCGGAAACATGCTCTTGGGCGGCTCGCGAAAGGCAATGGAAATGATGCGCTGGCCCTCGGCCATGCGCTTGCCGGTGCGCAGGTAGAAGGGCACGCCGGCCCAGCGCCAGTTGTCGATGTGGCACTTCAGCGCAATGAAGGTCTCGGTGTCGGAGTCGGGGTCGACGCCTTCCTCGCCCCGGTAGCCGCTGTACTGGCCGCGCACCACGTCGCCGGGCTGGATCGGCTCCATGCTGCGAAACACCTTGTTCTTCTCTTCGCTGATGGGCGCGGGCTCCAGCGCGGTGGGCGGCTCCATGGCCATGAACGCCAGGATCTGGAACAGGTGCGTGACCACCATGTCGCGGTAGGCGCCGGTCTGCTCGTAGAAGCCGGCGCGCTTGCCCAGGCCCAGCGTCTCGGGCACGTCGATCTGCACGTGGTCGATGAAGTTGCGGTTCCAGATGGGCTCGAACAGCCCGTTGGCGAAGCGGAAGGCCAGGATGTTCTGCGCCGGCTCCTTGCCCAGGAAGTGGTCGATGCGAAAGATCTGCTCTTCCTGGAACACCTCGTGCAGCTTGCTATTGAGCGCGACGGCGCTGGCCAGATCGGTGCCGAAGGGCTTCTCCATGACGATGCGCGAGCGCTCCACCAGCCCGGCCTCGCCCAGCGTGCGCACCACGGTCAGCGCCGCGCTGGGCGGCACGCTCAGGTAGTGCAGGCGCTGGCACTCGGTGCCCAGCGAGGCTTCGGCCCGGTCGACCGCGGCGCGCAACGCGGCGGCGCCGGCCGACAGCGGCACGTAGTCGAGGGTGGCGGCAAAGGCCTCCCAGGCGGCGGGGGTGGTCTTGCGGCTGCCGAACTCGTCGAGTGCCGAGCGGGCCGCGGTGCGGAAGCCGTCTACATCGAGCTCGTCGAGCGACACGCCGATGATGCGGCAGCCCGGAATGAAGCCGGCGCTGCACAGGTGGAACAGCCCCGGCAGCAGCTTGCGCCGGGCCAGGTCGCCGGTGGCGCCGACCAGCACCACCACCTGCGGGAAACGCGGGCCGACACCGGGAGGGATCTTCGCCATGTTGTTACCTTGGAGCTGTTGTGCCCAAGGCCTAGCGATTTCGGTGCCAGCCTGGGGGAATCAGTCGATGGCGGGGCGCATCGGCACGTCGCCCAGCGCCTCGTCGTCGCGCAGGCTGTGCGCGGCCTTCAGCAGTTCGATCGACATGCCGTCGCTCTGGCCGGCAAAGCCCTTGGCGACGCCTTCGAGCACGGTGGACAGGCCCACTTCGCCGTCGGCGCGGGCGTCCATGCTCACGTTCAGCACCCGTGCCGCCATCTGGCGGTAGGTGATGGCGCCCGCGCTGTCCAGCGCGGCCACCAGGTCCAGGTACAGCGCCAGGTTCAGGTCGAACACCAGCTTGGGGGTGATTTCGAAATCCTCGTTCTTGTTCTTGTTTTCCATGGATGGGCTCCTTTTTTCCTTGGCCTCCACTCTAGCCAGAAAAAGGGTGGGTAACCCGTCGGACACAGCCTGATTCAGTCTCCCCGCGCGCGGGTACCCATCACCGCCGCGGAGATGATGAGCCACGCCGCGAGCACGATGGTCCAGGTCAGCGGGCGGCCTGTGACCAGCAGCAACAAGGCCGTCGAGCCCAGCGGCGTGATGTAGCTCAGGATGCCGATCTGGCGCGCGTCGCCGCGCTTGAGCGCCATGTCCCACACATAGAAGGCCGCGCCCAGCGGGCCCAGGCCGCACAGCACCAGCAGCAGCCAGTCGCGCCCCGACAGCGCCAACGAAGGTTCGAGCAGCACATGACAGCCCAGCGAGAGCAGGCCCGAAACCAGCCCGAACAGGCCGATGGCCGAGGTCGGGAAGGCCGCGACGCGCTGGGTTCCGAGCGAGTAGCTGGCCCAGACGAAGGCCGAGGCCGCGGCCGGCAGGAAGCCCCAGTGGCCGGCCGGCGCCCCGCTCGGCGTGCTGCCGCCGCTCGCGCCGAGGATCGCCGCCGCCGCGCCCGCGAACCCCAGCAGCCCCGCCACGATGTGCAGCGGCCGCAGCGACACGCCCGGCAGCAGCACCGGCGCCAGCACCACCATGAGCAGCGGCCACAGGTAGTTGACCAGGTTGGCCTCGACCGGCGGCGCGTAGCGCAGCGCGATGAACAGCAGGAAGTGGTAGCCGAACAGGCCGTAGATGCCCAGCGCCAGCGTGCGCGGCGGCACTTTCCAGGCGCGGCGGTCGCGCAGCACCAGCGGCCAGCTCGGCACGCTGCCGATGACCAGCGCCAGCCCCGTGAGCAGGAACGGCGGCAGGTGCGACAGGGCGGTGCCGAGCGAGGCCAGCGTGGTCCAGAGCGCGATGGCGAGCAGGGCGTAGACGGTCGAGGACATGAGCGGCGAGGCTACGCGATTCGGTCGTCGCGCAATGGCGGCGCGTCGTCGCGCAACGACGATCCTGGGTCCTGCTCCTTCCCCTCCCGGGGGAAGGTTGGGATGGGGGCGGGCCTTCGAGCAGGCGCCGCGCATTTTCGGAGGCCGTCGTGCCCCCCACCCCGGCCCTTCCTCAGCGGGGGAGGGAGAAACACGAAGACGGAGCCGGTCTTGCTCCTTCCCCTCCCGGGGGAAGGTTGGGATGGGGGCGGGCCTTCGATCAGGCGCCGCGCATTTCGGAGGCCGTCGTGCCCCCACCCGGCCCTCCCCCGGAAGGGGAGGGAGAAACACCGAAGTCAGCGGCGCAGGGCCGCCGTCAGCGCCGAAGGCGACCGGTAGCCCGTGCGGCGCGCCGTCTGCGCCACGCTCAGGCCGCCCAGCCGCAGCTCGCGCGCATGCGCCAGCCGCAGCGCGCGCAGCCACTGCATCGGGCCCGTGCCCTGCTCGTCGCGGCAGCGCTGCGCGAACTGGCTGGCGCTCAGGCAGGCCACCTCGGCCAGGTCGGCCACGCTCAGCGGCTCGTGCCAGCGGGCGCGCGCCCAGTCGGCCAGCGCGGGCCAGTCGATGCGCCGGCGGCGCGAATCGGCAGTGGGCGGCGCGGGGCGCCAGGCTTCCAGCAGCAGCGCCGGGCCATGCAGCAGGGCGAGCGCGGACGCCTGCGGCTGCTGGATGCACTGCGCCAGGTAGCGCGCCAGCGTGTGCAGCTGCGGCGCGTCCACCGGCGCGCGCTCGGCGCAACGCGCCCATGCGGCGTGCGTGGTGTCCAGCACCAGGCACCGGCTGTGCCGCCCGCGCGCCTGGAAGTCGTGCCGGTCGCCGGGCGCGACCACCTGCGCCTCGCCCGCGCCGATGCCGGCACCGCGGCCTTCCACCTCGATCTCGAGCACGCCCTCCAGCCCGATCAGCACCTGGAAGTGGTCGTGCGCGTGGCTGCCGTGCGCGGCACTGTAGTCGCGCAGCACGAGTTCGTGGCGCGCCGGCAGGGAGAAATCGGGAGCGTGCATGGCTGGCGCGGATTGTCCGCGCAGCCTCTGCGCCACCGCAAGTGCAGCGCCTGCGTCAGGTTTGCTCGGCGTCGTGCACCGGCCGGCCGTTGACCCGCACGGCCTCGATCACGCGGCCTTCGCCGGTTGCCAGTGGTTGGGCGCGGCCCTCGGCACGCACTTCGTCGCCGATCTTCAGGCCCAGCCGCTCGAAGCCGTCGGGCCGGGTGTGGACGAAGTCGCCCGTGTCGAGCACCACGCCGTTGGCCTCGCCGTGGCGTGCGTAGTTCAGGCGCACCACCGTGCCGTCGATGCGTTCGCCGGCGCCCGCGTGCCGCGGCGTTTCGCCGTCGACCGAGGCCAGCCGCTCGAAGCGGTACACCGTGTGCGCCGCCTTCCCCTTGGGGGAGGGGCCTTCCTCGGTGCCCTCGATCACCAGCGCCTGGCCGACCTGCAGGCCCGCGAAGGCGGACGCCGCGCCTTCGTCGTGGCGCTCGAAAACGAACTGCGTGGGCACGCCGTCGGTGTCGATCAGCACGCCTTCGACGCCGCCCCTGGGGCTGTACACCAGGTGCTGGAAGCGGCCTTCGACGGACCAGACATCGAGGGTGTCATGGGTGTCGTGGTTGTCATGGGAATGCGCCATGGGGAGTCCTTTGCGTGAGTGGTCGTGGAACGGAAAAACACGATCAACCGAGCCGCAGCAGCAGCGCCGACGCCGCGCACACGACCAGGAAAGGAACGCTGATGCGGTGGAACTCGCGCAGCCCGTGCGGCACCTTGGCCAGCCGCAGCGCGATGAGGTTGGCCAGCGAGCCCAGCACGCAGCCGAAGCCGCCCACGCTCACCCCGGCCGCCAGCGCGGGCAGGTCGTGCACGTAGCGGTCGAGCAGGATGGTGGCCGGCACGTTGCTGATGAACTGCGAGGTGACGATGGCGGCAAGGTAGGCGCGCCAGCCTTCGGCGATCGGCCATTGCCCCACCAGCGCGGCCACGGCCGGCAGCTCGGCGAGCTGGCGCAGGTCGACGAACATCAGCGCGATGATGGCCAGCAACGCCCAGTCGACGCCCAGCAGCACGCGGCGCTGGAACAGCAGGTAGGCGC
>NZ_FOWL01000019.1:0-152905 GCF_900115445.1 Variovorax sp. OK605
TGCTCGTGCGGCTTGACCCTATAACTTTGATCAGTCTGATCAAGGTGTTATGCCAAGTTGACGCATTCAAAATAATTCGCCAAAAGCTGATTCCAAACTCTATGAATTCGTTTGATTGATCACTTGATCAGTCAGACAACCCTTTATGCCTGATGACCATAGCGAGTTGGTACCACTCCTTCCCATCCCGAACAGGACAGTGAAACGACTCAGCGCCGATGATAGTGCGGGTTCCCGTGTGAAAGTAGGTCATCGTCAGGCTCTTACAGCCCAGAAAACCCCAGTCAGCATTGACTGGGGTTTTTTGCTTTGCGGGTACGGAAGCGAAAATAGAAGTGCATTGGAAATGGCGACAGGCCAATAACCAAACCGCACAACCAATAAAAAAGCCCGATGGACCATCCATCGGGCTTTTTTAGTTTGGAGCAACCGGCTAAATATCAGTGCCCAAGCCAATCCTTGAGCTCATCCGCATGTTCCTCTTCATCAGCAAGGATGTCCTCGAGCATGCGGCGGGTGGTCGGATCCTTGTCGCCGATCAGCGAGATCATCTGGCGGTACGACTCCACTGCAATGCGCTCCGCGATGAGGTTGGCGCGGACCATCGCCTGCAGGTCGGTCGATTCGTCATAGGAAGCGTGGCTGCGCTCCTGCAGGTGCGAAGGCGCAAAGTCGGGCTCACCACCCAGCTGCACGATGCGTTCGGCAATGCGGTCGGCGTGCCCCGACTCTTCATTGGCATGCACCAGGAATTCGTCCGCAATGGCGGGTGACTCCACACCGTTGGCAGTGAAGTAGTGGCGCTTGTAGCGCAGCACGCAGACCAGCTCGGTCGCCAGCGCGTCGTTCAGCAGCTTGACCACGTCGTCGCGCCAGGGGCCGTAGCTCGGCGTGACGGCGCCTTCGTCGAGGCTGTTGCGGGCGGCATCCAGGCCGCTCTGGTCGAGCACCAAGTGCTTGTGCTCCTGGGTTGCCTTGGAAGAAGAAACATCGGCTTTCATGGTGGGTCCTTTCGTGGGGGACTGGAGGTCTTCTGCATCAACGTAGTGACGATGTCTGCCACGTCGGATGTCTTGAGCACCGCTGCCAGCACGGCCGTGGCCGACAACAGGCGCCACGGCTTGACGAGCACCACCACCGCCCCGGTGGCCGCGGCGATCGCCATGAGCTTGGCTGGCTCCTTGCGCGCGTAGCGCTCGAGCAGCGGACGAGCCAACTGCCCGGCCGCGTGCGCGGGATGGCGCTGCCACCAGCGTTCCACCACATTGCGGCCGACGGAGAGCCAAACGTTCCCGCTGCCTTGGCGCCGGCGCGGGATTGCGTCCGAAGAATCGTGGGCATATTCCAGATCGTCGTCGCTCTCGTCGTAAGAGGACGGGTCCGCCGCAGCTTGGCGTGCGTACTCGCGGTCGTCCGCGCCGCCGTGAAGCTGTCGCACCAGCGCCCGACGAGAAAGAGACAGGCGCTGCTGTGGGGTCATAGGCGCCCGCTCAGCGCTGACCATGGTGACCTCCGGCTTCGTGCAAGGCTTGGAGGTCCGCGTCGAGTTGCGCACGCAGGTCGTCGAAACCGTGAGCGACATTCGGGCGCGCGGCGTACCAAGCGCAGATTGCCGCGATCACCACGGCAACGCCAGGCACGATCACCAGCACCCAGTGAAAGCTGCCGTGCAGCACACCGAGCAGCACGGCCACGCCGATGAGGCCCAGGGCCAGCATGGCGCTCGCTGCCGCCAGCACGCCCGCGACGATGCGGGCAACAATGCCGCGCCCCGCATGCGCAGTTTCCTGGCGGACGAGAGCGGCGTAATTGGCTAAGTGGTCAGCGACGAGTTCCGGATGCCCGAGCACCGTGGAAAAAATCGGATGAAGCATGGTGCCGGGAATCGGTGGAACAACAGGAACTCAGCGGATCAGTAGTCGTCCCGGCTGCGGCGGCTGGCCAGCACGATGAGCGCGGTGATGGCAGCGCCGGCAGCGGCCGCGATGAGCACCGAGCGCACCGGTTGGTCGGAGATGTAGCGGCCCGTCACGTCTGCGGCGGCCTCGAGGCGGCGTTGCGCGCGTGCGCTGGTGGTCGATGCTGCGTCCAGGCCGCGCTGAACAGCTTGCTGCACGCGGGCGGCCAGTTGTTCGACGGCCGGTTCTGCGTCACGGCGCAGTTCGCGGACCTTTTCGCCCGCCGCATTCACCGCGTTCTGTGCATAGGCGCGCGTGGATTCGACTGCTTCGTTGGCGGTCTGGCGTGCCTCGTCGGCGAGTTGCGAAGGGGTCTTGGTCGTGTTCATGTGAAAGTCCTTTACGGGAAGATGAAATGCGGGAGCCTGTTGATCGTAACGACGCTACTTGCGTCGTAGCAAGCCGGCAAGGAAGCTGGCAATCGCAAGGATGGCGAAGATCACGAAAAGGATCTTGGCGATGCCCACCGCGCTGGCGGCGATGCCGCTGAAGCCGAGCAACGCGGCGATCAGCGCAATGACCAGGAACACCACTGCGTAATGCAACATGCGGATCTCCTTCGAGGCTGCCCTCGTTGTGGTGAAGAAAAGGCCCTTCCGCCACCCCTTGCGGGGAGAACCGGATGGCACAGGTGCAACCTTAAATGGGGGCCTGCATGGGACCTGTCAGCGGTCGGGCGCGGGGTGCGTAGGAGATGGCCGAGTCACCCGGCACCAGGGTGTGCAGAAGTGCCGCGACCCTTGGCGACAGGGGCTGCGGGGCCGCGACAGGCAAGCGATCAGGCCGGCTTGACCACCGGCAGCATCGCACTCAGGCGCGTGCCCTTGCCGGGCGTGGACGCCACCGTGAGCTTGCCGCGCGCCGCCTCCACCCGGTGGCGCATGCCCGCCAGGCCGTGCGTGGACGGCCGCATGCGCTGCGTGTCGAAGCCCTTGCCGTTGTCCGCCACTTCCACGATCACGTGGTTCTCGTAGTTCTTCATCACGATGGTGGCTTCGCTCGCTTCGGCGTACTTGCCGATGTTGGTCAGGCTCTCCTGCACCATGCGGTAGATGGTGAGCTGGCGCGATTCGTCCATGGTCACCGGTTCCAGCGCCATCTCGATCTGCAGGCCCGAGCGCTCGGCGAACTCGCGGCCCAGGATCTCCAGCGACGCCACCAGCCCCAGGTTCGACAACGACGACGGCCGCAGGTCCTCGATGATGCGGCGCTTCAGCGCGATGCCGCTGTTCAGCAGCTCGGTCAAGTGCTGCAGCCGCTGGATCGCGTCGGGCGCGTCGGCCAGCCGCGACTTCAGGCGCGCCACATCGAGCTTGGCCGCAGTCAGCAGCGAGCCCAGTTCGTCGTGCAGTTCGCGCGCGAGGTAGCCGCGCTCGGTTTCGCGCACGTCCTGCAGGTGGGTGGCCAGCTCGGCCAGCGAGGCGGTGCGCTCGCGCACCTCGTCTTCGAGCGCATTGCGTTCGCGCTGCAGCGTCTCCTGCTGGCGTTCGCCGACCGAGCGCAGCGCGTGCGTCTGGCGCAGGTACAGGAAGAAGGCGATCAGCGCCGCCAGCGCGACGATGGCGGTGCCCACGCGCGCCAGTTGCAGCGAATGCAGCACCTGCCCCTGGCTCTCGTGCAGCGTGGTGTTGCTGATCTTCACCAGCTCGCCCGCGGTCGAGCGGATGGCGTCCATCTCCTCGCGGCCTACGTCGGTGGTGATCACGAACTTCCAGGCGTCTTCCTTGCCGTCCTGGCGCAGCCGCACGCTCATGTCCATCTCGGCCACCTTGCGCAGCACGTGCTTCGACAGCTCGGCCAGTTGCGTGAGTTCGGCGGGGCGACCGATATACAGCCGGCGCAGCGTGGCCAGATGGCCGTCGACCTGCTTGACCGCGTCGTCGTAGGGTTGCCTGTAGCTGACCTCGCCGGTCAGCAGGTAGCCTCGCTGTCCGGTCTCGGCGTCCAGCATGTTCTGCAGGATCTGGTTGAGCGCACCGCGAACCTGCTGTGCCTCGTCGATGTCGGCCAGGGCGCGGCTGGACTGCCGGTAGCCGGCCTCGTTGATGCCGACCAGCGCCAGCGCGGCCAGTGCCGCGAGCAGCAGGCTCACGGCCATTTTTGGAGGTGCTAACCAGTGCATGAAACTTTCAAGGATGCTTGCTGTGCAAGATCGTGAATAATTGACAACATTCAGGGACCCGGCATGTTGCGACCCGCATGTCCGCAACACAACGACGAAAGTAACAGATGATCAAAATTGGAATTGTGGACGACCACGCCATCGTGCGATCGGGCCTCCGGCAGTTCTTCTCCGAGCACGTGGACCTGCGCGTGGCGGGTGAAGCTGCCAGCGGGCGCGAAGCCATCGAACTGGTGCGCACCACGGAGCTGGACGTGCTGGTCATGGACCTTTCGATGCCCGGGCAAAGCGGTATCGACGCGCTCGCCATGATCCGCGCCAAGGCGCCGGACGTGGGCATCCTGATCCTGAGCGGCTATCCGGAAGAGCACTACGCGATGAACCTGATCCGTCAGGGCGCGAGCGGCTACCTCAACAAGGAATGCGATCCGATCGAGATCGTCAACGCCATCCGCACCATCTCGCTGGGCCGGCGCTACATCACGCCCGCCGTGGCCGAACTGCTGGCCCGCCAGCTCGACCGCAAGGACGACGCCGCACCGCACGAGCAGCTCTCGGAGCGCGAATTCCAGGTGTTCCTGAAGCTGGCCAAGGGCGAGACCGCCGGCGACATCGCCAAGACGCTGTCGCTGTCCGTGAAGACCGTGAGCACCTATCGCACGCGCCTGATGGAGAAGATGAACCTGTCCTCCAACAGCGACCTGACGTACTACGCGCTGAAGAACAAGCTGATCGATTGAGATCGGCCGGGCGGCAGGGGCAGGGGAGAGGCCCGGTGCGGCCTCTTCCCCGGCCGGCAGCCATCGCCTCGGGTCAGGAGCGCAATGCCCTGGCCTGCACGAGGCAGAAGTCGACCAGCGCGTCGATTTCGTTCGACTTGTCGAACACCGCGTCAACCCCGAACTCGGCGCAGCGGCGGCGGATGTCCGGTGTCGCATAGTTGCTGAGCACCACCACCTTCTGTGCCGGCTTGCGCTCCTGGCAGGCCTGGAGAATGCCCAGCCCGCTGCCCTGCTTGAGAAACAGGTCGACGATGACCAGGTCCCACTCGCCACCGTGGTCGCCGAGCCATGCGCGAGCGACGTTCTCGGTCTCGGCGAAACCGACGACCGTGGTACAGGTGAGCTCTTCCAGAGTGCCAATGAGGTTTTCACGGATCGTGAGGTTGTCTTCGACGACGTATGTCTGCAATCTGGAATCCATGCCGAACCGCGCTTCCTCTGTCGTTGGCAGGTGCATTCGCAGCGTCCCCGCATGGAAATGCCTGCACATGGACATTGAGGCCTTCCTGTTGCGCATCATGCAATCTTCGTGGGCCGCATGTTGTAGGCGGGTTCCGACGCATGCCCTTGCAAAGCGACTTCCGTAGGCAATGCCTCACGGTTTGTGCGGTGCATCGCCGACTCGGTGCAAGTGATTGAACGGTTAACAAGGACACCATGGCAACGAACACTCTCCGCACCCGGCCAGGCGCCTGGCCGCTATGGCAGAAGCTCCTGGCAGCGGTGGTGCTGCTGTTCGCGGCATTGGTCATCGGGCTGATCTTTTTCCCCTGGGACGTGCTTCGCGAGCCGCTGAACCGCTACGTCAGCGAGAAGACCGGGCGCAAGTTCGAGATCACGCGCAGGCTGGACGTCGGCCTCGGCTGGCGGCAGGCCACCGTGAAATTCGACGGCATCGAATTCGCCAACCCTTCCTGGGCACGCGACCCGTACTTGGTGAAGGCCGACCGCGCCGAGTTCGACATCCGCATCTGGCCACTGATCGCCAGCAAGATCGTGATCCCGCACCTGGCGCTGGTCTCGCCCACGGTGGGCTTGCAGATGGAAGCCGACGGCCGCCGCACCTGGGCGCTGGGCAAGGACACCTCCGACTCCGGAACGGTGCCCGACATCGGCCTGATCGAGATCGACACCGGGGCGGTCGACTTCCTCGCCAAGCACCTGGGCGTCGACATCCATGCCGACCTGAGCTACGACACCGGCCGCGGCGAGATGCCGCTCGACTACCGCATGAAGGGCCGCTACAAGGGTCAGCCGCTGACCGCCAGCGGGCGCGCGGGCAACGTGCTGCAGATCAACGCCAAGGGCGCGCCACCGTTCCCGATGGAGATCAACGCCGCCGCCGGCCAGACCAAGCTCAAGGCCGCCGGCACCGTGGCCGCGCTGTCGGACCTCGACGGCATCGACGCCACCTTCGAGATCAAGGGCCAGACCCTGGGCGCGCTGTTCCCGCTGCTGGGCATCGCGCTGCCGCAGACCTCGCCCTACGCGCTGAGCGGCAAGCTGGGCAAGCGCGGCAAGCTCTGGGAGGCCAATGGCCTGAAGGGCAAGCTGGGCCTCTCCGATATTTCCGGCGACATGAAATTCGACCAGGCCGGCAAGCTGCCGCACCTCGCGGGCAAGCTGCGGTCACGGGTCATGGACATGGACGACCTCGGTCCGCTGATCGGCCTGCCGCCCACGGCGCGCACGGCCAACACCATCGAGGGCGTGGCGCCGCCGCCGACCGTCACGCAGGTCAAGCGCCCGGGCGGCAAGGTGCTGCCCACCGCACCGCTGGACTTCGAGCGCCTGCGCGCCATGAACGCCGACGTCAAATACACGGCCGACAAGATCCAGAACGTGCGCGACATCCCGTTGGACAGCGGCAGCGTGCAGGTCAAGCTCGACAACGGCGTGCTCACGCTCGATCCGCTCGACCTGGGCGTGGCGGGTGGCAAGCTGGGCGGCGCGATCCGCATCGATGCCTCGAAGAATCCGGCGGACATCCGCGCCTCGCTCGACGTGCGCGCCATGAAGCTGGCCCGCCTCATCCCGAAGCTGGAGACCACGGGCAACAGCGTGGGGCGGCTGGACGGCCGCATCAACCTGTCGGGCTCGGGCAGCACCGTGGCCAACTGGCTGGGCGGCGTGTCGGGCGACGTGGCGATCATTTCGGGGCGCGGGCAGTTCGGCAACCTGCTGCCGGTGTTCGCGACGCTGGTGGGCGGCGACATCATCAAGTTCCTGCTGCGCGGCGACCGCAACGTCGAGTTGCGTTGCGCGGCCATCGCCTTCGACGTCAACAAGGGCCTGATGACCGGGCGCACGCTGGTGTTGGACACCACCAACGCGCTGTTCACGGCCACTGGGCAGGCCAACCTCGCCACCGAGTCGCTGGACTTCGTGGTCCGCCCGGAGCCCAAGAGCAAGAACATCCTGTCGATCCGCACGCCGCTGGTGGTGAGCGGCACCTTCGGCGCGCCGAAGGGCGGCGTGCAGATTGGACCCTTGGCCGAACGCGGCCTGGCGGCGCTGGCGCTGGGTGCCATCAATCCGCTGCTGGCTTTGGCCGCGACCATCGAGAACGGCCCGGGTGCGGACGCCGATTGCAAGGGCGTGCTGTCGGACGCGAACAGGCCCACGGCCGGCGCGGCGGCCAACGGCGCCGCCCGTGCCAAGGGTGCGAAGCAGCCTTGAGAAGCTTGAGAAACTTCAGACGCCCGGGCGTTGCGCGCAGACGCTGCAGTGCGGGTCGCGCGCCACGCGCAGCGTGTCGAACGAGGTGCTGCGCCCGTCGAACATCAGCAGCTTGCCTGCCAGCGACGGGCCGATGCCGGCCAGCAGCTTGAGCGCCTCGCTGGCCTGCAGCGTGCCGATGGTGCCCACCACGGGGCCGAACACGCCCAGCACCGCGCAACGCGTTTCCTCGAAGTCCGCGTCGGGCGGGAACAGGCAGGCGTAGCAGGGGGAGGCCGCATCGCGCGTGTCGTACACGCTCAGTTGCCCGTCGAAGCGGATCGCCGCGCCCGCCACCAGCGGCCTGGCATGCGCCACGCAGGCCTGGTTCACCGCCTGGCGGGTAACGAAGTTGTCGCAGCAGTCGACCACCACATCGGCCGCGGCGACCAGGCGCGACAGCAGCGCCTCGTCCGCGCGCACGGCGTGGGTCTCGACGGAAATCTGGGGATTGATGTCGCGCATGGCCTGCGCGGCGGACTCGACCTTGGCCAGCCCGACGCGCGCTTGCGTGTGGGCGACCTGGCGCTGGAGGTTGGTGAGATCGACCTCGTCGTCGTCGACCAGCGTGATGTGGCCGACCCCCGCTGCCGCGAGGTACAAGGCCACCGGCGAGCCCAGCCCGCCGGCGCCGATGACGAGAACCCGTCCGGCACTGACGCGCTCCTGCCCGTCGATGCCGAATTCCTCCAGAAGGATGTGGCGCGAGTAGCGCAGCAGCTCGCTATCTTCCATGCGCCACCGGATCAGTTTTCCTTCTTCTCTTCCTTGTTCTCGACGATCACCTGAGTCTTGCTGACCAGCACGGGCTGGCCCTTCAGGCGGTTGAGCGCCTGCACCAGCGGGAAGTCCTTGTCGGTGCCGAACTCGGGTGTCTTGCGGTCCTGCGGCGGCTTCTTGGCTTCTTCCTCGAGGCGCTTGCGGGCTTCGTCGCGGGCCTTTTCGCGTTCCGGGTCCTTGACTTCGGGGCCCTGGCCGCTGGCCAGGTGCTTCTCGAGGTCGGCCTCGCGCATGCGCAGGGCGGCGAACGGGCTGCCTTCGGCGCTTTCGTCGACCAGCACGTTGGGCACGATGCCCTTGGCCTGGATCGAGGTGCCGCTCGGCGTGTAGTAGCGCGCCGTGGTGATCTTCAGGCCGGTGTCGGGGCCGAGCGGGCGCACCGTCTGCACCGAGCCCTTGCCGAAGGTCTGGCTGCCCATGATGGTGGCGCGCTTGTGGTCCTGCAGTGCGCCGGCCACGATTTCGCTGGCCGAGGCCGAGCCTTCGTTCACCAGCACCACCAGCGGCACGTTCTTCAGCGCGGCAGGCAGGCTGCGCAGCGGGTCGCTGCCCGAACGGCGCTGGTAGAACTCCGGCGCCGCCTTGTAGACCGACTTGCTTTCGGCCAGTTGGCCGTCGGTGGTGACCACCGTGACGTTCTCCGGCAGGAAGGCCGACGACACCGCCACCGCCGCGTCGAGCAGGCCGCCCGGGTCGTTGCGCAGGTCGAGCACCAGGCCCTTCAGGTTCGGGTCTTCCTTGTACAGCTCGTCGATCTTCTTCACGAAGTCGTCGACGGTGCGTTCCTGGAACTGCGACAGGCGGATCCAGCCGTAGCCCGGCTCGATCATCTTGCCGCGTACCGACTGCGTGCGGATCTCTTCGCGCGTGATCGTCACGGGGAAGGTGCGGCTCTCGTCCTTGCGGAAGATGGTCAGCAGCACCTTGGTGTTGGCTTCGCCGCGCATGCGCTTGACCGCCTCGTTCAGCGACAGGCCGCGCACGGCGGTGTCGTCGATCTTGGTGATCAGGTCATTGGGCTTCAGGCCGGCGCGGAACGCCGGGGAGCCTTCGATGGGCGAGACGACCTTGATCAGGCCGTCTTCCTGCGAAATCTCGATGCCCACGCCGACGAACCGGCCGGTGGTGCCTTCCCGGAATTCCTTGAAGGACTTCTTGTCGAAGTACTGGGAATGCGGGTCGAGGCCGGCAACCATGCCGGAAATCGCGTCGGAGATGAGTTTTTTCTCGTCGACCGGCTCGACGTAGTCGCTCTTGACCATGCCGAAGACGGCAGCGAGCTGCTGCAATTCCTCGAGTGGCAGGGGCGCAAGCGAGCCGCGTGCGACTGTCTGCAGTGAAACGGTGGTCAGGACGCCTGCAACGGCGCCGGCGGCGACCCAGCCGGTGATCTTCAATTTCTGGCCCATCATGAGTGCTTGTCCTTGTCGGCGGCTGTCGAACCAATATACACAGCTTGGAAGCAATTTGCCTGCCGGGGTTCCACGAAGTGGCCGGCAGAAAGGGGTTTCTTCAGCCTTTACCTTGCGAAGCCACCGCGGCGGCGGCCTGTTCGGCAGCCGCGGCATCGCCGAGGTAGTAGTGGCGCAGGGGCTTCAGGTCGTCGTCGAGCTCGTAGACCAGCGGAATGCCGTTCGGGATGTTCAACCCGACGATGGCGTCGTCCGAGATGCCGTCCAGATACTTCACCAGCGCGCGGATCGAGTTGCCGTGGGCCGCCACCACCAGGCGGCGCCCGGTGCGGATGGCCGGTGCCATCGATTCGTTCCAGAACGGCAGCACGCGCGCGACCGTGTCCTTCAGGCATTCGGTCAGCGGGATCTGCTCGGGCGCCAGCTTGGCGTAGCGCACGTCGCCGCGCTCGCTGCGCGGGTCGTCCGCTTCCAGCGGCGGGGGCGGGGTGCCGTAGCTGCGGCGCCACACCAGCACCTGCTCGTCGCCGTACTTCTTGGCGGTCTCGGCCTTGTTCAGGCCCTGCAGGCCACCGTAGTGGCGTTCGTTCAGGCGCCACGAGTGCACCACCGGCAGCCAGGTGCGGTCGAGTTCGTCGAGCGTGTGCCACAGGGTGCGGGTGGCGCGCTTGAGCACGCTCGTGTAGGCGACGTCGAAGTCGTAGCCCTCGGCCTTGAGCAGCCGGCCGGCCTGCTTGGCCTGCTCCACGCCGGTCTCGGTCAGGTCGACATCGGTCCATCCAGTGAAGCGGTTTTCGAGATTCCAGGTGGATTCGCCGTGACGGATCAGTACCAGTTTGTGCATGAGGGAGGCCTTTGGCTGCGCTTGCGAAACCTCGCATTCTAAAATCCCCGGTTTGCCATTCAAGGAACCCCCGTGAAATTGATCGAATTCGTCACCGCGAACTGGATGCTGATCCTGATCGCGCTCAGCTCGGGAGCCATGCTGGCCTGGCCGCTGGTGCGGGGGGCGAGCGGCGGAACGCTCACGGCCCAGGGTGCCGTGCAGCTCATCAACCGCGAGCGCGCGGTGCTGGTCGACGTGCGCGAACCCGAGGAGTTCGCCACCGGCCACATGATCGGCGCGAAGAACGTGCCGCTGGCCCTGCTCGAGGAAAAGCTGGCCACCACCGTGAAGAACAAGAACGTGCCGCTGCTGCTGGTCTGCGCCACTGGCGCGCGCGCCCAGCGCGCCGTGGCCACTGCCAAGAAGCTCGGTTACGAGCAGGCCCAAGCCGTGGCCGGCGGACTCAAGGCCTGGAAAGACGCTAACCTGCCGGTTGAAAAAGCCTGAGTCTTCCCAAGGTAGAGAGCATGCAAGCCGTCAAGATGTACACCACCGCCGTCTGCCCGTACTGCACCCGTGCAAAGCAGATCCTGAAGTCCAAGGGTGTCGAGCAGATCGAAGAGATCCGCATCGACAGCGACCCGCAAGCGCGCGCCGCGATGATGGAGATCACCCAGCGCCGCACGGTGCCGCAGATATTCATCGGCGACACGCACGTCGGCGGCTGCGACGACCTGATCGCGCTGGACGGCCGCGGCGGCCTCGTCCCGCTGCTGCAGGCCGCCTGAAACACAAAGCAACCGGCGTCACGGGAGTGGTCCGGTCGCCGGGCGATAATCTTCAGCTCTTCCATCTGCAGCCCGCTGCGGGAACCTCTCCCCGGCGGGCATTGTTTTGATCCTCGAAAGTTCAGCCATGGCCGACCAGCAAGCCCAAGATCCCGTTTTCCAGATCCAGCGCGTCTACCTCAAGGACCTGTCGCTCGAGCAGCCCAATTCGCCCGCGATCCTGCTGGAACAAGAGCAGCCCACCGTCGACATCCAGCTCGGCGTGGACGCCCAGCCAGTCGCTGAAGGCATCTTCGAGATCACCGTGTCGGCCACTGTGCAGACCAAGATCCAGGACAAGACGGTGTTCCTGGTCGAAGCCAAGCAAGCCGGCATCTTCGAGATCCGCCACCTGCCCGAAGAGCAGATGGGCGCCATCCTCGGCATCGCCTGCCCGCAAATCGTGTACCCCTACCTGCGCGGCAACGTGGCCGACGTGATCCAGCGCGGCGGCTTCCCGCCTGTGCACCTCGCCGAAATCAACTTCCAGGCGATGTACGAACAGCAGCAAGCGCAGGCCGCCGGCCAGGCCGCTCCGACCCTCGCGCAGTAAACCGGCACGACGACGCCAACGCCGATGAAGATCTGCGTTCATGGCGCCGGTGCCTGGGGCACGGCCGTCGCAGTCAACGCGGCGGCCCGCCACGAGGTCACGCTCTGGGCGCGCGACGCCGCCCAGGCCGACGCCATGTCGGCCGCGCGTGAAAACACCCGCTACCTTCCCGGGCTGGCCCTGCCGGCCTCGCTTGCCGTGCGCGCGGGCGACATCGCCCTGGCGCAGGCCGGTGCCGACCTCGTCATCGTGGCCACCCCCATGGCGGCCCTGCGCGAACAGCTCGTCGCACTGCGCGGCACCACCGCGCAGGTGGCCTGGCTGTGCAAGGGCGTCGAGCCCGCGCTCGACACCTCCCCCGCATCCTTCGGCCTGCTTGCCCACGAGATATGGGCGCAGGTTGCTCCCGATTTGAGAGCGGGCGTGCTCAGCGGCCCCAGCTTCGCGCAAGAGGTCGCCGAAGGGCGCCCGACCGCGCTGGTGGCCGCCAGCCCGCACGCCAGCGTGCGCGACGCACTGGTCGACGCCTTCCACGGGCCCGCGCTGCGCGTCTACGCCAACGAGGACATCGTGGGCGTGGAAGTGGGCGGCGCGGTGAAGAACGTGCTCGCCATCGCCACCGGCCTGTGCGACGGCCTGGCGCTGGGCCTGAACGCCCGCGCGGCGCTCATCACCCGCGGCCTGGCCGAAATGACCCGCTTCGGCCTTGCGCTGGGTGCCCGCGCCGAGACCTTCATGGGCCTTTCGGGCCTGGGCGACCTGGTGCTGACCTCCACCGGCGACCTGTCGCGCAACCGCAAGGTCGGCCTGCTGCTGGCCCAGGGCCGCACGCTGGCCCAGGCCGTCGATTCGCTGGGCCACGTGGCCGAAGGCGTGTACTGCGCCCGCACCGTGGTGCAGCGCGCGCGCGGCCTCGGCATCGAGATGCCGATCGCCGAAGGCGTGGTCGCGCTGCTCGACGGCCGCGTGAGCCCGCAGGACGCCGTGGCCGCGCTGACCGGCCGCGACCCGGTGCCGGAATCGGTCCCGCCCGGCGCCGCGGCGGCTTCCCCTCGTCAATCCCCTTAAGAAATACAGAGACAAAGAGCGCCATGAGCCTTCGCTTTGATTTTTCAGCGTCGGCCGTGGCCGCGCTGGCCCTGTCCGACGCCACCCGCGCCCTGCAGGAAGACGTCGCCGACGGCGACCTCACCGCATCGCTGGTCGATGCCGACCGCACCGCCCGCGCCCGTGTGCTGGCGCGCGAAGCCGCCGTGGTGTGCGGCGCGCCCTGGGTCGAGGCCACGCTGCGGCAGCTCGACCCGAACGTGCGCATCCGGTGGCTCTGCGCCGAAGGCGAGCGCTGCGCGGCCGACCAGGCCGTGCTCGAGATCGAAGGCGCCGCCCGCGCGCTGCTGACGGCCGAGCGCACCTCGCTCAACTTCCTGCAGCTGCTCAGCGCGGTGGCCACCAAGACCGCGCTTTATTCCGACGCCGTTCGCGGCACGCGCGCGCGCATCGTCGACACGCGCAAGACCATTCCCGGCCTGCGCCTGGCGCAGAAGTACGCGGTGCGCACCGGCGGCGGCCTGAACCACCGCATCGGCCTGTACGACGCGGTGCTCATCAAGGAAAACCACATCGCCGCGGCCGGCGGCGTCGCTGCCGCCCTGCGCGCCGTGGCGCCGGTGGCGTCGCAGGCGGCCTTCGTTGAGGTCGAGGTCGAAACCCTGGCCCAGCTGCACGAGGCGCTGGAGGCCGGTGCGCGCATGGTGCTGCTCGACAACATGGACCTGCCCACGCTGCGCGAAGCCGTGCGCATCAACGACGCGGCAGGCGACGAACGCAAGGCCGTGCTCGAGATCTCGGGCGGCGTGACGCTCGACGGCCTGCGCGCCCTGGCCGAGACCGGTGTCGATCGCATCTCGGTCGGCGCGCTGACCAAGGACGTGAAGGCCATCGACTACTCGATGCGCTTCCAGTAAGAAAAAAAGAAGAAGAACTTTCCCCCATGACGACCGCTTCCGTCATCGACGTCGACTACGAACAGCCCGCCGACGCGCAGGCCGGCTCCGTCTGCGACACCCGCCACGCCTGGGCGCGCGTGCCGCCCGAGCCGTCACCCGACGAACGCACCGCGCTGAAAGAGCGCATCCGCCGCCTGCTGCGCGAACGCAATGCGGTGATGGTGTCGCACTTCTACGTGCATCCCGACCTGCAGGACCTGGCCGAGGAGACCGGCGGCATCGTGAGCGACTCGCTCGAAATGGCGCGCTTCGGCCGCGACCATGCCGCGCAGACGCTGGTGGTGTCGGGCGTACGCTTCATGGGCGAGACCTCGAAGATCCTGTCGCCCGAAAAGCGCGTGCTGATGCCCGACCTCGACGCGAACTGCTCGCTCGACCTGGGCTGCCCGGTCGAGCAGTTCAGCGCCTTCTGCGACCAGCACCCCGACCGCACCGTGGTGGTCTACGCCAACACCAGCGCGGCCGTGAAGGCGCGCGCCGACTGGCTCGTCACTTCGAGCTGCGCGCTCGACGTGGTGAACGCGCTGCACGCGGCGGGGCAGAAGATCCTCTGGGGCCCCGACCGCCACCTGGGCGACTACATCCAGCGCCAGACCGGCGCGGACATGGTGAGCTGGAACGGCGCCTGCATCGTGCACGACGAGTTCAAGGCGCTCGAGCTCGAGCTGCTCATGAAAGACCACCCCAAGGCCAAGGTGCTGGTGCACCCGGAGTCGCCGTCGGACGTCATTGCGCTGGCCCACGCGGTGGGTTCCACCTCGGCCATCCTGAACGCCGCGCAGCGCATGGACGCCACCGAATTCATCGTTGCCACCGACACCGGCATGCTGCACAAGCTGCGCACGCTGAACCCCGGCAAGACCTTCATCGAAGCGCCCACGGCCGGCAACGGCGGCACCTGCAAGAGCTGCGCGCATTGCCCGTGGATGGCGATGAACGGGCTGGTGGAGCTGGCGAACGCGCTGGAGACCGGCGCGGGCGAGATCCACGTCGACCCGGCGCTGGGTGTGCGGGCGCGCGTGCCGATCGACCGCATGCTGGCGTTCACGGCCGGGTTGAAGAACGGGCAGGCGCCGGGCACGCTGGTCGCAGGCATCGGCGCCGCCTGAGGTGTTGTTCCCTCTCCCTCTGGGAGAGGGTCAGGGTGAGGGCAGGGGCCTCGCAACATCGCGCAGCGCTGATCGCCGCTCTCCCTCACCCCAGCCCTCTCCCCAAGGGGAGAGGGAGCAAGATCAGAACTCCACGGTGCAGCTGTCCCCCAGCGCCTCGCGCCACACCCGCACCCGCGCCAGCGATTCCCGCAGATCCGGCAGCGCATCCGCAATGAACACGCACAGGTTCTCCAGCGTCGGCGGGTGCAGCCCCGGCACGTCGTCCAGCAGGTGATGGTCGAGCTGCTCGCGCACGTCGTCCAGGCGACGGCGCAGCAAGCCCAGGTCGATCACCATGCCCGTCTCGGGATCGCGTTCGCCCGTGAGCCACACCTCCGCGTGGTAGGTGTGGCCGTGGATACGGCGGCTGCCTTGGACTTCGATCTCGCGCTTCAGCGTGTGGGCGGCGTCGAAGAAAAAGCGTTGGCTGATGGTGAATCGCATCTTCAGGAAACTCAGGGAAAAAAGGTCAGCCGCCTCAGCGGATTCCGGTGATCTTGTGGGTCTGCACGCTCAGGCGCCATGCGGGCTGGCGCATGCATTCGGCAATGCACAGCTCGGTGTTCGCCAGCCGGTCGGGCCCGTCCATCGGCTGCAGGAAACGGTGCGTGAACTCGCCGGTGCGCGCCATCGTGTCCAGGTCGAACGCGGTCTGCGGCCACACCAGCTTCAGCTCCTGGCCGCGCTGCTGCACCCACGGCGCGCCGGCCTTGGGGCTGATGCACAGCCAGTCGATGCCCTCGGGCGCCTCGATGGTGCCGTTGCTCTCGACCGCAATGCGAAAGCGCCGCGCATGGAGCGCGTCGACCAGCGCCGCATCCACCTGCAGCAGCGGCTCGCCACCGGTCAGCACCACCAGGCGGTGGTCGGCATCGCTCGCCGGCCATTGCGCGGCGATGGTGTCGGCCAGCAGCTCGGCGGTCTTGAACTTGCCGCCCAGCGTGCCGTCGGTGCCGACGAAATCGGTGTCGCAGAAACGGCAGACGGCGGTGTCGCGGTCGCTCTCGCGGCCGCTCCACAGGTTGCAGCCGGCGAAGCGGCAGAACACCGCCGGCATGCCGGCCTGGCCGCCTTCGCCCTGCAGGGTGTAGAAGATTTCCTTGACGCTGTAGCTCATAAGACGCTCACGAGGCCGACACGGCCTCGATCTCCAGGTTGTCGATCAGCCGCGTGCTGCCCAGGCGCGCGGCGGCCAGTGCCACGAGCGGCTCGCCCTGCGAGCCGGGCGTGGGTTCCCGCAGGTCGGCGCGGCGTCGCAGCACCAGATAGTCCGGTTGCCAGCCGCGCTGCGCCAGCGTCTGCATGGCCCGCGCCTCGATCGCGGCCAGGTCGGTCTCGCCCGCGCGCACCGCCTCGGCCATGGCCCGGAGTGCCTTCGACAGCTGCACCGCCTCGGCGCGCTCTTCCTTGCTCAGGTAGCCGTTGCGCGACGACAGTGCCAGGCCGTCGTCGGCGCGGAAGGTCTCGCTGCCGGCGATCTCGATGGGCAGCGCGAACTGCCGCACCATGTGGCGGATCGTCATGAGCTGTTGGTAGTCCTTCTTGCCGAACACCGCCACGCGCGGCTGCACGCACTGGAAGAGCTTCATCACCACCGTGCACACGCCGATGAAGAAGCCGGGCCGGAAGTGCCCTTCGAGCATGTCGGCCAGCGCCGGGTCGGGGTGCACCTTGCAGGTCTGGGGCTCGGGGTAGAGCACTTTCTCGGTGGGCGCGAACAGCACGTCGCAGCCGGCCGCGCGCAGCTTCTCGCAGTCGCTGTCCCAGGTGCGCGGGTAGGTGTCAAAGTCTTCGTGCGGCAGGAACTGCAGCCGGTTCACGAAGATGCTGGCGACTGTGGCGTCGCCCAGCGTCCGGGCCTGCCTGATGAGCGCGATGTGGCCGTCGTGCAGGTTGCCCATGGTGGGCACGAAGGCGGGGCGCTTGCTGGCGGACAGGCGCCCGCGCAGTTCTTCGATGGTGGTGGCGATGTACATGGGAGTGGGTTCCTTGGGTCCTTACCAGGCGTGGAGCCGGTCGTCGGGAAAGCTGCCGTCCTTGACGGCCCGCACATAGGCCTGCAGCGCGGGCAGCACGCCCGGCGCATCGGCCATGAAGTTGCGCACGAACCTCGGCATCTTCCCGAGGTTGATGCCCAGCATGTCGTGCAACACCAGCACCTGGCCGGCGGTGGCCCGGCCGGCCCCGATGCCGATGGTGGCGCAGTGTTTCAGTTCGGCCGTGAGCTCGGCGGCCAGCGCGGCCGGCACCATCTCCAACACCAGCATGGCGGCGCCCGCGTCCTGCAGCGCACGGGCCTGCTGCCTGAGCAGCGCGCCGGCCTCGTCGCCCTTGCCCTGCACGCGGTAGCCGCCCAGCGCGTGCACCGTCTGCGGCGTCAGGCCGAGGTGGGCGCACACCGGAATGCCGCGCTCTACCAGGAAGCGCACCGTGTCGGTGGTCCAGCCGCCGCCTTCGAGCTTGACCATGTGCGCGCCGGCCTGCATCAGCACCGTGGCGCTGCGCAGCGCCTGCTCGCGCGACTCCTGGTAGCTGCCGAAGGGCAGGTCGGCAATGAGCCAGGCCGTGCCCTGCACGCGGCGCAGGCCGCGCGACACGCTGTCGGTGTGGTAGCGCATGGCCTCCAGGCTCACGCCCACCGTGCTGTTCAGGCCCTGGCAGACCATGCCGAGCGAGTCGCCGACCAGCAGGCAGTCGATGCCGGCCGCGTCGGCCATGGCCGCGAAGGTGGCGTCGTAGGCCGTGAGCATGGCGATCTTCTCGCCGCGCGCATGCATGTCGGCCAGGCGCGGCAGGCTCACGGGCTTGCGCGCCGCGGGCTGCGATACCGGCGGCAGCGTGCCGTAGGGCGAGGCCGATGGTGTTTCGGAGGGCGGGGTCGGGGTCAGGGTCGGGGTCGGGGTGTTCGACATGGTTGGGTTTCTCCCTGCGGGCGTCGGTGGCCGGGCATCCTTGAGTGAAAAACGGGAACGGGTGGGTCGATCAGCTGGCCGGCGGCGCCAGCACCGTGGGTGCTGTCGGCTCGGCGAGCGATGGATAGTCGCGGCTGAAATGCAGGCCACGGCTCTCGTGGCGGGCCTGCGCGGAGCGCACGATCAGCTCGGCCACCTGCACCAGGTTACGCAGTTCGAGCAGGTCGCGCGTGACGTGGAAGTTCGCGTAGAACTCCTGGATCTCGGCCTGCAGCAGCGCGATGCGATGGCTCGCGCGCTCCAGGCGCTTGTTGGTGCGCACGATGCCGACGTAGTCCCACATGAAGCGGCGCAGCTCGTCCCAGTTGTGGGAGATGACCACGGCCTCGTCGGCGTCGGTGACGCGGCTGTCGTCCCAGGCGGGCAGCGCGGCGCTCTCGCGCGCCGGCGCTTCGGCAATGGCGCTGGCCGCGGCGCGCGCGAACACCATGCACTCGACCAGCGAGTTGCTGGCCAGCCGGTTGGCGCCGTGCAGGCCCGTGCAGGCGGTCTCGCCGATGGCGTACAGGCCCGGGATGTCGGTGCGCCCGCTCAGGTCGCTGAGCACGCCGCCGCAGGTGTAGTGCGCGGCCGGCACCACGGGAATGGGCTCGCGCGTGATGTCGATGCCCAGCTCCAGGCAGCGCGCCAGGATGTTCGGAAAGTGTTCCTTCAGGAACGCGGCCGGCTGGTGCGAGATGTCGAGGTGCACGCAGTCCAGGCCGTGCTTCTTCATCTCGAAGTCGATGGCACGCGCCACCACGTCGCGCGGCGCGAGTTCGGCGCGCGCGTCGTGCGTGGGCATGAAGCGCGTGCCGCCGGCCGACTCGGGCAGCTTGAGCAGGCCGCCTTCGCCGCGCACCGCCTCGCTGATCAGGAACGACTTGGCATGCGGGTGGTACAGGCAGGTCGGGTGGAACTGGATGAACTCCATGTTCGACACCCGGCAGCCCGCGCGCCAGGCGGCGGCAATGCCGTCGCCGGTGGCGGTGTCGGGGTTGGTGGTGTACAGGTACACCTTGCCCGCGCCGCCCGTCGCCAGGATGGTGTGGGGCGCGCGGAAGGCCAGCACCTCGTCGGTCTCGTCGTCCAGCGCGTACAGGCCCATGCAGGCGGGGTCGCCGAGGCCGAGCTTGGTGCCCGTGACCAGGTCGACCAGCGTGTGGTGCTCGAACAGCGTGATGTTCGGCGTGCGGCGCACGCGCTCGATCAGCACCTGCTGCACCGCCGCGCCGGTGGCGTCGGTCACGTGCACGATGCGGCGCTGGCTGTGGCCGCCTTCGCGCGTCAGGTGCAGGCCGCCGTCTTCTTCAGAAAACGGCACGCCCAGCTCGCGCAGCCAGCCGATGGCCTCGGGCGCATGCTCGACCACGAAGCGCGTGGCCTCGGGGTCGCACAGGCCGGCGCCGGCCACCAGCGTGTCTTCGACGTGCGCGTCGAAGCTGTCGCCCGCCGCCAGCACCGCCGCGATGCCGCCCTGCGCCCAGGCGCTGGAGCCGTCGTTCAGCGCGCGCTTGGTCAGCACGGCCACGCGGTGCGTGGGGGCCAGGTGCAGCGCGGCCGACAGGCCGGCCAGACCGCTGCCGACGATGAGAACGTCGAAGTCGCGCACGGCTGAATTCACGGGGGGCAGGGACCGGTTGGATCAGGCCGGCGCGTAGGCCAGCCGGACGTAGATGGGGGCGAAGGCTTCCGCCTGCGTGATGTCGATCAGCGTCTCCTTCGCGAGCTCCAGCATCGCGATGAAGGTGACGATCAGCACCTGTGAGCCACGCGACGGGTCGAACAGCTTCTCGAACTCGACGAAGCGCTGCCCCTGCAGGTGGCGCAGCACGATGCTCATGTGCTCGCGCACGTTGAGCTCCTCGCGCGAGATCTTGTGGTGCTGCACGAGCTTGGCGCGCTTCATGATGTCGGCCCACGCGTCGCGCAGTTCGACCACGTCCACCTCGGGGAAGCGCGGCTTGAGCGACTGCTCGATGTAGACCTGCGCCTTCCAGAAGTCGCGCCCGTAGGTCGGCAGGGCGCTGATGGAGGCGGCCTGCAGCTTGGTCTGCTCGTACTCCATCAGGCGGCGAACCAGCTCGGCGCGCGGGTCTTCGGCCTCTTCGCCGTCGGCCACCTTCTTGGGCGGCAGCAGCATGCGCGACTTGATCTCGATCAGCATCGCGGCCATCAGCAGGTACTCGGCCGCCAGTTCCAGGTTGGTCTGGCGGATCTCGTCGACGTAGCTCAGGTACTGCCGCGTGAGCCCCGCCATCGGGATGTCGAGGATGTTGAAGTTCTGCTTGCGGATCAGGTACAGCAGCAAGTCCAGCGGGCCTTCGAAGGCCTCGAGGAACACCTGCAACGCCTCGGGCGGGATGTACAGGTCCTTCGGCATCGCGAACAGCGGCTCGCCATAGAGCCTCGCGAGCGCGACCTGGTCGACCACGTCGGGCATGGCGACCGTCAGCGTGCCGTTGTCCTCTTCGCCGCTCATTGGGTGTGCGCTATCAATTCAATAGCGACCGGCGTAATGCGGACGGGCGTGTCCTGCCAATTCGGCATCGACAGATTACTTGGATTGCGTCTGGTAGACGTAGGGCTGCATCGGCACGCGGGCTTCGCTGTACTCCTCGAGCAGGCTGCGGTCGAGGTGCTTGTCCCAGAGCAGGGCGCGGCCGGCGCGTTGCTCGGCTTCCAGCGTGGGCTTCTTTTCCTTCATCTGTTCGATGAAGTTGGTGATCTCGGAAGAGTAGTGGGGGCGATGGAAGATGGACATAGACTGGACCTTTATGGCGCGAATTTTACCGGGGACGGCATGACGCAACGGCGAGGGTGGCAGATCGGCATGGCAACGGCGTTTCTGGCGGCGGTCATCGGCCTTGCCGCATGCGACTCCAGGAACATTCGCGAGCTCGAGGAAGGCGTCTCCACCGAGGCCGACGTGCGCGCCCGTTTCGGCCCGCCCGAGAACATCTGGGACGGCCCCGACCAGGGCCGCGTGTTCGAGTACAACCGCCAGCCCGCGGGCCAGAAGAACTACATGATCACCATCGGCGCCGACGGCAAGATGAGCGCGCTGCGCCAGGTGCTCACGCCCGAGAACTTCGCCAGGGTGAAGCCCGGCCTGATGATGGAAGACCTGCGCAAGCTGCTCGGCAAGCCCGCCAAGGTCACGCCCTATGCGCTCAAGCGCGAGACCGAATGGGAATGGCGCTGGGTGCAGCCGCCGAATTCGCCGATGGTCTTCACCGCGACGCTGAACGACGACCAGCGCGTGGTGCGCAGCGGCTCCTCGCCCGACCGCGGCACCGAAGCGCCCTGAATTCCACCGGAGCCCCGCCCGCGCCGCGCCTCACTTGCGCAGCTTGTGGATCAGGAAGGCCTCCAGCAACTCCACCGCCTTGCGTCCCGGCAGCGGCACCGTGGCGAGCCACACCTCGGAGTCGGGCAGCGACGGCATGCCTTCCTTCGCGCCCAGGATCTTCAGCCGCTTCGAAATGGTGGCCTCGCGGAACACGCCCACCGCAATGCCCGCGCGCACGGCCGCCTCCAGCCCGGTGACGCTGGTGCTCGTGTAGGCGATGCGCCAGGGAATGCCCGCCCGGTCGAGCGCGTGCGTGGCCCAGTCGCGCAGCATCGCGCCTTCGGGGTTGAGCGCCAGCGGCAGCGGGCGCTGCAGGTGCGTGGCGGAAGCCGCGGTCGAGGCCCACACGATGCGCGACTTCGTCAGCCGCAGCCCCTCGCCCGAACCCACCGCGCCCACGCCGATCACCATGTCGTAGCGCGCGCCCAGCTCCGCGTGCATCACCGACGACACGCCGTGGTGCAGCTCCACATGGATGCGCGGATGCTGCCGGCAGAACTCCGCGATGAGCACCGGCAGCACGCGCGTGGCGTAGTGCTCGATCGAGCCGATGCGGATGCTGCCCGACACCTCCGCCTTGTCGACGGCCTTGTCGACGTCGTGGAACAGCTGGTCGTTCAGGCCCAGCATCTGGCGCGCCAGCGGCAGCAGCTGCAGGCCCTCGGGCGTGGGTGCGAGCTGGCGCGTGCCGCGCGCCACCAGCTGCACGCCGAGCTGCTCCTCGAGCCGGCGCAGCTGCATGCTCACGGCCGACTGCGTGCGCGACAGCGCCTTGGCGGCGGTGGTGAAGCTGCCGATGCGCACCACCGTGTCGAACACGCGCAGCAGGTCGATGTCCACCGTGTGGCTGCGTGGTGTGGCCGGTGTGGCCGGTGTGCCCGGCGTGGCCAGTGTGTGGGGTGAAGCAAGGACGGAGCGGGCGTTCCTGGCGGGCATGCGCGTCTTTCGGGGAGGTTCTGTCATCAAGAAACGTGATGGAAGAGATCAGAAATCATCACGTTTCGCGCTGAATTGTGGGCCAAGAATCCACCTCACAACACAGCAACCGGAGACAAGACATGCCCGATCCGATGGTTTCCCTCCTGCGGCGGCGCCGCCTGCTGCAGGGCGCGCTGGCCGCCTCGGTCGCGCCGGCGCTGGCCTTGCCGTCATTGCCCGCGCATGCCGCCGCACCCTGGCCGCAGAAAGCCGTGCGCCTGGTCGTCGGCTTCCCGCCGGGCTCCTCGCCCGACGCGCTGGCCCGCACCGTGGCCGACCCGCTGGCGCAGGCGCTGGGCCAGCCGGTCATCGTCGAGAACAAGGTCGGCGCGGCCGGCACCATCGGCGTCAACGCCGTGGCCAAGGCCACCGACGGCCACACCATCGGCCTGACCGGCAACGGCCCGCTCACCACCGCCAAGGCGCTGAACCCCGCCACGCCCTACGACGTGGCGCACGACCTGCGCCCCGTCTCCCTGGTGGCCAGCAGCCCCTTCGTGCTCACCGGCAGCATGGGCATGCCCGCCACCGACCTGCGCGGCCTGCTGGCGTATGCCAAGGCCCAGGGCGACCGCCTGAGCTACGGCTCGGTCGGGCCCGGCTCGGGCTCGCACCTGGCCATGGAACTGCTGAAGGCGCTCACCGGTCTGCAGGCCGTGCACGTGCCGTTCCCCGGCTTCCCGCAGGTGGCGACGGCGCTCATGGGCCAGCAGATCGAGCTGTCTTTCATGATCCCGTCGATCGCCGCGCCGCAGGCGAAGAGCGGGCGGCTTCGGCTGTACGGCGTGAGCACCGCCACGCCGTTCGCGGCCTTTGCGCAGGTGCCGCCGATCCAGCCCGCGCTGGGCGCGGGCAAGGCCTTCGACGTCGCTTCGTGGAATGCGATCTTCGGCCCGGCCAGCATGCCGCAGCCGGTGGCGCAGCGGCTGTCCGACGAGATCGCGCGCATCCTGAAGGCGCCCGACACGCGCCAGCGCCTGTTCGACCAGGGCTGGCAGGCCATCGGCAGCGCGCCCGACGCGCTGGCCCGCAAGATCGCGGAAGACACGGCGATGTGGGGCGACGTCATCAAGCGCACCGGCGCGCGCAGCGAGTAGGGGCGCCGCATGAAACGCAGGAACCTCTTTGCTCGCGCGGTGGGTGCGGCAGGCGTGATGGGCCTCCCCGCCACCGGTCTCGTGCCGGCCCGCGCCGCCGGGCCCGCGCGCGCCAACCCGCCCTCGACCTTCGTGCTTGTGCACGGCGCCTGGCATGGCGGCTGGTGCTGGGCGCGCGTGGCCTCGCGGCTGCGCGCCGCCGGCCACGCGGTGTTCACGCCCACGCTCACCGGGCTGGGCGAGCGCCGCCACCTCATTTCGCCGCAGGTCAACCTCGACACGCACATCGACGACATCGTCAACCTGCTGCAGTTCGAGGAGCTCGAGCGCGTGGTGCTGGTGGGCCACAGCTACGCGGGCATCGTGATCTCCGGCGTGGCCGACCGCGCCGCCGCGCACCTGCGCCAGCTGGTGTACCTCGATTCGCTGCTGCTCGAACCCGGCAAGAGCCTGTTCTCCGACTTCCCGCCGGCGGTGGTCGAGCAGCGCCTGAAGGCCATCCGCGACACCGGCGGCGGCGTGGGCGCGGCGGCCGCCTTGCCGCCCGCGGCCTTCGGCGTGAAAGACCCGGCCGACGCGGCCTGGGTCGCGCGCCACCTCACGCCGCAGCCCGTGGGCACCTACCTGCAGCCGCTGCTGCTGAAGGCGCCGCTGGGCAACGGCCTGCCCAGGACCTACATCGAATGCACCGGCGACCCGATCGCCACGCTCGAGCCCACCAAGGCGCGCGTGCGCGCCGACGCCGGCTGGCAGCTGCGCACGCTGGCCACCGGCCACGACGCGATGGTCACCGCGCCCGGGCCGCTCGCCGATCTGCTGGCCGAGCTCGCAGCACCGACGTCTTCCGCGTCGCCGTCCTCCTCCTCCTTCTCGTCCTCTTCTTCCTCTTCCTGAAAGCCCCCATGGGAACCCTCACCCCCGAAGAACGCCACTTCTTCCGCTCCGACGTCAACGCGCGCGACAGCGAACGCAAGCAGCGCCAGCCGCACGGCCACATCACCGAGCCGGCGCGCCAGGTGCCGGTGCACGAGCGCTGTGACGTGCTGGTGCTCGGCGGCGGCCCGTCGGGCGTGGCCGCCGCCGTGGCCGCCGCGCGCAGCGGAGCGCGCGTGGTGCTGCTGGAGCGCTACAACCACCTGGGCGGCCTGTCGACCGGCGGCCTGGTGATCTGGATCGACCGCATGAGCGACTGGTCGGGCCAGCACGTCATCCACGGCCTGGCGGCCGAGTTCATGGAGCGCCTGGGCCGCAACGCCATCGCCGGCCCGCCGCGCGAGGACTGGGGCTCGCGCGACACCGCCAAGGCCGACCACTGGGCCCTGCGCACCGCCGCGTTCCACGGCGTGGTCACGCACTCGCCCACCATCGACCCCGAGATGCTCAAGGGCGTGTACCACCAGATGGTGCGCGAGGCCGGCGTCGACCTGATCCTGCACGGCTGGATGGTCGCGCCCATCGCCGAAGAGGGCCAGGGCCGCGTGAAGGGCGCGGTGTTCGAGAGCAAGCAGGGCCGCCGCGCCATCCTCGCCAACGTGGTGGTCGACACCACGGGCGAGGGCGACCTGTACGCGGCGGCGGGCGCGGCGTTTTCGTCGGACATCGACGCGCACGACATCCACCACTGCATCAACACCTCGTGGCTGTTCGCGGGCGTGGACATGCGGCGCTGGCTCGACTTCCGCGCGCACGAGCCGCAGGCCTACTCGGCGCTGCTGGCGCGCGGGCGCGAGACGCTGGGCAGCTTCGAGAAACCCATCGTCTCGTGGCGCGACGACGTGGCCACCTTCCTCGGGCCGCGCAAGTCGGGCTTCAGCGCTCTGGACGTCGACGAGATGACGCAGGTCGAATGGGAGTCGCGCAAGAGCATGGCCGAGCACCTGGCCTTCTACCGCGCGCATGCGCCGGGCTTCGAGAACGCCTGGCTCATGCTGATGGCGCCGCAGATCGGCACGCGCCACGGCCGGCGCCTGGTGGGCGTGAAGAGCGTGCGGCGCGGCGCGTGGGACGCGGGCGCGGTGGAGGCCGACGAGGTGGGCATCAGCCCGAGCCCGTCGCCGAAGTTTCCGAACATCTCGGTGCCCTACGGCGCGCTGGTGCCCGAGAAGCTCGACGGCGTGCTCGCCGCCGGCAAGCACATCTCGTGCGACACCAACTCGCACGGCTTCATGCGCGAGATTCCGCAGTGCTGGCTCACGGGCCAGGCGGCAGGCACGGCGGCGGCGCTGGCGGCCGATGCGGGCGTGCTGCCGCGCGACGTGGACGTGAAGCGGCTGCAGGCCTTGCTGCTTGCGCAGGGCGTGCCGCTCAGGCAGGCTGCGCTGCAAGCCCCCGAAGCGCAGACTGCCGCCGCATGAACTTCCGCCTCTCGCTCGCCCATCTCGGCATGCTCGACGCCACGCCGCCGCGGCTGGTGGAGGCCGCGCATGCGGCGGGCTTCGGCGGCGTCGGCATCCGCTTGAGCCCCGCGCGCCTGGGCGAAGCGCCGTTCCCGATGGCCGTGGGCAGCGGCATGTTGCGCGAGACGCTGGCGCGCCTGCGCGACCTGGGGCTGCGCGTGCACGACATCGAGATCGTGCGCATCAAGCCCGGCTTCGACGCGGCGTCGCTGGCGGGCGTGCTCGCGTCGGCCGAGGCGCTGGGCGCGCGCTGCCTCATGGTCAACGTGGACGACAGCGACCCGGCGCGCGCGGGCGACGGCATGGCCGCGCTGGCCGAGCGCGCCCGCCCGCACGGGCTCGCACTGGGCGTCGAATTCATGGTCTACACCGCCGCGCGCTCGCTGCAGCAGGCGCAGCAGCTGGTCGCCGCGTCGAACAGCGACACGGCGCGCGTGGTGGTCGACGCGCTGCATTTCTTCCGCGCGGGCTGTGCCCCCGGTGACATGGACGGCGACAGGGGCGGCGCGCACATCGACCGCCATTTCATGCAGGTCAACGACGCGCTCGCGCAGCGCCACCCGGGCCTCTCGGCCGCGGAAGAGGGGCGCGCGCACCGCCTCTTTCCGGGCGAGGGCGAGCTGAAGGTGCACCGCCTGCTGGCGCAGCTCGCGCCCGATGCGCTGCTGTCGGTCGAAGCCCCCAGCGCGATCCGCATGGCCACGCTCGACCCGCTGGCGCGCGCCGCCGCGGCCTTTCGCGCCACTTCCGAATTCCTTCAAAGAAACGGCCATACCCATGCCTGACACCACCCCCGACCGGAACGGCCCGAACTGGAACGGTTTGAAGCTCGACGGCAACACCGCCGTGCTCGGCATCATCGGCGACCCCGTCGCGCAGGTGAAGGCGCCGCTGCCGCTCACGCAACTGCTGCAGCGCCGCGGCATCAACGCGGTGCTCGTGCCGCTGCACGTGCAGGCCGCCGACGTGCCGGCGCTGCTGCACACGCTGCTCGCGGTGCGCAACGTGGCGGGCCTGGTGGTCACCGTGCCGCACAAGCAGATCGTCGCGAACCTGCCGATCGAGACCTTGCGCGCCGCGCGCGAGGCGCAGGCGGTGAACGTCGTGCGCCGCAAGGCCGGCGCATGGCAGGGCGACCTGCTCGACGGCGCGGGCTTTCTGTCGGGGCTCGTGCGCAACGGCTTCGAGGTGAAGGGCCGCAGCGTGGGCCTTGCGGGCGCGGGCGGCGCGGGCAATGCGATCGCCTTCTCGCTGGCGGGCGCCGGTGCGGCGTCCATCGACGTGCACGACGCCGACAGTGCGAAGCGCGCGAACCTGGTCGAACGGCTGCGCGCGCTGGGCTACGCCGCCGGCACGTGGGACGGCGCGAGCCCGCGCGAGCTGCTCGTCAACGCCACGCCGGCCGGCATGCGCGAGGGCGATCCGCTGCCCATCGCCGCCTCGGCCATCCGCGCAGGCCACACGGTGGCCGACGTGATCATGGAGCCGCACACCACGCCGCTGCTCACGCTGGCGCAGCAGCAGGGCGCGCGCATCGTGCACGGCCGCCACATGATGGACGAGCAGCTGGAGCGCATGGCCGATTTCTTCGCCGAGGCGCTGCAATGAGCCGCGCGGCGTTCTTCCCCGGCTTCGCGGTGCACGACGTGGCGCTGCGCGACGCCGTCATCCACGCCGAAGTGGGCGGCAGCGGCCCGCCGCTGCTGCTGCTGCACGGCTATCCGCAGACGCACGTGGCCTGGCACCGCATCGCGCCCGTGCTGGCGCGGCACTTCACCGTGGTCGCGCCCGACCTGCGCGGCTACGGCGACAGCACAGGTCCGGCCGGCGATCCGCTGCACATCGGCCACAGCAAGCGCACGCTGGCGGCCGACAAGCTGGCGCTGATGCGCTCGCTGGGTTTCACGCGCTTCGCCGTCATGGGTCACGACCGCGGCGCGCGCGTGGGCTACCGGCTGTGCCTGGACACGCCCGAGGCGGTGAACTGCTTCGTCTCGCTCACGGTGGTGCCCACGCAAGCCATGTGGCAGCGCGCCGGCATGGCCTTCGGGCTCAAGGCCTTCCACTGGTACCTGTTCGCGCAGCCTTTCGACCTGCCCGAGCGCATGCTGCGCGCCGACCCGGCTTACTACCTCGACTGGGCGCTGCGCAACGCGGTGCAGAAGGTCGACGCCGTCACGCCCGAGGCGCTGGCCGAGTACCACCGCGCCTTTGCGAAGGAGTCGGTGCGCCACGCGATCGTGGAGGACTACCGCGCCGCGGCCTCCATCGACCTGCAGCACGACCGCGACGACATGGCGGCCGGGCGGCGCATCGCCTGTCCGGTGCAGGTGCTGTGGAGCGCGTCGAACGCCGCCAGGCCCGATCCGGTCGAGATCTGGAAGGACTGGGCCGACCAGGTGGAGGGCGGGACCATCGACTGCGGCCACCAGATGGCGGAAGAGGCGCCCGAGGAGGTGCTGGTGCACGTGCTGCCGTTCCTGCTGCGCCACGCCTGAACGGCGGGGTGTGATGGTCGCGTTGAACGGCGTTCCAGCCCGGTGAGGACTTTCGGTCGACTTATCCCATGCGAAGGATCCAGATACATTTTTGACATTGGTTGACATTTAGACACCAACATGACGAGGGCGTCCGATGCACATCCTGCTTGTCGCAAGCGCGTTCAACAGCCTGACGCAACGGGTGCTCGTCGAGCTTCACGACCGCGGCCACACCGCGGGCGTGACGCTGGCCCTCGGCAACGACGATGCCTTGCGCGAGGCCGTGCGCCGGCACGATCCGCAACTGCTCGTGGCGCCGATGCTGACCACCGCGATCCCCGAGGACGTGTGGCGCGCGCGCACCTGCCTCATCGTGCATCCCGGCCCGCCGGGCGACCGCGGAGCGTCGTCGCTCGACTGGGCGCTGCAGGCTGGCGCGCAGAGCTGGGGCGTCACCGTGCTCGAGGCCGTGGCCGGGATGGACGCGGGCGACGTCTGGGCGTGGTCGCCGCTGAAGGTGCCGCCGCTGGCCGGCAAGAGCGACCTCTACCGCGGCGAGGTGGCCGATGCCGCCGTCGATGCGGTGCTGCTCGCCGTGGAGCGCTTCGCCTCGGGCAAGTACAAGCCGCAACCGCAGGCGGCCACCGACCTGGCCGCGGGCTGGCGGCCTTTCATGAAGCAGGCGCAGCGGCGCATCGACTGGGCCGCCGACACCACCGAGGCGGTGCTGCGCCAGTTGCGCGCGGCCGACTCGCAGCCCGGCGTGCGCGACGAACTGCTGGGCATGCCGTGGTACCTGCACGGCGGCCACCCCGAGGACGAGCTGCGCGGTCCGCCGGGCGAGCTGATCGCCACCCGCGCCGGCGCCATCTGCCGTACCACCGTCGACGGCGCGGTGTGGATCCCGCAGCTGAGCCCCTGGCGCGAACCCGGCACCGGCGCCGGCTCGCTGTGGCCCAGCTACAAGCTGCCGGCCGTGCAGGCACTGGGCGACCTGCTGCGCGCCAGCGTGCCCGAGGTGCCCGCGCCGCTGCAATTGCCCGACACGCGCCGCACCTGGACCGAGATGCGCTACAGCGAGCACGGCGCGGTCGGCACGCTGAACTTCTCGTTTCCCGGTGGCGCCATGAGCACCGTGCAATGCCGGCGGCTGCTGAAGGCCTACCGCTTCGCGCTGACCCGGCCGACCGCCGTGCTGGTGCTGGGCGGCCTGCGCGACTTCTTCTCCAACGGCATCCACCTCAACGTGATCGAGGCCGCCGACGATCCGGCGGAGGAGTCGTGGGCCAACATCCATGCGATGAACGACCTCGTCGAGGCCGTGCTCACCACCACCGACCGGCTCACCGTGGCGGCGCTGGGCGGCAACGCGGCGGCCGGCGGCGTGATGCTCGCGCTGGCGGCCGACGAGGTGTGGTGCCGCGACGGCGCCGTGCTCAACCCGCACTACGCGCTGATGGGGCTGCACGGCTCCGAATACTGGACCTTCACGCTGCCGCGCCGCGTGGGCGCGGCCGAGGCGCAGCGCCTCACGCAGGCGGCGCTGCCCGTGAGCGCGCGGCGCGCGGTGCAGCTCGGCATGGCGCAGCGGGTGCTGCAGGCGGCACCGCAGGAGTTCGGCGACGAAGTCGCGCGGCTGGCCGCGGAGCTGGCGGCCGCGCCGGACCTGGCCGAGCGCATCGCGCGCAAGCAGGCCGCGCGCGAACAGGACGAGGCGGTGAAGCCGCTGCAGCGTTACCGGGATGAAGAGCTGTCGCACATGCGCCGCAATTTCTTCGACGCGCGCGAGCCGCATGCGGGCCTGCGCTCGGCTTTCGTGCGGAAGGAAAAGGCGCAGCACACGCCGCCGCACCTCGCGCGCCTGGGCCTGGCGGACTGAAGGCGCCGGGCCGGCGCGCGCCTGCGGTTTATTGGCTGTCGGGAATCACCGCGTCGGCCGCCGCGCCCACCGCCTTGCCGGCGATGCGCGCGGTGCCGATGGCCGCGTCCGCCGCCAGCCCGACCGCGCCGGCGCCCACGCTCACCGCGGTGCTGGCCACGGTCACGACCGCGCAGCCGCTCAAGAGCACCGACAGGGCGGGCAGGCAAAGCAGCAGAAGGGCGCGGCGCAGAGCGGTCATGGCGTGTCCTTGCAGGTCAGCGAACGCGCATGCCCGGCGTGGCGCCCGGCGTGGGTTCGAGCACGTGGATGCCGGGGTGCGCCTTCTCGTCGCCATGGCTGGCGGCCAGCACCATGCCTTCGCTCACGCCGAACTTCATCTTGCGTGGCGCGAGGTTGGCGACCAGCACGGTGAGCTTGCCCACGAGCTGCTCGGGCTGGTAGGCGGAGGCGATGCCGCTGAACACGTTCCGGGTCTTGCCTTCACCCGCGTCGAGCGTCAGGCGCAGCAGCTTGGTCGAGCCCTCGACCTTCTCGCAGGCCACGATCTTTGCGATGCGCAGGTCGATCTTGGCGAAGTCGTCGATGGTGATGGTGGGCGCGATGGCTTCACCGCCCGGCAGCGCCTGGGCTTGCACGGCGGCAGCAGGCGCAGCCGCGGCGGGCTCGGGCGCATCGAACAGCTTGTCGACCAGCTTGGCATCGGCGCGCTGCATCAGGTGCTTGTAGTCGCCGATCGCGTGGCCCACGGGCAGTGGCTGCGCCGCGTCGCCCCAGACCAGCGGCGAGATCTTCAGGAAGGCCTCGACGTTCACGGCCAGCGCCGGCAGCACCGGCTTCAGGTACAGCGTGAGCAGGCGGAAGGCCTCGATGCACACGGTGCACACGTCGTGCAGCCGCGCCTCGGCGCCTTCCTTCTTGGCCAGCTCCCAGGGCTTGTTCTGGTCGACGTACTCGTTCACCTTGTCGGCCAGCGCCATCACCTCGCGCAGCGCGCGGGCGTAGTCGCGGCCGTCGTACAGCGAGTGGATCTGCGGCGCGGCGTCGCGCAGCGCGAACAGCAGCGCGTCGCCGTCGGCCGACACCTCGCCCAGCTTGCCTGCGAAGCGCTTGCCGATGAAGCCCGCCGCGCGGCTGGCGATGTTGATGTACTTGCCCACGAGGTCGCTGTTGACGCGCGCCACGAAGTCCTCGGGGTTGAAGTCGATGTCCTCGTTGCGGCCGTTGAGCTTGGCGGCGATGTAGTAGCGCAGCCACTCGGGGTCCAGCCCGATCGACAGGTACTTCAGCGGGTCGATGCCGGTGCCGCGGCTCTTGCTCATCTTCTCGCCGCTCACCGTGAGGTGGCCGTGCACGTACACGGCGTCGGGCGCCTTGCGGCCGCTGAAATGCAGCATGGCGGGCCAGAACAGCGTGTGGAAGGTGATGATGTCCTTGCCGATGAAGTGCACCTGCTCCAGGTCGGGGTCGGCCATGTACTCGGTGTACGAGATGCCGTCGCCGCCCAGCTCGATGCAGCGCTTGTCCAGCAGGTTCTTCAGCGACGCCAAGTAGCCCACGGGCGCGTCCAGCCACACGTAGAAGTACTTGCCCGGTGCATCGGGGATCTCGATGCCGAAGTAGGGCGCATCGCGGCTGATGTCCCAGTCGCCGAGGCCGCCCTTGCCCTCGTCGTCCTTGTAGAGCCATTCGCGGATCTTGTTCTGCACTTCGCTCTGAACGTGGCCGGGGGCGGCGGTCCATTCCTTCAGGTAGGCCTCGCAGCGCGGGTCCGACAGCTTGAAGAAGAAGTGGTCCGAGCTGCGCAGCTCGGGCTTGGCGCCCGACAGGGCCGAGTAGGGGTTGATCAGCTCTGTGGGCGCGTACACGGCGCCGCACACCTCGCAGTTGTCGCCGTACTGGTCCTTGGCGTGGCAGTTCGGGCATTCGCCCTTGATGAAGCGGTCGGCCAGGAACATGCCCTTTTCGGGGTCGTAGAACTGCTCCACGCTCTTCGTGCTGATGAGGCCGGCGGCGCGCAGGTCGCGGTAGATGTCCTGGGCCAGCTGGTGGTTCTCGGGCGCGTCGGTCGAGTGCCAGTTGTCGAAGGAGATGAAGTAGCCGTCCAGGTAAGGCTTGCGGCCCGCGGCAATCTCGGCCACGAAGGCCTGCGGCGTCACGCCGGCCTTGTCGGCGGCGATGGTGATGGCCGCGCCGTGGGCGTCGTCGGCGCAGACGAAGTTGACCTCCGCGCCATTCATTCGCTGGTTCCGCACCCAGATGTCGGCCTGGATGTACTCCATCATGTGGCCGATATGGAACTTGCCGTTGGCGTACGGCAGGGCGGTGGTAACGAAGAGCTTGCGCGGGGCGGACATCGGGGAGGGCGCTTTCGGGAGTGGTCTGACGGAACCGGGCATTTTAGGTGGCCCGGTCGCTGCGTGGGTTTGATGGCAGCATCGCCCCCATGCCGCATGCCATCGACCTCCATGCCTACATTGCGGGAATCGCCTCGTCGCCGCTCGCACCGTGGGCCGCCTCGCTGCCCTGGGAGCTCCCGCCGCGCGCGCCCGAGATCGTGCGCGAACTGCTGGCCGCGCTGCCGGCCGACTACGCCATCGACGGCGAAGTGGCCGTGCACCGCAGCGCCCGCGTCGAGCCCGGCGCGGTGCTCAAGGGCCCGCTGATCCTCGGGCCCGGCTGTTTCGTGGCGGCCGGCGCCTACCTGCGCGGCGGCAACTGGGTGGATGCGCGCTGCAGCATCGGCCCCGGCGTGGAGCTGAAATCGTCCTTCGTGTTCGCGGGCACGGCGCTCGCGCACTTCAACTTCGTCGGCGACTCGGTGCTGGGCGCGGGCGTCAACATGGAGGCCGGCAGCATCGTCTGCAACCACCGCAACGAGCGCGCGGACAAGCAGATCTTCGTGCGCAGCGGGACAGGAGCGGGGGGCGGCGCATTGCAGCCGACCGGCTGCGAGAAATTCGGCGCGCTGATGGGCGACGGCGTGCGCATCGGTGCGAACGCGGTGATTGCGCCCGGCGCATTGCTGGCGCCGGGCCGCGTCGTCGGCCGCACGGCGCTGCTCGACCAGGAACTGCCCGGCCACGAATGAAGGGCCCTGAAAAGTGACCCACGCGAGCGCAGGGTGTCTTGTGCGCGACGTATGCTCCAGCCCCCGATACACAACGCGAGACGCCGCCGATGACCACTCCCATTCCCGCAACCCTGATCCCCGGTGATGGCATCGGCCCGGAAATCGTCGACGCCACGCTGGCCGCGCTCGACGCGCTGAAGGCGCCGTTCGAGTGGGACCGCCAGATCGCCGGCCTCGGCGGCGTGGTGGCCGCCGGCGACCCGCTGCCCGTGGCCACGCTGGACAGCATCCGCCGCACCCGCCTGGCCCTGAAGGGCCCGCTGGAAACGCCGTCGGGCGGCGGCTACCGCTCGTCGAACGTGCGGCTGCGCGAGGAGTTCCAGCTGTACGCCAACCTGCGCCCCGCGCGCACCATCGTTCCGGGCGGGCGCTTCGACAAGATCGACCTGGTGGTCGTGCGCGAGAACCTCGAGGGCCTGTACATCGGCCACGAGCACTACGTGCCGATCGACGGCGACCCGCACGCCGTGGCCATGGCCACCGGCATCAACACCCGCCAGGGCAGCCGCCGCCTGCTGGAGTACGCCTTCGAGACGGCCGTGGCCACGGGCCGCAAGAAGGTCACCATCGTGCACAAGGCCAACATCATGAAGGCGCTCACCGGCATCTTCCTGGAGACCGGCCTGGACCTGTACGAGAAGAAGTACAAGGGCAAGTTCGAGCTCGACACGGTCATCATCGACGCCTGCGCGATGAAGCTGGTGCTCAACCCCTGGCAGTTCGACATGCTGGTCACCACCAACCTGTTCGGCGACATCCTGTCCGACCTGGTGGCCGGGCTGGTCGGCGGCCTGGGCATGGCGCCGGGCGCCAACATCGGTGCCGACGCGGCGATCTTCGAGGCCGTGCACGGCTCCGCGCCCGACATCGCGGGCAAGGGCATCGCCAACCCCACCGCGCTGCTGCTGGCCGCCGCGCTCATGCTCGACCACGTCCGGCTGCCCGAGCTGGCTACGCGCCTGCGCACGGCCATCGACGAGACGCTGAACATCGACAAGGTGCGCACGGGCGACCTGGGCGGCACGGCCGGCACGGCGGCGTTCACGAAGGCGCTGGTCAGCCGCATCAACGGCGGCTGATCCGTCCGGGCGCACGGGCTGCGGGAGCTGCATGAAGAAGCACCTGCTGCGTGTTCTGTTCCTCGGCGCCTGTCTGTGTGCGGCGCTGGCCGCACCGGCCGCACCGGCGTCGGCCGACCCGCGCTTCACCGTGGTGAAGATCGACCTGCGCACCGAACGGCTCGAGCTGTTCTTGCGCGACGACGCGGGCGAGCCCTTCAAGCGCTTCGACCGGCTCGACGCCTGGCTCAAGGAGCGCCACCGCCAGCTGAGCTTCGCGGTGAACGCCGGCATGTACCACGAGGACTTCTCGCCGGTGGGCCTGCTGGTGCGCGAGGGCCGCGAGGAAGCGCCGCTCAACCTGGCCGACGGCGCGGGCAATTTCTTTTTGAAGCCCAACGGCGTGTTCCTCGTGTCGGACGCCGGGGCGCGCGTGGTCGAGTCGTCGGAGTACCCGGCGCTGGCCGCGGGCGTGCGCCTGGCCACGCAGTCGGGCCCACTGCTGCTGCGCCACGGCGTGGTGCACCCGGCCTTCATTCCGCACTCCGCGTCGCGCAAGATCCGCAACGGCGTCTGCGTCGGCGTGGAGGGCCACACGGCGGTCTTCGTGCTGAGCGAGACGCCGGTGAACTTCCACGAGTTCGCGCTGTACTTTCGCGACGTGCTCCACTGCCGCGATGCGCTCTACCTCGACGGCACCGTGTCGGCCCTGCATTCGACGGCGCTGGGCCGCAGCGACTTCGTGCGCGAGCTGGGGCCTATGCTCGGCGTTGCGCCGCCCTGATCGCGGCGCCCGTTTCCCGCGTCTTCATCCTTGATCTGTTCCCGAATCGAGCCATGTCCACACCGTTGCCTGTCCTGTCCCTTGTCGAAACCCGCGTTCTCGGCGTGCTCGCCGAAAAGCAGCGCACCGTGCCCGACAGCTACCCGCTGACGCTCAATTCGCTGGTGTCGGGCTGCAACCAGAAGACCAGCCGCAACCCGGTGCTGGAGCTCACCGAGTCGCAGGTGCAGGCCACCATCGACAGCCTGAAGGGCTACAGCCTGGTTGCCGAAACCAGCGGCGGGCGCGCCTTTCGCTACGAGCACAACATCGACCGCGTGCTGCGCATCCCGTCGCAGTCGGTCATCCTGCTCACCGTGCTGATGCTGCGCGGTCCGCAGACGGCCGGCGAGCTGCGCATTGCCTGCGACCGCATGCACAACTTCGCCGACATCTCGTCGGTCGAGGGTTTCCTCAACGAACTCGCCGAGCGCCAGGCCGGTGCGCTGGTGGTGAAGCTGGCCCGGTTGCCCGGCGCGCGCGAAAGCCGCTGGGCGCACCTGTTGAGCGGTGCGCCGGCGGAAGAGGTCGCGGGGCCGGGCAGCGGCGCGTCGGATGCGTCCTATGCGGCGCACGACGTGTCGCTGGGCGAAGTCGCGGCGCTGAAGGCCAACGTGGCGCGTCTCGAGGCCGAGGTGGCGTCGTTGAAGGCGCTGCTGGGGCGGGTGTGTTCGGAGCTGGGAATCTCGGCCGAAGGCTGACCGCCCGCTCGCGGCCATTTGCCAGCCGCGCAGAAGCTGCGGTATCTTGCGCAGCATATGACGCACACCTGCCCGCGCTGCAAACGACCCGGCATCGGCAACTTCGCCAAGCGCTGGTCCAGCCGCGCCGGGCCGGCCGAGTGCACGGTCTGCGGCGGGCTGTCGCATGTGCTGGCGAGTACCGGTGGCGGCATCTGGGCGGCTGGCGTCGTGATCCTCGTGGTGTCGCTGATCGGCGCGCTGGGGCTGCATTCGGCGCTGTTGTTCGCGAGCGGCGTGGTGCTCGCTGTGGCGCTGAACATCCGGGCCTGGAAGCGCGCGAAGATGTACCCCATCTCGGCGGAGTCCGCCTCCAGCGCCGGCAAGGTGCACTGGGCCATCGTGGGCGTCTACGCTTTTCTCGCGCTTTTCCAGTAGCCGCAGCAGTAGCCGCAGCAGTGGCAGCGGTGCCCGCGCGCTGGCATCTGCTCACACCATTTCACACGGTCTTCACGCTGAGCGCACATGGCGTCCCTAACGTCGGCCTCCATTGCGAACACCCTTGGAGCCCTGCATGGACAACGGACACACCGCCGCGTGGCGAGACCACGCGCCCTTCGACGACATCACCCGGCGCGCACTCGCCTGCCTTGCCGTGCTGGCCGGCATGGCGAGCCTGTACGCCTTCTTCTGGTGGGCCGCGTCGGCCACCGGCTTCTTCCTGTTCGACGGCTATCGCCACACCTGGCAAGGCCTGGGCACGGCGATCGCGTTTCGCGACATGGACACCGTCTACTACCTGTCGAGCTGGGTCGTCTCGGTGTTCGGCGGGCTGTTCGGCTGGGCGGCGCTCATCGCGTTCGCGGCCACCCACCGCCGCGGCTGGGACGCGGTGGCGCCGTGGATCAAGGCCGGCTGCGCCGTCGGCGTGGTGGCGGGGCTGGCCTTCGAGCCCGGCCGGCTGCTGGCGTTGGCGCCGGTCGTCTGCGCGGTGGTGTTGCTGCTGCGCTCGATGCTGATGCCGTCTGCCGCGGCGCGCGGCGCGGCGTTCAGCCCCCGGACACCGGCACGTCCAGGCTGAGCTTCACCGGGTCCATGGTGACCAGCGTGCGAAAGCGCTTCACGTTGTTGCTCTGGAAGAAAAGCTGCCGCGTGAGCGCCGTGTACTGCGCCATGTCGCGCACCACGAAGACCAGGATGAAGTCCCACTCGCCGGTCACGTAGTAGCACTGCTGCACTTGCGGGCAGTCCTTGAAGCTGCGCTTCATCGCGTCGAGCAGCTCGATCTGCTCGCTCTCGGTTTCCACCTCGGCCACGATGGTGAGCGGGTGGCCCAGCGCGGCCGGCGACAGCACCGCGCCGTAACGCTGGATCACGCCCTCGTCGCGCATGCGCTTGAGCCGCCGGTTCACGGCCGCCGTCGACAGGTGCACGCGCTCGCCGAGTTCGCTTTGCGGCACGCGGCTGTCGGCCTGGATCAGCTCCAGCAGGCGAAGGTCGAGGGCATCGAGAGGGGTCATGAAGGGCGGAGGTGAAGGGCGGAGGTGAAGGGCGGAGGTGAGGGGTGTCACGCAAAAACGTTGCGCCGAAGGGCACGATTTTGCGCACCTTTCCCGCGCCGTTGTCAATAGCATCTCGCCATGAATTCCCCAGACGCATCCCTGCGCGACACGCTCACCGGCTGGCGCCGCCAGTTGCACGCCATGCCCGAGACCGGCTTCGAGGAAGCGAAGACCTCGGCCTTCGTCGTGCGCGTGCTCAAGGCGCTCGGCCTCGAGGTGCACTCCGGCATCGGCGGCACCGGCCTCGTGGCCAACCTCAAGGTGGGCGCGGGCAAGGGCGTGATCGGCCTGCGTGCCGAGATGGACGCGCTGAACATCACCGAGTTGCCCGCCGACCGCCCCTACGCCTCGGCCACGCCCGGCAAGATGCACGCCTGCGGGCACGACGGCCACATGTCGATCGTGCTCGGCGCCGCGCAGTTGCTGCGCGAGCGGCAGGACTTCGACGGCACCGTGCGCTTCATCTTCCAGCCGGCCGAGGAGCACGGCCGCGGCGCCAAGGCAATGATGGACGACGGCCTGTTCGCGCGCTTTCCGGTCGACGAGCTGTACGGCCTGCACAACATGCCCGGCATGCGCGCCGGCACCATCGCCACGCGCGCGGGCGGCATCATGGCCAGCGAGGACAACTTCGTCATCCACATCAAGGGCCGCGGCACGCATGCCGCGCGGCCGCACATGGGCATCGACCCCATCGTCATCGGCGCGCAGGTGGTGCTGGCGCTGCAGACCATCGTCTCGCGCACGCTCGACCCGGGCGCGCAGGCGGTGGTGTCGTGCACCGAGTTCATCACCGACGGCATCCGCAACGCGATTCCGTCGAACGTGGTGATCAAGGGCGACACGCGCAGCTACGACCCCGAGGTGCAGCGCATGCTGGCCGCGCGCATGCGCGAGATCAGCGAGGGCCTCTGCCGCATGCACGGCGCCGAATGCGACTTCAGCTACACGCACGAGTTCGCGCCCACGGTGAACTGGGCGCAATGCGTGCCCACCGCGGTGGACGCCGCCACGGCCGTGGTGGGCGCGGGCAACGTCGACGCCAACGTGGCGCCGATGATGATTTCCGAAGACTTCGGCGCGTTCCTGAAGGCCGTGCCCGGCGCCTTCGTGTTTCTCGGCAACGGCGCCGAGGGCGAACCCGGCGGCACGCCGCTGCACAACGGCAGCTACGACTTCAACGACGCGGTGCTCGACACGGGCGCGCGCTACTTCGCGGAAATCGTCCGCCTGCGCCTGCCGCGCTGAACCCTCCTTCCATGCAAGTACAGAACCCCATGCCCGTCACCAACAAGAACGCCGTGCGCGCGGCCTATCCGCGCGAGCTGCAGGACATCCTGTGCATTGCCGAGGCACGGCGCACGCGCGACTGGCTCTCGGCCTGGCCGATGCTCGCGAAGGCGCCCACGCCGCTGTGGTCGCTGCCGGACACCGCGCAGGCGCTCGGCGTGGCCGGCGTGTGCGTGAAGGACGAGTCGAAGCGTTCGACGCTCGGCAGCTTCAAGGCGCTGGGCGCACCGGCCGCGCTGGTGCGGCTGGTGATGCGTGCGCACCCCGCATGGGACCCGAAGGCCGTGCTGCTCGGCGCTTGCGCCGACGCGTTGCGCGGGCTGGTCGTCATCAGCGCCACCGACGGCAACCACGGGCGCGCGCTGGCCGCGGCCGCCCAGGGCGCGGGCGTGCGCTGCGTGATCGTGCTGCACAAGCACGTGAGCCCCGAGCGCGAGAGCGCCATCGCCGCCTTCGGCGCGGACATCGTGCGCATCGAGGGCAACTACGACGCGTCGGTCGCGCACGCCGCGGCGCTGGCGCAGGCCCACGGCTGGCAGGTGGTGTCGGACACCTCGTACGCCGGCTACGAAGACATTCCGCGCGACGTCATGCAGGGCTACGGGGCGCTGGTCGACGAGATCGTGGAACAAGCGGCCGAACAGGCTGGCCCACCGTTCACGCACGTCGTCCTGCAGGGGGGTGTCGGCGGCCTGGCCGCGGGCGTGGCCAGCTATTTCTGGGAACTGTCGGGCGAGCAGCGCCCCACGTTCATCGTGGTCGAACCGCGCCAGGCCGACTGCCTCATGCAAAGCGCGCTCAGCGGCCGGCCCGCGAACGCCACGGGCACCGTCGATTCGGTGATGGCCGGCTTGGCCTGCGGCGAGACCTCGCCCCTGGCCTGGCGCTTCCTGCAACCGTCGATCGACCTGTTCATGACCATCGAGGACGGCGACGCCATCGACGCCATGCGCCGGCTGGCCCGGGGCTCGGCGCGCGACGTGCCGATCGAGAGCGGTGAATCCGGCGCCGCCGGCCTGGCCGCGCTGCGCGTGCTGGCACTGTCGGACGCGGCGCGTGCGCAGGCGGGCCTCGACGCCCGTTCCCGCGTGCTGCTGATCAGCACCGAGGGCGCGACGGCCCCGTCGGTGTACCGCGAGCTGGCCGGCGTGGACGCCGACGACGTGCGGCGCCGGCAGGGCGAATGGGGCATGACTTATGGCACTGTCGCGCCCCCGGTGCGCCGATAGCATGGGCGGGTGACCTCCCGCCGCTTCCTCCCTCCGCAGTGCCCCGGCTCGCGCCGTGCCGGGCCATGACGCCGGCCGCGGGCGAAACGACCGCCCACGCCCACACCCGCACCCACGACCACGCCGACGACCGCGCACTCGGCCAGCGCGTGCTGCGCGAGCACGTGGCCTCGGTGTATGCCTCGCGGCGGGTGTCGATCGCCGCGCACATGGCTTTCGCGGTGGCGCTCGGAGCCATGTTCTACCTGCAGCACGGTGCGGCATGGGCGCTGTTCTGGATGGTGCTGATCGTCGCGGTCGACCTGTATGTGCTGTTCTCGCCGGGCTGGCACCCGGGCATTCCCGCCGCCGGGAGCGCGCACTGGGCGCGCCGCTACACGTGGCAGGTGACGCTGGTCAGCGCAGCGACCGCACCCGCGCCGCTGTTCGTCGTGTCGAGCCAGCACCCGGCCATCACCACGCTGCTGGTGGTGGTCATCATGAGCAGCTGGACCCGCGCCATGCAGGCGCTGTGGCCGCTGAAGCCCGCGCTGTTCGGCTACGGCCTGCCGATGATGCTCGGGCTCATCGTGGCGCTGGCCTGGCAGGGCGATGCGCTGCACCTGTTCCTGGCGGCCTTCGGCGCGGCGCACCTGGGCCTCACGCTGCGCACGGGCATCCAGCAGAACCGCATCCTCACCGACGCGCTGATGCTGCGCTTCGAGAACGAGGCGCTGGCCGCGCGCCTGGGCCACCAGATTGCCGCCACCGAGAGCGCCAGCGCCGAGAAGACCCGCTTCCTGGGCACCGCCAGCCACGACCTGCGCCAGCCGCTGCATGCCATTGCGCTGTTCGGCGCCGCGCTGCGCAACGAACTGCGCGACCGGCCCGAGGGCCAGAACGCCGAGCGCCTGATGCGCGCCGTCGATGCGCTGGGCATGTCGCTGGACACCATGCTCGACGTGTCCCGGCTCGACGCCGGCGTGGTCATGCCCGTGGTGCACCCGGTGCAGCTCGACGCGTTGTTCCTGCGGCTGAACTTCACCTTCGGCCCGCTCGCCGAGCAGAAGGCATTGCAGCTGCGCGTGCGCGCCAGCCGCCTGTGGGTGCGCAGCGACCCCGAGCTGCTGCACCGCATGCTGTCGAACCTGGTCGACAACGCGCTCAAGTACACCGCGCGCGGCGGCGTGACGGTGATGGCGCGCGAACGCGCAGACGCCGTGTGGATCGAGGTGCGCGACACCGGCATGGGCATCGCGCCCGAGCAGTCGGGCCGCATCTTCGAGGAGTTCTACCAGGTGGGCAACCCGGGGCGCGACCGCTCGCGGGGGCTGGGCATCGGCCTGTCGATCGTGCAGCGGCTGTCGCGGCTGCTCGCGCACCCGGTGCGGCTGCAGTCGCGCTTCGGGCGCGGCACGCATTTCCGGGTGGTGGTGCCGGCGGCCGCGCCGCAGGCGGGCGCGGCTGCCAGCGCACTGACCGAAGCCGCCGCGCGGCCGCCGCCCGCCGGCGTGCTCGCGGGCCTGCCGCGGCGCGTGCTGCTGATCGACGACGAGGCCGACATCCGCGCCGCCATGACCGGCCTGCTGCGCTTTCATGCGATCGATGTGCGCACCGTGGCCGACGAGGCCGGCGCCGTGGACGAACTGGCGCGCGCCGAGGCCGAGCAGCAGCCCTTCGACATGCTGCTGTGCGACTACCGGCTGGCCGACGGCGCCGACGGGCTCGATGCCGGGCTGCGCCTGCAGCAGCGGCTGGACGGGCGCGTGCCGCTGCTGCTGGTGACCGGCGAGACCGCGCCGCACCGGCTGCAGCGCGTGCGCGAGTCCGGCGTGCCGGTGCTGTTCAAGCCGGTGGTGGCCGAGACGCTGCTGCGAACGATGTCGACGCTGGTGTCGGCGCAGGGCGCCGCGCGCTGAAGGCGAAGCTGAAGGTGCAGGCCGAAGCGAGGGCCGGTCAGGCCGCGTTCCAGCCGAAGAAGCGCAGCACCTCGTCGTGCTGCTTCATCGCGTCGGCGCGGCCCAGCGCCATCAGCTCGCGCGTGTAGGCCGCCTCGAACAGCAGGTAGCTGGCCAGCGCGCCGCCCTTCACGTCGGCCGCCACCTTGGAGCCGCCCAGCAGGTGGCGCACCGCGCCGGGCAGGGCGTCGACATGGCGCGCCGCGATCACGTCCAGCCGTTCCGAGGGCGAGATCACCAGCAGGTCGAGCGGGCGCAGCGAGCTCGACGCGCGCACCTCTTCGGGAATCAGCCCCAGCGTGTGGTTGATGCGGCGCAGGCGCTCGATGTCCACCGCCAGCGCGTCCAGGAAGATGCTCGAGAGCGCATGGCCCGCGATCTGCGCCATGGTCGGGTAGCCGCTGTGGGTGTTGGGCGCGTCGGTGTCGCGCGGCTCGTGCATGCGGCCCGCGCCGATCACCAGGATGCGCTGCGCGCCCAGGTGGATGGCCGCCGCGATGGGGGCCGACTGCCGCATCGAGCCGTCGCCGAAGTACTCGGTGTGGCCCTGCATCGGCAGCGCCGTGGCCGGGAACACGAAGGGAATGGCCGAGGAGGCCATCAGGTGCTGGTGCGTGATGCGGTCGCGCACCGACAGCCGCTGCGAGCGCACCCACGGCTCCATCGGCACGGCCGCCTCGAAGAAGGTCACGTGCTCGCCCGAGCTGTAGCTCGACGCCGTCACGGCCAGCGCCTGCACGTGGCCCTGCTGCATGAGCTGCGGCAGCCGCTCCAGCGGCACCATGCGCTGCAGCAACTCGGCCAGCGGCGTGTTGTCGAGCAGCGACTTCGGCTTGATGCGCATCCAGTTGGCCGCGAAGCGCCCCAGGCCCAGCAGCATGCGCCAGCGCGCGCCGCTGCCGATGACCGAGAGCGAATCGGCGCGGTACACCTGCTCGGCGCGAAACCGGCCCCACACCTCGGCGATGTGCGCCACCACGTGGTCGAAGTTGTCGCTGCCGCAGGCCAGAGCGGCCGCGTTGATGGCGCCGGCCGAGGTGCCGGTGATCACGTGAAAGGGGTTGCCGGTGCCGGTGACCGCGGGGCCGGCGGCGCGCCGGATTTCGGCAATGGCTTCCAGCACGCCGACCTGGTAGGCGGCCCGGGCGCCGCCTCCGGTGAGCAGGAGGCCGGTGACGGGGCTTGTCTCTGTCATTCTTTTGTTCGTTGTCAGGCTTGTCGGGCTATTGAGGGGGCCGCGCGGTGCGGCCCCGGAGAGCCCCTTAGACTACCGGCCATTCAGGAGTTTGATCAATGGCACTCACCCCAGAAGGGCTCATGGACGCGCTCAAGGCCGTCGCAGACCCTAACACCGGCAAGGAATTCGTGGCGAGCCGGTCGCTCAAGAACCTGCAGATCTCGGAAAGCGACGTCTCGTTCGACCTCGAACTGGGCTACCCCGCCAGGAGCCAGCACGCGGCCATCCGCAAGTCGCTGGTGGCGGCCGCCAAGGCGGTTCCGGGCGTGGAGAACGTGTCGGTCAACATCGTCACCAAGGTCATCAGCCACGCGGTGCAGCGCGGCGTGCAGCTGATGCCCAACGTGAAGAACATCATCGCGGTGGCCTCGGGCAAGGGCGGCGTGGGCAAGAGCACCACGGCGGCCAACCTGGCGCTGGCGCTGGCCTCCGAGGGCGCCACCGTGGGCCTGCTGGACGCCGACATCTACGGCCCGAGCCAGCCCATGATGATGGGCATCGAAGGCCGCCCCGCCAGCGCCGACGGCAAGACCATGGAGCCCATGGAGCGCCACGGCGTGCAGGTGATGTCGATCGGCTTCCTGGTCGACGCCGACCAGGCCATGATCTGGCGCGGCCCCATGGCCACCCAGGCGCTGGAGCAGCTGCTGCGCCAGACCAACTGGAAAGACCTGGACTACCTGATCGTCGACATGCCCCCGGGCACCGGCGACATCCAGCTCACGCTGAGCCAGCGCGTGCCGATGACGGGCGCGGTGATCGTCACCACGCCGCAGGACATCGCGCTGCTCGACGCCAAGAAGGGCATCAAGATGTTCGAGAAGGTCGGCGTGCCGATCCTGGGCATCGTGGAGAACATGGCGGTGCACATCTGCTCGAATTGCGGCCATGCCGAACACATCTTCGGCGCGGACGGCGGCAAGAAGATGGCCGCCGAGTACCAGATGGAATACCTGGGCGCGCTGCCGCTGGACATCAAGATCCGCCTGCAGGCCGACAGCGGCGCGCCCACCGTGGTGTCCGACCCCGAAGGCGACGTGGCCGGCATCTACAAGGCCGTGGCGCGCCGCGTGGCCGTGGGCATCGCCGAGAAGGCGAAGGACTTCTCGGCCAAGTTCCCGACGATCTCGATCAGCAAGAACACCTAGAGAGCAAGCGGAGAATGAACCTGCTCGCCTCGATGCGCTACCTGGTGGCGCTGAACGAGCACAAGCATTTCGGCCGCGCGGCGCAGGCCTGCCACATCACGCAGCCTGCGCTGTCCAACGCGCTGCGTGCGCTGGAGAGCGAGTTCGGCGTGGTCATCGTCAAGCGTGCCCGCGTCTACGTCGGCCTCACGCACGAAGGCGAACGCGTGCTGGCCACGGCGCAACGCATGCTGCGCGACAACGAGGTGCTGCTGCAGGAGCTGCGCAGCGAGGCGGGCGACCCGCACGGGCGCCTGCGCATGGCGGCCGTGCCCACGGCCGTTCCCATGCTCTCGCGCTTCGCGGCCCTGCTGCAGCAGCGGCATCCGGGCATCGTGCCGGCCGTGCTGTCGATGAGTTCGCAAGACCTCGAGATGGGGCTGGAGAGCCTCTCGATCGACCTGGCGCTGGGCTACACCGAGCGCATGCACCTGCCGGGCATCAAGCTCACGGCGTGGCCGCAGAGCATCGAGCATTACTTTCTGCTGCGCCGCGCGAAGAAGCCGTCGGCCGACCAGTTGCGCATCGGCAAGCCCATGACCTGGGCCGAGGCCGGACGGCTGCCGCTGTGCCTGCTCACGCCCGACATGCACAACCGCGCCATCGTCGACCAGGCGCTGCGCGAGGCCGGCGTGCCGGCGGCGCCGGCCATCGAGACCAACTCGGTGCTGGCGCTGGCGCTGGCGGTGAGCGTGGGCACGGTCAGCAGCGTGCTGCCCGGCGGCATGGTGGCCGCCGTGCGCAGCCACCGCGAACTGGAGGCGCTGCCGCTGGTGGCGCCCGAGGTGCGCACCCCCATCGGCTTCATGACGCAGGACGGCGTGCGCGCCTCGCGCGCGCTCGAGGCCGCGCTGGCCTTCATGGACACGCCCGAGTGGCAGGCGCAGGTGCAGCAGCACAGCGGCACGCTCGGAGCGTGAAGCAACGCCCCGAAAAAGGGGCTCCATTTACTTATTGAATCGGGCCATGCGCTGTTCGAATTTGACGGCGCATGAAGCGCTCACTCACACTCCGCGGCCCGGATTCAGCAAAAAGTTACACATCCGGTAATCAAGGAGATTTATGGCAGGCTCATCTGCAGGCGTTCTCGAGGGAGATCGCATCAACGGAGGCGGGGTGCAGCAGCAACCCGGCTTCCTGGACAAGGAACGCATCATCGCGGGCCCCGGCTTCAACCGCTGGCTGGTGCCCCCGGCCGCGCTGGCCATCCACCTTTGCATCGGCATGGCCTACGGCTTCTCGGTGTTCTGGCTGCCGCTGTCGAAGGCGCTCGGCACGGCCGGCACCGGCGCACAGGCCTGCGCCAAGGACATGAGCTTCTTCGCCGAGCTCTTCGCCACCACCTGCGACTGGCGCGTGGCCACGCTCGGCTGGATGTACACGCTGTTCTTCGTGTTCCTCGGCTGCTCGGCGGCCCTGTGGGGCGGCTGGCTCGAACGCGCCGGCCCGCGCAAGGCCGGCGTGGTGTCCGCGCTGTGCTGGTGCGGCGGCATGCTGCTGTCGGCGCTGGGCATTCACCTGCACCAGTTCTGGCTGATGATCCTCGGCTCGGGCGTGATCGGCGGCATCGGCCTGGGGCTGGGCTACATCTCGCCGGTGAGCACGCTGATCAAGTGGTTCCCCGACCGCCGCGGCATGGCCACCGGCATGGCCATCATGGGCTTCGGCGGCGGCGCGATGATCGGCTCGCCGCTGGCCGTGGACCTCATGAAGCGCTTCAGCACGGCCACCGACGTGGGCGTGATGCAGACCTTCGTGATCATGGCGCTCGGCTACTTCGTCTTCATGATGGCCGGCGCGCTCGGCTACCGCGTGCCGCCCTCGGGCTGGAAGCCCGAAGGCTGGACGCCGCCCCCGGCGCAAACCAGCAACACCATGATCACGCAGCGCCACGTGCACGTGAAGAAGGTCTGGGGCATTCCCCAGTTCTGGCTCGTGTGGCTGGTGCTGTGCATGAACGTGAGCGCCGGTATCGGCGTGATCGGCATGGCCTCGCCAATGCTGCAGGAAGTGTTCGGCGGCGCGCTGATCGACCTGCCGGCCAGGTACGGCCAGCTCGACAAGGCGCAGCTCGCGGCCATCGCGGTGGTGGCGGGCGGCTTCACGGCGCTGCTGTCGCTGTTCAACATCGGCGGGCGCTTCGTGTGGGCCAGCATGTCGGACAAGCTGGGCCGCAAGCTCACCTACACGGTGTTCTTCGTGCTCGGCGCCATCCTGTACGCGAGCATTCCCTCGTCGGCCGGCGCGGGCAGCAAGCTGCTGTTCGTGGGCGCCTGCTGCGTGATCGTGTCGATGTACGGCGGTGGCTTTGCCACGGTGCCGGCCTACCTGGCCGACCTGTTCGGCACGCAGTTCGTGGGCGCCATCCATGGCCGCCTGCTCACCGCGTGGGCCACGGCCGGCATCCTGGGCCCGGTGGTGGTGAACTACATGCGCGAGTACCAGCTGGGCCTGGGCCTGCCGCGCGAGCAGGTCTACAACCAGACCATGTACATCCTGGTGGGCATGCTGGTGATCGGCTTCATCGCCAACCTGCTGGTGCGCCCGGTGGCCGACAAGCACTTCATGACCGACGCCGAACTGGCCGTCGAGAAGAAGCTGGCGCACGAGAAGGCCTCGGCGGCCGAAGTGGGCAGCGGCTCGGGCCGCGCCGACGCGGTGAGCCCGCTGGTGGTGGCGCTGGCCTGGGTGGCCGTGGGCATTCCGCTGGCCTGGGGCGTCTACAAGACGCTGGTGAGCGCGGCGAAGTTCTTCAACTGATCCGCCAGCCTATCCCTTGAGGGATCACCGGCCCGAAGGCTGCGCCGCGAAGACTTCGATCGCGGCCAGCCGGGCCACCGAACGGCCCGGCTTCAGGTCGCCGGCCATCACCAGCCGCGCCATGCCGTTGCGACCCAGCGGCATGCCGTTCAGGCTGTAGGCAACCAGCGCCACGCGGTTGCCGGATTCGGGTGCGATCTCCGCCAGCGAGACCACCGCGCGGTAGCCGTCGCTGCCGACCACCACCGCATACATCGACAGCACCGGGTTGCGCGCCGCGGTGTCGGGCCTCAGGCCGACCGACGCGTCGTTCAGCAAGGTCCACAGGCTCACGCCCGTGTAGCTGTTGCCGCCGGCCGTCTGCGTGACGGCGGGCATGGCCTGCAGCGCGGCGAGGTCGAAGGTGGCGCGCCTGCCGACGGCGCCCGAGACGGTGAAGGAGGGCGAGACGGCTTCGTTCGCGGCGGGCGCTCCGGGCGCGGCATGCGGCGCCATCGGGGTCATCGGGGCGGTGGACGGCGCGGCTGGGGCAGGCGGACTTGAAGCGCAACCCGCAAGCAGCGCCAACACGATGCCGGTCACGGCCAGGAACAGGGTGCGGTCTTTCACTGGAACTCCTCGTTTCCCCGAAGCGGGTGCGTCGTATTCATTCTTGCATAGCGACCCGGCCTGCCGCGGGCGGACAATGGCGGCCCGCATTGGTTTACGCTTCGCGCCAACATGAAATCCAAAGTCCAGTTTCGCCTGCGCATCTATAGGGACGAGACCATCGCCATCGGCCCCGGCAAGATCGCTGTGCTCGAAGCCGTGGCCGAGACCGGCTCGATTTCCGCGGCCGCCCGGCTGCTCGGCATGTCGTACCGGCGCGCCTGGATGCTGATCGACGAGATGAACCAGACGCTGGCCTCGCCCGCCGTGAACACCGCCGCCGGCGGTTCGCGCGGCGGCGGCACGGCGCTCACGCCGGTGGGCGAAGAGATCGTCAAGCACTACCGCGCCATCGAAAACGCCGCGCGGCTGGCCGCCGCGGCCGACATCCGCGCGCTCACGCGCCTGCTCGCGCCATGAGCTCCGACACCGCCGAAACCACCGGCGCACCTGACGTGGTGAGCCGCCCGGTCGGCATCGTGCGCAGCCGCTTCACGGAGGCCACCGGCATGCCGATCCAGACGGCCGGCGCGCCGGAAGAAAAAGGCCGCCTCGAGGTGTTCGCCGAGTTCGCGCCGGGCCTGCGCGACATCGAGGGCTTCGACTACCTGATCCTCGTCACCCACCTGCACCAGTGCGCGCACGAGCGGCTGGAGGTGGTGCCCTTTCTCGACAACACCTCGCACGGCGTGTTCGCGACGCGCGCACCGGCGCGGCCGAACCGGCTGGGCCTGTCGATCGTGCGGCTGGAATCGGTGGAAGGCACCACGCTGCACTTCAGCGGCAACGACATGATGGACGGCACGCCCGTGCTCGACATCAAGCCCTACGTGCCGAAGTTCGACGTGCGCGAGACCGAGCGCGTCGGCTGGTTCGGCGCCAGGCTCGATCAGCTGCCGCGCACCCGCTCCGACGGCCGGATGGGCTGAGCGGGCAGGGTGGGCAGGGCGCCGGCCTGCGGCTCCTGCCATCCCTGCCAGCACGACCACACGCTCTGCGAGAGCACCTCGCGCGCCTGTGGCGGCGCCTCCTTCACGCTGCCGATGCTGATGAAGCCCACCAGGTACTCGCCCGGCAGCACGCCCACCTGCCGCGCCAGCGTCTCGTCGAAGCAGCGTTCGCCGCTCAGCACGATGGCGCCGTAGCCCAGCTGGTGCGCGGCGCTCAGCAGGTTGCCCAGCGCGGCGCCCGCGCTCAGCCACTGTTCGCGCGCCGGGATCTTGCTGCGCTCGCGCGGCGACACCACGAAGCCCAGCAGCAGGGGCGCGCGCGTGGCGTGTTCGCGTGCGCGCTTCAGGTCGGCGGGGCCGGCCAGCGGATCGCGCCGCAACTTCTCCTGCTCGAAGCACCAGGCCAGCGCCTCGCGGTTCTGCGGCCTGAACTCGATCACGCGCCACGGATGCAGGCCGCCGTGGTCGGGCGCGCGCAGGCCGGCCTGGAGGATGGCGTCGAGCTCGTCGGGGTTGGGGCCGGGCTGCTGCAGGCGCCGCGGCGACACGGAGCGCCGGGTCAGCAGGACTTCGAGGATGCGCTGCGCACCCGTCATGTGCCGCCACATGCGCGTCACTGCTCCCGCTGGTCGACCCACGCCGCCTGCCGGCGCAGCACTTCGCCGATGTCGTCGGCGTCGGCCTGCGCCACGAAGAAGGACTGGCTCGCGCCGTCGGGCGCGGTGATCGACAGCACGAAACCCGCGGCGTCCATCGACCGCTCGATGCGCCATTCCTGCACCGGCGTCGCGTGGCGAAGCTCCGGCCTGCCGGAGATCGAACGGACAACGGTGTCGTGGGCGGATGCGCGCATGGGGGAACGTCTCCTACGCTGTATCCCGCAGTATATGGAGACTCCTCCATCTGCGCACCCCCGTGAGAACCTTGAGCCTCACCATGTAACAATCCCGCCGTATTCTCATGAACACGACGAACTCGCTCATCGCTTCCACCGACTGGTTTCCGCTGGTGCTGTCGCTCAAGGTCGCGGCCGTGGCGACCTTGCTGGCACTGGTGGTCGGCGTGGCGCTGGGCTGGGTGTTCGCGCGCAAGCGCTTCTTCGGGCGCACCGTGCTCGAGGCCATATTCATGCTGCCGCTGGTGCTGCCGCCGACCGTGATCGGCTACGCCATCCTGGTGGCGGCCGGGCGCCGCAGCCCGCTGGGCGCGTGGCTGCGCGAGCACCTCGACTACACCATCATCTTCAGCTGGCACGGCGCCGTGGTGGCCTCGGCCGTGGTGGCGCTGCCGCTGGTGCTCAAGTCGGCCAGCGCGGCATTCTCGGGCGTCGACCGCTCGCTCGAGGCCGCGGCCAGCACGCTGCGGCAATCGCCTTTTTCCGTGTTCCTGCGCGTCACGCTGCCGCTGGCCTGGCCCGGCATCCTGGCCGGCACGCTGCTGGCCTTCGCGCGCGCCATGGGCGAGTTCGGCGCGTCGCTGATGGTGGCGGGCTCCATTCCCAAGCAGACCCAGACGCTGTCGATGGCCATCTACGACGCGGTGCAGGCCGGCCACGACGACCTCGCGCTGCTGCTGGTCGTGGTCACCTCGCTGCTGTCGGTCACCGTGCTGGTGCTGTCGAACCGCTTCTTTTCCCTTCGCTGATTCCGTTTCAACAAACAAGCAATCTGGAGTTCTCCATGCGCCCGTTCCGCCTCCTGTCGTTGGTTCTTGCTCTCGCCCTGCCGCTGGCCGCCGGCGCGCAGCAGATCACCGTGTCCGCCGCCGCCAGCCTGACCGATGCGTTCAAGGAAATCGGTCCCAGGTTCGAGGCCGCCAAGTCGGGCGCCACGGTGCGCTTCAACTTCGCCGCCTCGGGCGTGCTGCTGCAGCAGATCGGCCAGGGCGCGCCCGTGGACGTGTTCGCCAGCGCCGACCAGGACACCATGAACCGCGGCGTCGAGCAGAAGCTGATCGACACCGCCACCCGCAAGGACTTCGTCACCAACAGCCTGGTGCTCGTCGAGCCCGCCAAGGACGCGGTGGGCCTGAAGACGCTGCAGGACCTGGGCGGCGCCAACGTCAAGAAGATCGCCGTGGGCAAGGTCGCGACCGTGCCGGTCGGGCGCTACACCAAGCAGGTGCTGGACGGCGCCAACCTCTGGACCACGCTCGAGCCCAAGTTCGTGCAGGCCGACAGCGTGCGCCAGGTGCTCGACTACGTGAGCCGCGGCGAGGTCGAGGCCGGCTTCGTCTACCGCACCGACGCGGCCGTGGCCGGCGACAAGGTGAAGATCGCCTTCACGCCCACCGGCCACACGCCCGTGACGTACCCGATCGCCGTGGTGGCCGACAGCAAGCAGAAGGCGCTGGCCGGCGAGTTCGTCAGCTTCCTCGCGACCCCCGCCGCGCAGGAAGTGCTCACGCGCTACGGTTTCGGCAAACCATGATCGACGTCGATCTGAAGCTCTCGGTGAAGGACGGGGCTCGCCGCTTCGACCTGGCCGTGCGCTTTCAGACCGACGTGCCTTTCGCCGCGCTCTACGGTCCGTCGGGCGCGGGCAAGTCGCTCACGCTGCAGGCCATTGCGGGCCTGCTGCATCCGGCGTCGGGCCATGTGAGGCTCGACGGCCGCACGCTGTACGACTCGGCGCGGCGCATCGACGTGCCCGCGCCGGCACGGCGCGTGGGCTACCTGTTCCAGGACTACGCGCTGTTCCCGCACCTGAGCGTGCGCGAGAACGTGGCCTTCGGGCTGACCGCGTGGCACCGCCGCAAGCCGCCCGCCAAGGACGCCGAGCGCGTGCAGGCGCTGCTCGAGAGCTTCGGGCTCGCGGCGCTGGCCGACAGCCGCCCGCAGAACCTGTCGGGCGGCCAGCAGCAGCGCGTGGCGCTGGCCCGCGCGCTGGCCTGCGAGCCGCAGGTGCTGCTGCTCGACGAGCCCTTCGCCGCGCTCAACCCGATGCTGCGCACCGAACTGCGCAACGAGCTTGCCCAGGTGCGCAAGCAGTGGGGCATTCCGGTGCTGATGATCACGCACGACATCGAGGACGTGCTCGCGCTGGCCGACGTGGCCTTCGTCTACCGCGACGGCCAGGTGGTGCGCGAGATCGACCTGCACGACGCGCAGAGCCGCGACTTCGCGCTGCGCGACGTCGCCGGCGTGCAGGAGGTCGAAGACACGCCGCTGCGCAGCAAGTTGCGCGGGCTGCTGATGCAGGACGCGCGCGGCTGACCACTGGCCGCTGACCACTGGCCGCCGGCTTTGGGTTGTTTGCATCGCATAAGCGATGCACTTTGGCGATGAAAAGCGCCACCATTCCTCCCGTTCGCGTGGAGCCCGAATTCCGGGGCGAAGTCGAGCGCGTGCTCGGCGAGGGTGAATCCCTGTCCCAGTTCGTCGAGGCCGCGGTGCGCGCCTGTGTCCTGCAGCGCAAGAGCCAGGCCGAATTCGTTGCGCGCGGCATGGCTTCACTGGCCGGCGCCCGCGGCGGCGGCGACCATGCCGATGCAGGCGAGGTGATGCATCGCCTCGAAAAGCAAACTCGAATCGGCAAGGAAGCGCCAGAACGCGGCGCGCCGGTGAGCTGCGCGGTCCGGTTCACGCGCCAGGCGGCCGAAGACATCGAGCGGCTGTACGACTTCGTGCGCGAGCGGGAACTGGCGAGAGACGGCGACCTGGCGTTGGCCGAGCGCACCCTCGAGGCGATCGGAAACGGCATGGCCGCGTTGCGCTTTTCACCGTTCACTTGCCGCAAGGCGGGCGACAACCCGCGCCGTGATCTCCCGCAGCACCTTGCACGGCACCCCTGCCGCGGGCACATTTGCCGGCACGTCTTCGGCCACCACGCTGATCGGCCCCGGGGCGGGCCCCGCAAAAGCCCCTTCATTTCCGTTTTGAATCACCGCATGTGCCGATCCAATTTGACTGCGGCATCCGGGGGGCGAACACTCCCGGCATGAGCGAGCAGAAGATCGAGTTTTACAAGGGCCCCGCCGGCGGCTGGGGCGCGTTGCGCAGCGTCACGAATGCGCTGTTGCGCCAGGACATTCCCATCAAGGGCGCGAAGACGCTGCTCTCGGCCAACCAGCCCGACGGCTTCGACTGCCCCGGCTGCGCCTGGCCCGACCGCAACCATGCCTCGACCTTCGAGTTCTGCGAGAACGGCGTGAAGGCCGTGGCCGCCGAGGCCACCGCGCGCCGCGCCGGCCCGGAGCTGTTTGCGAAACACACCGTGGCCGAGCTGGCCCAGCAAAGCGACTTCTGGCTCGAGGACCAGGGCCGCCTCACGCACCCCATGGCCTACGACGCGGCCAGCGACCGGTACGTGCCCATCGAATGGGACGCCGCCTTCGAGCGCATCGCGCTGCACCTGAACGCGTTGCCCGACCCGAACCAGGCGATCTTCTACACCTCGGGCCGCGCCAGCAACGAGGCTGCGTTCCTGTACCAGCTGTTCGTGCGCGAGTACGGCACCAACAACTTTCCCGACTGCTCGAACATGTGCCACGAGCCCAGCGGCAGCGGCATGCGCCCGCAGATCGGCGTGGGCAAGGGCACGGTCACGCTGGAAGACTTCGAGAAGGCCGACGCCATCTTCATCTTCGGCCAGAACCCCGGCACCAACCACCCGCGCATGCTCGGCGAGCTGCGGATGGCCTCCAAGCGCGGCGCGCGCATCGTGAGCTTCAACCCGCTGCGCGAGCGCGGGCTGGAGCGTTTCGCCGATCCGCAGGACAAGCTCGAGATGGCCACCATGGGTTCCACGCCCATCAGCACGCACTACTTCCAGCTGCGCGTGGGCGGCGACTTCTCCGCGGTCAAGGGGATGATGAAGCACGTCATCGAGCGCGAAGACGCGGCCGTGGCGCGCGGCGAGCCTTCGGTGCTCGACCACGAATTCATCGCCGAGCACACCACCGGTTTCGAGGCGCTGGCCGACGACCTGCGCGCCGAGTCGTGGGACATCCTGGTGCAGGAGTCGGGCCTGAGCGAGGCGCAGATCCGCGCCGCCGCCGACGTGTACCTGGGCGCCAAGCGGGTCATCGCCTGCTGGGGCATGGGCATCACGCAGCACCAGCACTCGGTGGCCACCATCCAGATGATCGGCAACTGGCTCATGCTGTGCGGCCACATGGGCCGCGAGGGCGCGGGCGCCTGCCCGGTGCGCGGCCACAGCAACGTGCAGGGCGACCGCACCATGGGCATCTGGGAGAAGCCGCCCGCGGCGCTGCTCGACCGGCTGCAGAAGGTGTTCGACTTCGAGCCGCCGCGCCAGAACGGCGTGGACACGGTCGAGGCCATCCGGCTGATGCTCGACGGCAAGGGCAAGGTGTTCTTCGCGCTCGGCGGCAACTTCGCGGCCGCCACGCCCGACACCTACCAGACCTGGAAGGGCCTGCAGAAGTGCGACCTCACGGTGCACGTGACCACCAAGCTCAACCGCAGCCACGTGATCCACGGGCGCGAGGCCATCATCCTTCCGTGCCTGGGCCGCACCGAGATCGACATGCAGGCCCGCGGCGCGCAGGGCGTGACGGTGGAAGACTCCATGAGCATGGTGCACATCTCGATGGGCATCAACCCGCCCGCCTCGGAGCACCTCTTGTCGGAGCCCGCCATCGTGGCGCGCCTGGCGGCCGCCACCATCGGCGCGCGCAGCAAGACGCCGTGGCTGTGGCTCATCGAGGACTACGCGCGCATCCGCGACAAGATCGAAGCCGTGTTCGACGACTTCAAGGACTTCAACGCCCGCGTGGCGCACCCCGGCGGCTTTCGCCTGCGCAACACCGCGAGCGAGCGCGTGTGGAACACCGCTTCCAAGAAGGCCGTGTTCTTCACGCACGCCGTGCCGCTGGACACCCACGCGCACCGCGCCCGCGCGCGCTTCGCGAAGCAGACCGACACGGTGGTCTTCACGCTGCTCACCACGCGTTCGCACGACCAGTACAACACCACCATCTACGGCATGGACGACCGCTACCGCGGCGTGTTCGGCCAGCGCCGCGTGGTCTTCATCCACAAGGACGACATCCGCCACCTGGGGCTGAAGGACGGCGACTGGGTCGACATCCAGACCGTGTGGAGCGACGGCCAGGAGCGCCGCGCCGACCGTTTCAAGCTGGTGGCGTACGACATTCCGCGCGGCAACCTCGCGGCGTACTACCCCGAGACCAACCCGCTGGTGCCGCTGTCGTCGGTGGCCGAGAACGCGGGCACGCCGACCTCCAAGTCCATTCCCGTGGTGCTGTCGTTGCACGTGGCGCCCGCACCCGCGCCGGCCGAGGCTGATACCGTGGCGGCATGACCGCCGCCACTTCTTCTCCTTCTTTCGGCGCCGACTCCTTCTGCGTGGCCATCCTGCGCGCGCTCGCCGAAGCACCGGGCGAGGGCGGCATGTCGCTGCCGCGCCTGGGCAAGCGGCTGGGGCAGGGCGCGAGCGTGGTCATGCGCCATCTCACGCTGATGGGCGATGCCGCCATCGGCGGCGTGCGCGGGCCCGGCTGGGTGCGCGTGGTGCAGCTGGACGACCGCTGGGTGGCGCACCTCACCGACGCGGGCCGCGCCTGCGTCGACGCCCTGCCGGCTGACGAAGACGCCGGCTGAGCGGACAATGGCCGCGGCCATGCAAGACCCCACGACCCTCGACTCCGATTCATTGCCGTCGCTCTCGCGGCATGCCGTGCACGTCTTCGGCGAGCGCGGCCTCGCGCCCGAAGGCGTGGTGCGCGACGACACGCTGGCGTCCGAGGTGCCGGTGGCGCTGGTGTTCAACGGCGTCTCGCACGCGGTGATGATGGCCACGCCGCAAGACCTCGAGGCCTTCGCGCTGGGCTTCGCGCTGAGCGAGGGCATCCTCGACACGGCGGCCGATTGCCGCGGTATCGACGTGCGGACGGTCGATGCTTCCGACGCCGGCCTGCCCGACGGCATGCCCGGCATCGAGGTGCAGCTCGAGATTTCCACGCGCAGCTTCGAACGCCTGAAGGACCGCCGCCGCAGCCTCGCGGGGCGCACCGGCTGCGGCGTGTGCGGTGTCGAAAGCTTCGCGGGGCTCGACCTCTCGCCGCAGCGCGTGCCGCCGCGCGAATGGATCGAACGCATCGACCTCGCGACCGTGCTGCGCGCTTTCGCGGCCATGGCGCCGCGCCAGGTGCTCAACGCCGAAGCCGGTGCGATCCATGCGGCGGCCTGGGCGAGCGTCGAGGGCGAACTCAGCGACCTGATGGAAGACGTCGGCCGCCACAACGCGCTCGACAAGCTGCTCGGCAAGCTCGCGCTGGCGGGCCGTCTCGAAGAGCCCGGCTTCGTGCTGATGTCCAGCCGCGGCAGCCACGAGCTGGTGCGCAAGTGCGCGCGCCTGGGCATCGCGGCAATGGCGACCATTTCCGCGCCGACCTCGATGGGCGTGCGCATGGCCGAGCTCAGCGGCCTGCGTTTCTGGGGCCTGTGCCGCGCGCCGCGCGGCGTGCTCTATGCCGACGGGCTCGCGCCTTCGCCGAGCGCCAGCACCGCGTCGGCCACCGCCTCGATGCCCTGATCCGACAGGTCGGGCGCCGCCACGCGCTGGCGCTTCGCCCAGGCGCGGAAGTGCAGCTCCTGTGACTTCTCGTAGTGCGGGTCGTAGTGCAGCGACATCAGCTCGGCGAACAGGTGCGGCAGGTCGGCCTCGTGCGCCCATTGCTGCCAGCGCGTCACCGTTTCCTTGCCCTGCAGTTCCTTCAGCACGCCCATCTTGTCGGCGAGCGCCTCGCGGTCGTCGCCCAGGTAGGCGTAGTCGCGCAGCAGGTAGGCCAGCCGCGCCTCGGGCGTGGCCGAGACCTCGATGCACGGCGCCGCGCGCATCTGCGCCACCAGCGACAGCGGCAATGACAGCCGCCCGATGCGGATGCTCTCGCCCTCGACATACAGCGGGCGCGAGAGGTCGACGGTTTCGAGCACGGCGGCAATGCGCGTCTCGAAGTGCTTCTGCGACGGTTGCGCCACGCCCGGCAGCGAGCCGAGCAGCGAGCCCTTGTGGTTCGCGAAGTCTTCCAGGTCGAGCACCTGCGCGCCGCGCGCGGCCAGCGCATGCAGCACGCGCGTCTTGGCGCTGCCGGTGGCGCCGCAGACCACGCGCAGGTCGAGCTTCGGCGTCAGTGAATCGATCTGCGAGATCACGTGCCGGCGAAAGCTCTTGTAGCCGCCCGCGAGCTGCTGCGCGTCCCAGCCGACCAGGCGCAGCCAGGTGACCATCGAGCCGCTGCGCATGCCGCCGCGCCAGCAGTAGACCAGCGGCTTCCAGTTCTCGGGCCGGTCGGCCAGCGTGTCGCGCAGATGCCGCGCGATGTTGGCCGCGACCATCGCGCCGCCGATGCGCCGCGCCTCGAAGGCGCCGGTCTGGACGTAGATGGTGCCGACGATGCGGCGCTCCTCGTCGTCGAGCACCGGACAGTTGATGGCGCCGGGAATGTGGTCGAGCGCGAACTCGGCTGGCGAGCGCGCGTCGATCAGCGTGTCGAAGGCGTGGCGGTCGGGCACCCGCACGGGCTGGCGATGACTCATGGCAGGAACCTCATGCCCCGATTGTCATGCGTACGCCGGGCCGAGGCCACGGCGCAAGCGAGCGCTCGCAAAGTCGACCAGCGTGACCAGCCCGAACATCGCGATCAGCACCGTCATCGCCTGCTGCTGCTGGAAGATCGACAGGTGGAAGTACAGCAGCTGGCCCAGCCCGCCGCCGCCCACGAAGCCCAGCACGGCGGCCATGCGGATGTTCATTTCCCAGCGGTAGAGCGTGTAGGCCACCCACTGCGGCAGCACGATCGGCAGGCTGGCGTAGCTGAAGGCCGCGACCGGGCCGGCGCCCGAGAGCGTGAGCGCATGCTCGGGCTCGCGCGGCGCGTTCTCCAGCGCTTCGGCGAAGAGGCGGCCCAGCACGCCGGTGGTGTGCAGCGACAAGGCCAGCGCACCGGCGAACGGGCCGATGCCCGCGGCCAGCACCATCAGCGCCGCCCATACGAGCTCGGGCACGCTGCGCAAAAAGTTGAGCGCGAAGCGCGCGGCATGCCGCGGCAGCCAGCCCGTGCGGCCCGAGGCGGGCAGCGCGAGCACCGCGCCCGCCAGCGCCGCCAGCACCGTGCCCAGGGCCGACACCGCGAGCGTTTGCAAGGCGCCGTGGCCGACCCTGGCGAGGAAGTCGGGCGACACGTCGGGCGGGAAGAACTCGGCAATGAACTTGCCCATGAGCCGCAGCGACTCCGACGAACCGAGCGCGCGGTAGTCGATGCCCAGGTAGACGAAGCTCGCGACCACCGACACGCCGATCAGCAGCAGCGCGATGCGGCAGCGCCAGCACGGCGGCGGACGCGGAGGAAGGGGGGAGGGCGTCGTCGTCATGCGAGCAGCCTGCGCAATGCGTTGCTCAGCAGGTCGGCCAGCAGCACCAGCGCCAGGAACACCAGCAGGATGCTGCTCGCCTCGCCGCCGTTGAGCATCTTCATCGACTGGTCCATCAGCTGGCCCAGCCCGCCCGCGCCCACGAAACCCATCACCACCGAGGCGCGCACCGCGCATTCCCAGCGGTACACGGTGTACGAGGCCAGCTCCTGCGCCGTGTTCGGCAGCAGGCCGTAGCACAGCGCGGCGAAGCGCCCGCTGCCGCTTTCGAGCAGCGCGCGCGCGGGGCGCGTGTCGGTCGATTCGAGGATCTCGGCGTACACCTTGCCCAGCATGCCGCCGTAGGTGATGGCCAGCGCCAGCACGCCCGAGGCGGGGCCCAGCCCGAGCGCGCGCACGAACAGCAGCGCCCACACGATCTCGGGAATGGCGCGCAGCACCATCAGCAGCCAGCGCGCGGCCTGCCGCACCACGCCGGCCTGCACGCGGCCGGGGCCCGGGCCGATGCGCGAGATGGAGAGCGCACGCGTGGTCACGAAGCCCAGCGGCGCGCCGATCAGCAGCGCCAGCGCGGTGCCGGCCGTGGCCATGGCCAGCGTTTCCAGCGTGGCCTTGAAGAGCAGGGCGAGGAAGGCGGGCGAGCCGTCAGGCGGAAAGAAGCCCGCGAGAAAGCCGCCGATCACCGCGAGGTTGCCGCCTTCGAACAGTGCCCACGGCTTGAATTCGGAGAGCGCGAGCATCGGCCACGCGATGACGAGCGCGGCCAGCCATCCGGCGAGCCGGCGCATGGCGTGCGGATCGCGCTGTGCGATGGCGGTGCTCGTCAAGGGCAATCGGGCCGGTGAAAGGCCGCTTCAGTCGCCGCGCCTGGCGGCAGGGGACGCTGCGTGGCGATGCCGCCCTCGCTCGCATAGAGCGCGTCGAGCATGGCGGGCGTGACCTGCGCGGCGGGCAGGTCGAACATCACCTGCGCGTTGCGCATGCCGACGATGCGCGGGAACCAGCGCAGCGCCAGGTCCACCGCGTGCAGCGAGGCGACCAGCGTGGCGCCGGTGGTTTCGCCTTGCGCAACGAGTTGGCCGATGGCGGCGTCGGCCAGCGTGGGGTCGAGGGCGGACACGGGTTCGTCGGCCAGCAGCAGGTCGGGGCGCTGGTAGAGCGCGCGCGCAATGCCCACGCGCTGCAGCTGCCCACCCGAAAGGCGGTCGCAGCGGTCGAACAGGCGGTCTTCCATGGACAGGCGCGACAGCGCCTCGTGCGCGCCTGCGATGTCCGACGGGTAGAAAAGGGAGCGGAGTGCACGCAGCGTCGACCATTCGCCGAGCCGGCCCGCGAGCACGGCGGTGACCACGCGCAGGCGCGGGGCGATGGGCGGCGACTGGTGCACGGTGGCGATGCGGGCGCGCAGCTTCTTGAGCGCGGCGGCCGGCAATTGCCACGGGTAGGTGCCCAGGGCTTCGACTTCACCTTCGGTGGGCCGCAGCGCGGCACTGAGCACGCGCAGCAGCGTGGTCTTGCCGGCGCCCGAAGGCCCGATGACGGCGATGCGTTCGCCCTTGTGGGCGGCGAGCGTCACGCTGTTCAGGGCGCGGTGGCCGTTGGGGTGGACGACGCCGATGGCGTTGAGGGAGAAGCTCACGCAGTGGGGCTTTCGGAGGGCGTTCCTTCACCCCGAACCTCTCCCGCAAGCGGGAGAGGGGGCAAGACGGAGCCAGCCTGTCGATATTGGCTCCCTCTCCCTCTCCCGCTCGCGGGAGAGGGCTGGGGTGAGGGTGCCCCCGCCTGCCAAAGAATCACTTGATCAAACCCGCCGACTTGCCCGCCGTCTCGATCCCGTCGTAGTTCGACGACTTCGTCGGAATGAACTTGCTCGCGCGCTGCAGCGCCATGATTTCCTTGTGCGCCGGGTTGGCCGGGTCGAGCTTCAGGAACGCGTCGGTCAGCTTCTTCTGCAGCGCCGGGTCCATGCCCGGGCGCACCGTCCAGTTGTAGTCGTAGTAGGTCGGCGTGGTCGCCAGCACGCGCACCTTGGCGGCGTTCGGGTTCTTGGACTCGACCAGCTTGTCCCACACCGACGCGTTGAGCACGCCCGCTTCGGCGCGCGATGCGGCCACGAAGGCCACGGTGGCGTCGTGCGCGCCGGAGAACGCGACCGTCTTGAAGTCCTTCTCGGGGTTGATGCCGGCCTGCAGCAGGAAGTAGCGCGGCATCAGGCTGCCCGAGGTGGACGAGGGCGCGCCGAACGCAAAGGTCTTGCCCTTCAGGTCGGCCAGCGTCTTGGCGGGGCTGTCGATGGGCACGATGAACTTGCTGGTGAACACCTCGTCTTCGGCGCGCTGCACGATCGGCACCGCGCCGCCGTTGGTGCGGATGCGCGCCTGCACGTAGGTGAAGCCGCCGAGCCAGGCCATGTCGATCTTGTTGGTGGCCAGGCCTTCGACCACGGCGGCGTAGTCGGTCACGGGCGTGAACTGCACGTCCATGCCGGTTTCCTTCTTCAGGTAGTCGCCCAGCGGCGTGAACTTGCGCTGCAGCTCGGTGGGCGCCTCGTCGGGAATGGCCGAGACGCGCAGCACGCCTTGGGCGAGGGCGCCGACGCTCGCGGCGGAAAAGGCCAGCGCGAGCGCCATGTGGGTGAGAGTCTTCTTCATGGATGTGCCTCGGGGACGTGCGGGTTAGGAAAGGACGGGATTGTAGAAAGCGGGGCCGCTTCGATAATCGGCCCCATGAACCCAACGCTCCTGAACCCGCTCGCGCCGTTGCGCCTCACGAGTTTTTCGCATGGCGGCGGCTGCGGCTGCAAGATCGCGCCCGGCGTGCTCTCGCAGATCCTGAAGAACCACGCCGGCGGCATGATCCCGCCCGAGCTCATGGTGGGCATCGAGACCGCCGACGACGCGGCCGTTTACAAGCTCAACGACGAGCAGGCGCTGATCGCCACCACCGACTTCTTCATGCCCATCGTGGACGACCCGTACGAGTTCGGCCGCATCGCCGCGACCAACGCGATCAGCGACGTGTACGCCATGGGCGGCCGGCCGATCATGGCGCTGGCGCTGGTGGCCATGCCGATCAACCAGCTGCCGGTGGAGGTGATTGCCGAGATCGTGCGCGGCGGGCAGGACGTGTGCCGCGCCGCCGGCATCCCGATCGCGGGCGGCCACACCATCGATTCGGTCGAGCCCATCTACGGCCTCGTGGCCATGGGCCTGGTGCACCCGAAGCGCGTGCGCCGCAATGCCGATGCCAAGGCCGGCGACGTGCTGGTGCTGGGCAAGCCGCTGGGCGTGGGCGTGCTGTCGGCCGCGCTCAAGAAGGAGCAGCTGTCCGAGACGGGCTATCGCCAGCTGATCGAGAACACGACCAAGCTCAACACGCCCGGCATGGCGCTCGCGGCGCTCGACGGCGTGCATGCGCTGACCGACGTGACGGGCTTCGGCCTGGCCGGCCACACGCTCGAGCTGGCGCGCGGCGCCAGGCTGACGGCGGTGGTCGAGTGGTCGAAGGTGCCGCTGCTCGACAACGTGGTGGCCATGGCGGCCGGCGGTTTCGTGACGGGTGCGTCGGGCCGCAACTGGGCCGGCTATGGCGCCGACGTCGAACTGGCGTCCGGCCTGCCGGCCACCGCGAAGGACCTGCTGAGCGATCCGCAGACCTCGGGCGGCCTGCTCGTGAGCTGCGCGCCGGAAGCGGTCGATGCGGTGCTGAAGATCTTCCGCGACGAGGGTTTTGCGAAGGCCGCGGTCATCGGCCGTGTCGAGGCCGGTGCGTCTTCGCTGCGCGTGGTGCCCTGAGTCCCCGCATTGCTCCCTCCCCCGGAAGGGGAAGGAGCAAGACAAGAAATGCGGCGGAAGGGGGAGGGAGTCGAACCCTCCCGGCGACGACTGGCGCCACCCACCGGGTTTGAAGCCCGGCCGCCCCACCAGGGACGATCCCCTCCCATGACTGTCTTCGTCGTTCACGGCCTCGCCCCGAACAACGACGTGTCGGGCCGCAGCAGGTGCGCGTCCTTCACGCGCCGCGTCAGCCCCACGCGGTCGAAAAACTCCAGCAGCTGGATCGCGCGCTTGCGCCCCAGCCCCGTCGCATCGCGAAAGCTCGCGGCCTGCAAGCCTTCCGGTCCGTCGAGGCAGTCGCGCGCGATGGCCGCGAGCCGCTCGACGGTGGCGAGCGGATAGTACAAGTCCTTCACCACCTGGAAGGCCTCGCCGCGCCGTGCAAGGCTCGCGAGCGTCTGGCGCACCATCGGCTCGCTCGCCGCGCAGTCCTTCGCCAGGTCGCGCACCCACGGCGGATCGAAGCCGCCGTCGGCCAGCCGGGGCAGCAGCTTCTGCGCGAGCTTGTGTTCGGCCTCGTCCAGGCGCGCCGCGTGGTCGGGCAGGTGCAGCCAGGTGCCGCTGCGCACCAGCGCGCCGCGCGCGGCCAGCGCATCGAGCGCGTGGCGCCACAGCGCATCGTCGGTGCGCGGGCCGGCGAGGCGCTTGAGCCGGCGCGCGTCGGGGCCGACCTCGTCGGGCGCGGCGCGATGAAACTCCGCGAGGCGCGCGGTGATCTGCGCTTCGAGCGCCTCCAGGTGCGATTGCGCGATGGCGGTGTGCGCGACGCGCACGGCATCGCCGGGCAGCGGCAGTGCGGCGTCGTTCGCCAGCGAGAGGGCGCGCGCCAGCCGCCCGGTGTCGAGGCCCAGCGGTGCGTTGTGCAGCAGCGCGGCCACGCGCGAGGGGCGATCGTCGATGCACCACGCGGCCAGCGTGCGCAGGCGTTCCGGCGTGCGCCGGTAGCGCACCGGCGCGAACGGGTCGAGCACGCGCACGCCGGCCACCGTGCGCGTGGCGGAGGCATCGCGCAGCACGCCGCGGTCGCCATGCCATGCGCCGACGCCGTCTTTCAGCACGAGCTGGGCGAGGGCGGTTTCCCCCGGTGCGAGCGCATCGCGGTCGAGCAGCGCGAGCGATGCCATCACGTCGCTGGCGCCCAGGTGCGCATGCACCGTCGTGCCCGAGCGCATCGGCTTCTGTTCATCGGGCCACAGCGTGAGCCGCACGTCGATGCGGTCCGTCGTGAGGGCGATGGCGGGCGCGCAGGCCCAGTCGCCGCGGTGCATCTGGTCCTTGGTGACACCGGCCAGCGCCAGGGCACAGCGCTGGCCTGCATGGGCCGATTCGGCCTTCTGGTTCTGCGCATGGATGCCGCGCACGCGCACCGTGTGGCCGCTGGGCACGACGCCCAGCTCGGCGCCGATGCGCACGCTGCCGCTGAAGACCGTGCCGGTAACGACGGTGCCGACGCCCGACAGCGTGAAGGCGCGGTCCACGGCCAGGCGGAAGGCGAGGCCGTCTTCATGCGCATGCTCGCGGCGTGCCGCATCGAGCAGCCGCTCGCGCAGCGCGTCGATGCCGTCGCCGGTCGTTGCCGATACCGCGAGCATCGGCGAATGCGCCAGCGGCGTCGGTGCCAGCAGCGCGGCGATGTCCGCCTGCACCTCGGCCAGACGCGCCGCGCGCGTGGCCGCGTCGATGCGGTCGATCTTGGTGATGGCCACCGTCGCCTCCTGCACGCCCAGCAGCGCGACCACGGCCAGGTGCTCGCGCGTCTGCGGCATCACGCCGTCGTCGGCGGCCACCACCAGCAGCGCGTGGTCGATGCCGGTGGCGCCGGCCAGCATGGTGTGCAGCAGGCGCTCGTGGCCCGGCACGTCGACGAAGCCCAGCGACACGCCGGGCGCGTGCAGGTAGGCGTAGCCGAGTTCGATGGAAATGCCGCGGCGCTTTTCTTCGGGCAGGCGGTCGGTGTCGACACCGGTGAGGGCGCGCACCAGCGTGGTCTTGCCGTGGTCGATGTGGCCCGCGGTGCCGATGATCATGGCTTGCGGGCTTGCGCCTTCCCACGGTGGGGGAAGGTTGGGATGGGGGCGGGGCTTCGATCGGGCGCTGCGTATTTTGGGAGGCCGTCGTGCCCCCACGCCGACGCTCCCCCAGCGGAGTAGGGGGAAATACGAGGGAGGCAGGTGGGCGTCATTGCAGGCGCTCGCGCAGCAACGGCAGTTGCGCCACGAATTCGGTGCTGTCTTCGAGGCAGCGCAGGTCGAGCAGCAGGCGGTCTTCCGCGATGCGGCCGATCACCGGCAGCGGCAGGCCGCGCAATGCGGTGGCCAGCGCATCGAGCGCGGTGCCCAGGCCCTTCTTCGACGTGCCCGCCGGTGCGAGCGCAAGGCCGGCCGAGGGCAGGCGTTCGACGGGCAGCGAGCCCGAGCCGATCTGCCCGAGCAGCGAGACGACTTCGACCGTGAAGCGCGGCGCCACCGCCGCCTGCACCGGAGCTTGCAGCACCAGGGCCATCTCGTGGATCGCGTCGGCCGGCCGCGTCAGCAGGCGCAGCGTGGGCAGATCCCTGGCGAGCCGCTCCGGCCGCAGGTACAGCGACAGCGTGGCCTCCAGCGCGGCCAGCGGCAGCTTGCTCATGCGCAGCGCGCGCTTCATCGGGAACTTGCGGATGCGCCCGACCGCGGCCTTGCTGCCCACGATCAGCCCCGCCTGCGGACCGCCCAGCAGCTTGTCACCCGAGAAGGTGACCACGTCGCAACCGGCGGCCAGCATCTCCTGCGGCAGGGGCTCGCGCGGCAGGCCGTAGTGCGCCAGGTCGACCAGCGAGCCGCTGCCCAGGTCGGTGGCCAGCGGCACGCCGCGCGCGTGCGCGATGCCGGCGAGCGTGGCTTCGTCGACCGCGGCGGTGAAGCCCTGCACGGCGTAGTTGCTGGTGTGGACCTTCATCACCAGCGCGGTGTGCTCGTTGATGGCGCGCTCGTAGTCCTGCGGGTGCGTGCGGTTGGTGGTGCCGACCTCGACCATGCGCGCGCCGGCGCTGGCCATCACGTCGGGCATGCGGAAGGCGCCGCCGATCTCGACCAGTTCGCCGCGCGAGACGATCACTTCGCGGTCGCGCGCCAGTGCCGCGATGGTCAGCAGCACGGCGGCCGCGTTGTTGTTGACCACCGTGGCGGCCTCCGCGCCCGTGATGCCGCACAGCAGCTCTTCCACCAGCGAATCGCGGTCGCCGCGGCTGCCGGTGGCCAGGTCGTACTCGAGGTTGTTGGGCGAGGTCATCACCGCGAGCAGCCGCTGCAGCGCCGCATCGGCCAGCAGCGCGCGGCCCAGGTTGGTGTGGATCACGGTGCCGGTGAGGTTCAGCACGGCGCGCATGCGCGGCGCGAGGCGGGCCTGAACGCGCGCGGCCAGGGCGTGGCCGAGTGCGTCGTGCTGCACGTCGGCAGCAGGCAGCTTGCCCGCCACCGCCTGCGCGCGCAGCCCTTCGAGCAATGCCCGTGCTTCTTTCACCACCAGCGTGTGGCCGTGCTCGGCCAGCAGGGCGCCCGGCACGGCGAGGCGCAGCAGTTGATCGACAGAAGGCAGATCCTGGGGCCTTGCCGTCGAGCCGTGGACCACGGACTCTCCGGGCGCTGCCATCAGCCGCCTCCGCCGTCGTCGGAAATCTCGGGGTCGCCGAACAGCAGCATCAGGTTGTGGCCGCTGCGCTGGTGACCGGCTTCGGAGACCAGCAGGTCGAGGGTGACGCTGGCAAGGTCGTCGGCCACGGGCTCGACCTCGGAGTCTTTCTCCATCGCGACCTGCTTGAGGTAGTGGCCGCAGCTGTCGCAGCACTCGGCCTTGACCGCGCCCTCGCGTGCGCCGGTGCCTGGCAGCGCCACGCCCGGTTGCGGCGACAGCGATTCGAAGTGGATGCCCTTGGTGCTCTCGCAGTGCGTGCACTTGATGCGCACGTAGTGCCACTCGGTGCTGCACAGCGAGCAGTGCAGGTAGCGAAAGCCCGCTTCGTCGGCCCCGATGCGCGTGATGCTCACGGTGGGCGCGCTGGCGCAGCAGGGGCATTCGGTGCCGGGGTCGGTGCGACCGAAGATGTTCTCGCCGTCGCGCTCGGCCACGCGCAGCACGAGCTGCGTCCAGTAGGCCTGCAGGCCGGCGGCGATCAAGGGCGCCGCTGCCATGTCGAGCCCGAACATGATGCGGCGCGAAAGGCGGTCTGCCTGCTGTTCGATCCACGCGTCGTCTTGCGCCACCACGCGGTCGAGCGTGTCGCGCGCGGGGCCTGCCGCGAGCCTCGCGCGGAAGAGGGCGAGCAGGCGGCGCAGTTCCTGCAGCCACACGGCGTCGCGCGTCCAGCCGAACGCGGGCATCGGCGGCTTCAGCACCTTGGACGCGGCTTCGAGCGCCTCGGACTCGGGGAGCGCCACGGCCGCGTAGTCCTGCAGCACCTGGTGCTGTGCCTGCGCAAGGTCGGCGATGAAGACGAGGTACTCGCGCATCGGATGCGAGGCCGCGAGCTGGCGCAGCCGCAACTGGCGGTCGGAGAACACGAGCGAGCGAACCGGCAAGCGCAGGAACGGCATCTGCCGTCCGGCCTGCATCGCGATCTGCTCGGGATCGAGGACGCGCGTGGTGCGCAGCGGTGAGGCGCCGGAAGGGCTGTTCATTGCGTCCACTCTACAGCGATCTGGTGTTTTGTCATGCTCGTTCCCCCTCTGAGGGAAGGCCGGGAATGGGGCAGTGCCCAACGAGCGCCGTTGCAGCGCGCAGGCCGTCGTGCCCCCACCCCGGCCCTCCGCCGGAAGGGGAGGGAGAAAGACCGGGAGGCGAGGGAGAAAGAGCCGCAGGCGCTACTCACCGCGCGTCATCTTCCGGTGCCACAGGGGATGGTTGAGCTTGGCCCAGCCTTCGGTCACGGTGCCCCGCGTCATGGCGCGCATCGTGCCCTTGACCCAGATCGCCGCGTAGATGTGCGTGATGACCGACAGGATCAGCACCACCGCGGAGACCGAATGCACGACCACCGCGATGCGCCGCACAAGAATCGGGAAGAAGCCGACGAACCACGGGCTCCAGAACATGAAGCCGGTGACGAACAGCAGCAGCAGGCTGACCCCGAAGGCCCAGAACACCAGCTTCTGCCCGGCGTTGTACTTGCCCACCGGCGGCATGCTCGACTTGTCGCCCTTGAGCATCTTCGGCGCGTTGGCGATCCATTCGCGGTCGACGCGGTCGAAGACGTTCTCGCGCCACATCGTGAAGAACAGGAACACGAAGCCGAACACCATCAGCAGCCCCATGAACGGGTGCAGGATGCGCGTCCACGGCCCGCCGCCGAACAGCGTGCTCAGGAAGAACAGCGCGGGGTGGAAGAAGGCCAGGCCCGAGAGCGCGGCCGCGAAGAACATGATCGCCACGAACCAGTGGTTCATGCGCGTGGCGTCGCGGTAGCGGCGAAGGTAGTAGCGTGTCATCGCGTTCTCCTCATGCACGGGGCGCCGGGGGCAACGGGCGCGACGGGGGCGACGGGGACGACGGAGACGACGAAGAAGGCGGCGGCGGTTGCTCGATCACCACCACGTCGTCGGGCCGGCCGTCGAGGTCGGCGCCGGGGTGGTCGTCCTTCGGCTCGATCGGGCCGGTCTTCATGTAGTGGAAGAAGCTGCCGACCACCGCGCCGATCATCGCGACCATGGCCAGCGGCTTGGCCACGCCCTTCCACAGCGACACCAGCGGGCTGATGTGCGGGTCCTTCGGCAGGCCGGCGTACAGGCCCGGCCGGTCGGCGTGCTGCAGCACGTACATGACGTGCGTGCCGCCCACGCCGGCGGGGTCGTACACGCCGGCGTTGGCAAAGCCGCGCTCCTTCAGGTCGACGATGCGCTCCGAGGCGTACTCGTGCATGTCTTCCTTGGTGCCGAAGTGCAGCGCGCCGGTGGGGCAGGCCTTGACGCAGGCCGGCTCCAGGCCCACGCCCACGCGGTCGGAGCACAGCGAGCACTTGTAGGCCTTGTTGTCGGCCTTGCTGATGCGCGGCACGTCGAAGGGGCAGCCGGTGACGCAGTTGCCGCAGCCCACGCAATGCTCGCTGATGAAGTCGACGATGCCGTTGGCGTACTTGACGATGGCGCCCGGCGAGGGGCACGACTTCAGGCAGCCCGGGTCGTCGCAGTGCATGCAGCCGTCCTTGCGGATCAGCCATTCGAGCTTGCCGGCCTCGGGCTCCACTTCGGAGAACTTCATCACCGTCCATGACGCGGGCGTGAGGTCGACCGGGTTGTCGTAGGTGCCGTGCGTGGTGCCGACCTCGTCGCGCAGGTCGTTCCATTGCATGCACGCGACCTGGCAGGCCTTGCAACCGATGCAGGTCGACACGTCGATCAGCTTCGCCACCTGCTGCACCTGCGGGCGCTGGCGGATGTCGGGCGACGGCGTGGTGGTGGCCGAGCGGGCGGCGATGTCGAGGGTTTGGAGGGACGACATCAGTGGCTCCGCGTTGTGTCTTGTTCCCTCTCCCCTTGCGGGGAGAGGGTCAGGGTGAGGGCGGCGGCCTTGCAGGCGTCATCGGCTGTTCCATCGCCGTCGGCCCTCACCCCAGCCCTCTCCCGCGAGCGGGAGAGGGGGCAAGTCAGGGCAGCGCTGTGTGCATGCATGGGGTTGAACTTCATGTCATGCCTTCTCGATGTTCACCGTGAACGACTTGTACTCCGGTGTCTGCGTGTTCGCATCGCCCACGAACGGCGTGAGCGTGTTCACCAGGTAGCCCGGCTTGGCCACGCCCACGAAGCCCCAGTGGTTGGGCAGCCCCACCGTGTGCACGGTGCGCCCGTCCACCTGCAGCCCGACGATGCGCTTGGTGACCAGCGCCACGGCCTTGATGTAGCCGCGCTTGCTCGACACCTTCACGATCTCGCCGTTGGCAATGCCTTTCTCCTTGGCGAGCTCCTCGCCGATCTCGACGAACTGCTGCGGCTGGATGATGGCCGAGGTGCGCACGTTCTTCGTCCAATAGTGGAAGTGCTCGGTCAGGCGGTAGCTGGTGGCCACGTACGGAAAGTCCGCCGGCACGCCGAGCCGCTCGAGGTCGCCCTTGAAGATGCGCGCCGCGGGGTTGGCGCGCGCCACCGCGTTGTTCGGGTGCATGAGGTTGTTCACCAGCGGCGACTCGAAGGGCTCGTAGTGCTCGGGCAGCGGCCCCTCGGCCATGCCCGTGGGCGCGAACAGCCGCGCCACGCCCTCGGCCGTCATGATGAACGGGCGCACGGCCTCGGCTTCGATCGGGTTGGCGTCGGGCCGGATGTCGGGCACGTCCGCGCCGGTCCATTGCTTGCCGTTCCACGCGACCAGCCCGCGCCTGGCGATCCAGGGCTTGCCGGTGGCCGGGTCGGTGGAGGCGCCGTTGTACAGGATGCGCCGGTTCGCGGGCCAGGCCCACGCCCAGTTCTGCACCATGCCGATGCCGTAGGGGTCGGCGTTGTCGCGCCGGGCCATCTGGTTGCCGGCCTGCGTCCATGCGCCGGAATAGATCCAGCAGCCGCTGGCGGTGCTGCCGTCGTCGCGCAGCAGGCCGAAGCCCGACAGCTGCTCGCCGGCCTTGGCGCTCGGCGGCTTGCTCGGGTCCTTCGCATCGAGCAGGTCGGTGAGCGCGCGGCCGTTGTATTCCATCGCCAGCTCCTGGGCCGAAGGCGAGTCGGGAATCTTGTAGGGCCAGGTGAGCTTGACGATCGGGTCGGGGAACGCGCCGCCGTCCTTCGCGTACGCCGCGCGCAGCCGGTTGAACAGGCTCGCCACGATCTCGATGTCGCCCTTGGCCTCGCCCGGCGGCTCGGCGCCCTTCCAGTGCCACTGCAGCCAGCGGCTGGAGTTGGTGAGCGAACCGTCTTCCTCCGCGAAGCAGGTCGAGGGCAGGCGGAACACCGTGGTCTGGATGTCGGCGGTCTTGACGTCGTTGAACTCGCCGAAGTTGCGCCAGAACTCGCTGGTCTCGGTCACCAGCGGGTCGATGGTGACGAGAAACTTGAGCTTGGACAGCCCATCGACGATCTTCTTCTTGTCGGGGAACGAGCCCACCGGGTTGAAGCCCTGGCAGATGTAGCCGTTGAGCTTGCCGAGGTTCATCAGCTCGAAGGCCTGCAGCACGTCGTAGAGCTTGTCGATCTTGGGCAGGTAGTGAAAGGCCCAGTCGTTTTGCGCCGTGGCCGCGTCGCCCCACCACGACTTCTGCATGCTGACGAAGAACTTCGGGTAGTTCTGCCAGTAGCTCATCTGGTTGGGCCGTAGCGGCTTCAGCGCGCGGGTCTTGTAGTAGTCGTCCAGCGTCTGCTCGCCGTCACGCGCCAGCGACATGTAGCCCGGCAGCGAGTTCGACAGCAGCCCCAGGTCGGTCAGGCCCTGGATGTTGCTGTGCCCGCGCAGCGCGTTCATGCCGCCGCCCGCCACGCCGATATTGCCCAGCAGCAGCTGCACGATGGCGCCGGTGCGGATCATCTGCGAGCCCTGGCTGTGCTGCGTCCAGCCCAGCGCGTACATGATGGTCATGGTGCGCGTGGGCACGCTGGTGCTCGCGATGTACTCGCACACCTTCAGGAACTTGTCCTGCGGCGTGCCCGTGATGCGGCTCACCATCTCGGGCGTGTAGCGCGCGTAGTGGCGCTTCATGACCTGCAGCACGCACTGCGGGTCCTGCATGGTCATGTCGACCTTGGCCATGCCCTGTTCGTCGAGCGCGTAGTTCCACGACTTGGGGTCGTAGTTGCGCTTCTCGGCGTTGTAGCCGCTGAACAGGCCGTCCTCGAACCTGTAGTCGGGCCCGACGATGAACGGCGCATTGGTGTAGTTGCGCACGTACTCCGTCTGGATCTTCTCGTTGCCCAGCAGGTAGTTGACGACCCCCGCGAGGAACGCGATGTCCGAGCCCGCGCGCACCGGCGCGTAGTAGTCGGCCATGGCGGCCGAGCGCGTGAAGCGCGGGTCGACCACCACCAGGCGCGCCTTGTTCTGCTTCTTGGCCTCGATGACCCACTTGAAGCCGCACGGATGCGCTTCGGCCGCGTTGCCGCCCATGATCAGCACGACATCCGCGTTCTGGATGTCCTGCCAGTGGTTGGTCATTGCGCCTCTGCCGAACGTCGGGGCCAGACTGGCCACCGTCGGTCCGTGTCAAACGCGTGCCTGGTTGTCGAACACCAGCATTCCGGTCGAGCGGAATGCCTTGTGGGTGATGTAGCCCGTTTCGTTGGAGGAGGCCGAGGCGCACAGCATGCCGGAGCTGGTCCAGCGGTTCACCGTCTTGCCTTCGGCGTTGGTGGTCTGGAAGTTGGCGTCGCGGTCGGCCTTGAGCAGCTTGGCGATGCGGTCGAGCGCGTCGTCCCAGCCGATGCGCTTCCACTCGGTGCCGCCGGCCTCGCGCACCTCGGGGTACTTCAGACGGTTGGGGCTGTGCACGAAGTCCAGCAGGCCCGCGCCCTTGGGGCACAGCGTGCCGCGGTTCACGGGGTGGTCGGCGTCGCCCTCGATGTGGAGGATGTCGGACACCACGTTCTTCGCCTTGTCGCCCAGGCTGTACATGATGAGCCCGCAGCCTACCGAGCAGTAGGGGCAGGTGTTGCGCGTCTCGGTGGTGCGCGCGAGCTTGAAGTTGCGGGCCTCGGCCAGCGCGGCGGTCGGCGAGAAGCCGAGCGCCACGATGCTGGAACCGACCAGCCCCGCGCTGCTGACGCGGAAGAATTGCCGGCGGTTCATGTCCATGACACAACCTCCTGCAGCGCTGAAGTGGGGTGTTTCATCGGGTGCTTCTTCTTTGCGTGGGGAAACTGGTTCTGGCGAGTCGCTGTGCCGCGCGCTACTTGGACGCCGTGCCGTCGCCGCCGCTGGGCGCGGGTGCCGCGCCGCCGGAGCTGCTGCCGCCGTTCGGCCCGCTCATGCCGCCGACGGCCGTGCCGCCTTCGGAAGGGCCCTTGTGCTCAGCGGAAGATTCGACCTTGTCGCCGGAGTCGGCGGGCTTGATGCCGGCGGGGCTGGCGCCCGAAGGGGCGGCGGCAGGCGCGCTCGGTGCACTCTGCGCTGTGTTGGCGGCCGGCTTGGGGTCGCAGGCGCTCAACAGCACACCGAGGCCCAGGCAGAGGCCCAGGATTGGCAGGCGCTGACATCTCGGCATCGACACTCCTTCGGGGGAAAGGACGGTCAGATAGTGGAATGTTTTTGCTTCCCCCGATGCGACCGGCAGGAAATGCCTGATCGGCGCACCGGGGTGTTTTTTCGGATCATGCGACAGCGACCGGATGCGATCAAGTAGGCCAACACCTGCAATCGGTGGCCAATGACCCCGCAATAACCCTTGAATCCCGCCGTGCGCGGGCCTCTGGGCTATCGTCGCGGCCATGAATGCCTCCCTCCGCCTTGGCTGGCGCACGCTCTGGCGCGACCTGCGTGCCGGCGAGCTGCGCCTCTTGATCGTTGCCGTGGTGCTGGCCGTGGCCGCGCTCACCGCCGTCGGCTTCTTCGCCGACCGCCTGCAGGGCGGCCTGAAGCGCGATGCGCGCCAGCTGCTGGGCGGCGACGCGGTGGTGGTCAGCGACAACCCGACACCAGAAGCCTTCGTGGCACAGGCGAAATCGCTGGGCCTGCAAGGCACCGGCACCTACGGCTTCCCGACCATGGCGCGCGCCGACGACGCGCAAGGCGGCGCCAGCAAGCTGGTGGCACTGAAGGCCGTGACCGCGGGCTACCCGCTGCGCGGCAGCCTGCAGACCTCGGCCACGCTCGAGGGCGCCGGCGCGGTCACGCGCGACATTCCGCCCGCGGGCGAGGTGTGGGTCGACGCCTCGCTGCTCGACTCGCTCGGCCTGAAGGTGGGCGACCCGCTGCTGCTGGGCGACACCAGCCTGCGCGTGGGCCGCGTGATCACGCTGGAGCCCGACCGCGGCGCCGGCTTCATGAGCTTCTCGCCGCGCGTGATGCTCAACCAGGCCGATGTGGCGCGCACCGGGCTCGTGCAGCCGGCCAGCCGCGTAGGCTACCGCTATGCGGTGGCTGGCAACGACGCGGCGGTGAAGCGCTTCACCGACTGGGCCGATGCCACGCTCAAGAAGGGCGACCAGCGCGGCGTGCGGCTCGACTCCTTCGAGGGCGGCCGCCCCGAGATGCGCCAGACGCTCGACCGCGCGGAGAAATTCCTGAGCCTGGTGGCGCTGCTCGCGGCGCTGCTGTCGGCGGTGGCCGTGGCGCTGGCCGCGCGCGGCTTCGCGGCCAGCCACCTGGACGACTGCGCGATGCTGCGCGTGCTCGGCCAGAGCCAGCGCACCATCGCCGCGGCCTACGCCTTCGAGTTCGCGGTGATCGGCATCGTGGCCAGCGGGCTGGGCGTGGCCATCGGCTTCGGGGTGCACTACGCGTTCGTGCTGCTGCTGGCGGGGCTGGTCGAAACCGCGCTGCCGGCCGCCACGCTGTGGCCCGTGGCCTTCGGCCTGGGCATGGGGCTGACGCTGCTGTTCGCCTTCGGCCTGCCGCCGGTGCTGCAACTGGCCAAGGTGCCGCCGCTGCGCGTGATCCGGCGCGACGTGGGCGGGCTCAAGCCGGCGTCACTGGCGGTGCTGGGCATCGGCGTGGCGGGCTTCGCGGCGCTGCTGATGGCGGCGAGCAGCGACATCAAGCTGGGCCTGATCGCGGTCGGCGGCTTCGCGGGCGCGGTGGCCGTGTTCGCGTTGCTGAGCTGGCTGGCGGTGAAGGTGCTGCGCCGCAGCGTGAACGAGACCACCGCGCCGCGCTGGCTGGTGCTGGCCACGCGGCAGATCTCGGCGCGGCCGGCCTATGCGGTGGTGCAGGTCAGCGCGCTGTCGGTGGGCCTGCTGGCGCTGGTGCTGCTGGTGCTGCTGCGCACCGACCTCGTGGCGAGCTGGCGAAAGGCCACGCCGCCCGATGCGCCGAACCGCTTCGTCATCAACGTCATGCCCGACCAGAGCGAGGCCTTCCAGAAGTCGCTGCGCGACGCGGGCGTGGGCAAGTTCGACTGGTACCCGATGATCCGCGGCCGGCTGATCGCCATCAACGACAAGCCGGTGACGCCCGACGACTACGCCGAAGACCGCGCCAAGCGCCTGGTCGACCGCGAGTTCAACCTGAGCAACAGCGTGCAGGCGCCCGAACACAACAGCATCACGGCCGGCAAGTGGACGCCCGACGCCAAGGGCGAGGTGAGCGTGGAAGAGGGCCTGGCCGAGACGCTGGGCCTGAAGCTGGGCGACTCGCTGCGCTTCGACATCGGCGGCATGCAGAACGACGCGCGCATCACCTCGCTGCGCAAGGTCGACTGGGGCTCGCTGCACGCCAACTTCTTCGTGATGTACACGGTGGCCTCGCTGGCCGACGTGCCCACCACCTACATGGGCGCCTTCCGCGCGCCCGAGACGCGCGGCTTCGACAACGCGCTGGTGCGCAGCTACCCGAACGTGACCAACGTGGACATGAGCGCCACCATCAACCAGGTGCAGCGCGTGCTCGACCAGGTGATTCGCGCGGTGGAGTTCTTGTTCGGCTTCACGCTGGCCGCCGGCCTCGTGGTGCTGTTCGCCGCGGTGACGGCCACGCGCGAGGAGCGCGCGCGCGAGTTCGCGGTGATGCGCGCGGTGGGCGCGCGTGCCAGCCTGCTGCGCCAGGTGCAGCGCGCCGAGCTGGCGGGCGTCGGCCTGCTCGCGGGCTTCCTCGCGAGCATCGTGGCCTCGGCCATCGGCTGGGCGCTGGCGCGCTACGTGTTCGAGTTCACCTGGACCGCGTCGCCCGTGGTGCCGCTGGCCGGTGCGCTGGCCGGCGCGGTGCTGGCGCTGGGCGCCGGCTGGTGGGGGCTGCGCGACGTGCTGCGCCGGCCGGTGGTGGACACGCTGCGGCGCGCGGCGGAATAAGGCGCGAAATAAGGCGAGAAACAGGGCACGGAACAGGGCACGGAACAGGGCACGGAACAAGGCGCAGGTTTTTTTCTTCTGTCATCGGCAAGACGGGGTCGGGGATGCAATACATTCCCCGACCCCGTATTCAATTCAGAAGAGAAATTCCTGCATGCGCTTGGCGTCATTCCAGATCACCAACTTTCGCTCGATCAACGACAGCGGCCTCATCGATTCCTCGCAGATCACGGCGATCCTCGGTCGAAATGACAGCGGCAAATCGAACCTGCTGCGCGCACTCCACAGCCTGAACCCGGCGGAAGGCCTGGTCGAACTCAGCCCCATCAAGGACTTTCCGCGCCACCGCCGCCTGGAAGCGTGCACCGCCGACACGCCGGTCGTGTTCACGCGCTGGCGCCTGGACGACAGCGAACAGGCCGCGCTGGCCGAGATCCTGCCGCGCGCGGCCGGCGTGCGCCACGTCACCGCGAGCCGGGGCTATGCCGCCTCGCGCTCGGCCGGGCTCGAAGGCCTCGCGCCGCTGTCGCTCGACGTGAGCGACATCAAGGGCAAGGTCCGCAAGATCGTGCCGGCCGTGAAGGCCGCCGCCGAGAAGGTGGCCGAGGAAGCGCGCGCCGCGCTCGAGCAGGAGGCCGACACCTTCGACGCCGCGATGATCATGAGTCCCGACCACGTCAAGTGGTCGGCCGGCGCGGTGCAGGCCATGCAGGCGCTGCGCAAGGCGCTGGCCGCGGCCGACGCCGAGCTCAGCGACAAGCAGGACCAGATGCTGGCCGAGCTGGAGGAACAGGCGCGGTCCATTGCCAACGACGAACCGGCGCTCGCGCGCGCACAGGCCTGGGTGCTCGAGAAGCTGCCGCGCTTCATCTACGTGGACGAATACCCCGCGCTGCCGGGCCGCCAGAACATCGCCGAGTACCTGGGCCGCCAGGGCTGGGGGCAGCTCACGCCCGCGCAGCAGAGCTTCGGCAAGCTGTGCAAGGTGGCGGGGCTCGACCCGCGGCAACTGCAGGGCCTGCTGGAGAAGAACGACCTGGCCACGCGCAACCAGCTGGTCAACCGCGCCGGCTCGGTGGTGACGGCCGAAATTCGCCGCCTGTGGAAGGACCGCCCGCTGAAGGTGCGCTTCAACCTCGACGGACAGCACCTGGACACGCTGGTGTCGGACGCCGGCGAGGCCTACGAGGTCGAAGTGAACCTGGACGAGCGCAGCCGCGGCTTCCAGTGGTTCTTCTCGTTCTACGTCACCTTCTTTGCCGACACGCAGGGCGGCGGTGCGGAAGATGCCGTGCTGCTGCTGGACGAGCCGGGCCTGCACCTGCACGCGCACTCGCAGGCCGACCTGCTGGCGCATTTCGAGGCCGACTTCGGCAACCAGATCCTCTACACCACGCACTCGCCGTTCATGGTGCCCACGCACCGGCTGGACGCGGTGCGCACCGCCAGCCTGGACGAGAGCCACGGCACCACGGTGAGCAACACGGCGCAGGGCGACGAGCGCACGCTGTTCCCGCTGAAGGCCGCGCTGGCGCTGAGCCGGGTTGCGCAGAGCGAGCCGGTGAAGGCCGAGGCCGCGAAGCCCGTGGCGGCGGTGAAGGCGGAGGCGACGAAGCCGGCTGCCGCCGCGAAGACGGTGGCCGCGGACGGGGTGAAGCCTGCCAAGGTGGCCAAGGCCGCGGAAGTGGCGGTGACGGTGGCGCCTGCCGTTGCCGCGCCTGCTGCCGCGCCGGCAACCGCGAAGGTCGAGGCTGCCAAGCCGGTGGTCGTCGAGAGCGCGAAGCCTGTTGAAGCGGCGCCCGTTGCCGCGGCGGCAGCACCTGTTGCAGCGCCGGTTGCGGCCCCCGCCGCAGCACCTGTGCCGGTGGAGCAGCCGGAGCCCGTGAAAGCGGAAGCTGAGGAGAGCGCCAAGCCCGCGGAAGTGGCGCCTGTCGTCGCAGCCGCGATCGCCATCGAGCCGGAACCCTCGAAGCCCGTGATCGCGGAAAGCGCCAAGTCCGAAGAGGCGCCTGTCAGCACTGTCGCCGAACAGGCGGGCGACGAACTCACGCAGGCCGCGTAGGAGCCAAGGGCCGCGCTCGCGACTGGCCCGACTCATGCGGCGCTGACCCAACGGCGCATGGGCAGGCTTTTCAGGTCGGCGAACCCACCGGCTGCAGACTGAAAGCAGCGCCGCGCGATCTCATCGTCGCCGAGCGCGAGGACCTTGAGAAGAGCGCGCGCCCCGTGCGCTGGGCATCGCCGTTCCCCGCGAGGGTCAGGCGCGCGCCGGCTTCGGAAAAGCGCTTGATGGCGTCGCCGCGAATGCCGCGATGTCTTCTTCCCTGAACATGTGCTCCCCCGCGAAGTCCACGAACGCCCGCACCTTCGGCGACAGCTGCCGGCTCGACGGCCACAGCGCGGAGAACTGTCCCTGCCGCGCCAGGTGCGTGGCCAGCACGCGCTGCAGCTCGCCGCGGCCCAGCGAATCGCGCGCCAGGAAGTCGGGCATGTAGGCCACGCCGAGTCCGGCGATGGCGGCGCCCAGCATCGCTTCCATGTTGTTGCACAGCAGGCCGGGCGGCAGTTGCTCGGGCAGGCCGGGCAGGTTCCATTCCTCGACCTTGCCGCCGGTGGCGAACTTGTAGCGCAGGCAGGCGTGGCGCGCCAGGTCGCCCGGCACCTGGGGCACGCCGTGGCGCGCCAGGTAGGCCGGCGAGGCCACCAGCACAAACTGGAACGGGCCGAGGCGCCGCGCGATCAGTTGCGAGTCGACGAGGTCGCCGCTGCGGATGGCCACGTCGACACCCTCGGCGATCACGTCGACCAGCCGGTCGTTGAAGTCGAGGTCGAGCTCGATCTCGGGGTAGCGCGCCTTGAAGGCCGGCAACACCGGCAGCAGGAATCGGTAGCCGATGGTCGGCAGGCTCACGCGCAGGCGGCCGCGCGGCGCGGCCACGGCGTCCTGCATCATGGCCCGCGCGTCGTCCAGCTCGTCGAGGATGCGGCGGCAGCGCTCGTGGAACATCGCGCCTTCCTGGGTGAGCCGCGTGTGGCGCGTGGTGCGGTTGAACAGGCGCACGCCGAGCTGCTGCTCGAGCCGCGCGACGTTCTTGCCCACCGCCGACGCCGAGATGCCCAGCAACCGGCCGGCCTTGGCGAAGCTCAACAGGTCCGCCGCGCGCACGAAGGATTCGAGTCCGCTGAAACTGTCCATGGATTGGCAACCTTGGGTTGGGGGTCTGAGGATCAATGGTGCCATTCTTCTTTCATTGAATCCTTTTTATCTTCGTGCTCCCGCTTCTTCCTTTGTGCGAAACCCCCGATGTCCTCGACTTCTTCCAAGAACTGGCTGCTCGCCGCCGTCTGCCTGGCCGCGCTGGGCATGCCGTTGAGCTTCACCGGCCCGGCGGTGGTGCTGCCCGCCATCCACGGCGCGCTGGGCGGCAGCCCGGTGCAGCTCAACTGGGTGACCAACGCCTTCATGCTGAGCTTCGGCGCCACGCTGATGGCCGCCGGCGCGCTGGCCGATGCCTACGGGCGCAAGCGCGTGTTCCTGCAGGGCCTTGCGGTGGTGGCGCTGAGCAGCGCGCTGCTGACGCTGGCGCCCGGCATCGTGGCCTTCGACCTGGCGCGCGCGCTGCAGGGGCTGGGCTCGGCCGCGGCCTTCGCGGCGGGCACGGCGGCGCTGGCGCAGGTGTTCGACGGCGCGGCGCGCACGCGGGCGTTCAGCCTGATCGGCACCTCGTTCGGCGTGGGGCTGTCGTGCGGCGCCATTCTTTCGGGCTGGCTGGCCGAGACCTTCGGTTGGCAGGCCGTGATGCTGAGCCCCGGCGCGGTGAGCCTCGCGGCGCTGTGCATCGCCGCGCCCGGCATGCGCGAGTCGCGCAACCTGCAGGCGATGGGGCTCGACCTGCCGGGCACCGTCAGCTTCACCGCCGCGCTGAGCCTGCTGACGCTGGGTGTGCTGCAGGCGCCCGACAGCGGCTGGGGCAGCGCGTGGGTCTTAGGCGCGCTCGCGGGTGCGGTGCTGATGGGCGCGGCCTTCATTGCCATCGAGCGGCGCGTGGCGCACCCGATGCTCGACCTGTCGCTGTTGCGCATTCCGCGCTTCGTCGGCGTGCAACTGCTGGCCGCCGCGCCGGCCTATGGCTTCGTCGTGCTGCTGGTGCTGCTGCCGATCCGCTTCATCGGGCTGGAAGGGCGCAGCGCGCTGGAGGCGGGCAGCTTCATGTTCGCGCTGTCGGGGCCGATCCTCATCGTGCCCACGCTGGCGGCCTCGCTGGCGCACCGGTTCTCTGCCGGGGCGATTTCCGCGGCGGGGCTGCTGGCGTGCGCGGCGGGCCTGTTCTGGCTCGGCCGCTGCGCGCCGGGCGCGCCGCTGCACGAGCTGGCGGGCGCGCTGCTGCTGATCGGCGCGGGCATCGGCCTGCCCTGGGGCCTGATGGACGGGCTCGCCGTGAGCGTGGTGCCGCGCGAGCGCGCGGGCATGGCCTCGGGCATCTTCAACACCGTGCGCGTGGCGGGCGAGGGGATCGCGCTGGCGCTGGTGGGCGCGGGCCTGACGGCGCTGGTTGCGGCGCGGCTGGGGCCTGCGGCATCGGCATCGCAGGCCGCGCAGCGCGTGACCACCGGCGACCTGTCGCAGGCGCTGGCCCTGCTGCCCGGCATGGACCGCGCGGCGCTGCTGCAGGCCTACGGCGCGGCGTTCGGCACGCTGCTGTGCGTGCTGGCCGGCGTGACCGTGCTGACGGCGCTGGTGGTGTTCGTGTTCCTGCGCGGCGAGGCGCCGGCGCATGAACCGGAACCTGAAGAAGCCGCCGTGGCGCTGGAGTCGCCCGCCCGCTGAAAGGGCTCAGGTCCCGGCCGCCTCGAAGATGTCGCGCAGCCACTGCGTGAACACACGCACGCGCGACGACAGCTGGCGGTTCTGCGAATACAGCACCGACACCGGCATCGGCGGCGGCGCGAACCCGGGCAGCAGCACCTGCAGCCGGCCATCGGCCAGTTCGCCGGCCACGCGGTAGCGCGGCACCTGCACCAGCCCTAGGCCCGCGACGGCCGCGCCGGTGTACAGGTCGGCGCCGGTGACCGACACGATGCCGCCCAGCTGCACCGTCGTCACGCGGCCCTCCACCGTGAACTCGAGCGGCACCGCCTTGCCCGTGGCGCTCGAGATGTAGTTGACGGCGCGGTGCGCGGCCAGCGCCTCCACGCTCCGGGGCTCGCCGTGCGCCGCCAGGTAGGCCGGGCTCGCGACCGTCACCTGCGCCAGCAGCGCCACGCGCCGCGCGACCATCGACGAGTCCTGCAGGTTGCCCGCGCGCAGCACGCAGTCGACGCCTTCGCGCACCAGGTCCACCAGCCGGTCGTCCTCGCCGATGTGCAGTTCCAGCTCGGGGTAGCGCGCCAGGAAGGCGGGCAGCGCGGGCACCACGAAGTTCCGCGCCAGCGTGCCCTGCAGGTTCACGCGCAGCAGGCCCTTGGGCGCCTCGTCGCGGAACAGGCCTTCGGCTTCCTCGACGTCGGCCAGCAGCCGCACGCAGCGGCGGTAGTAGGCCTCGCCGTCCTGCGTGAGGCGCACCGTGCGCGTGGTGCGCTCGAGCAGGCGGGTGCCGATGCGTTGCTCGACGCGCTTGATCAGGTTGGTGACGGTGGCGCGCGGAATCTGCAGGTCTTCCGACGCCTGCGTAAAGCTCTGGCGCTCGGCGATGCGCACGAAGGCCTGCATTTCCTGGAAGCGGTCCATGGGCGATGCCTGCATTTATTGTTGAAGTAAATGGAATGGTAATGGCGATATGCGGCTGATTATCTTTGCAGCGGAACGATCGATCATTCGCCCCACCCACTCACCACTGCAAAGGAAACACAGCCATGAACAAGCCCACGAACTCCCAGGTCGCCATCGTCACCGGCGCGTCGCGCGGCATCGGCGCCGCCGTCGCGCAGCGCCTCGCCAATGACGGTTTCGCCGTTGCCGTCAACTATGCCGCCAGCCCGGCGCAGGCCGAGGCGCTGGTCGCCGAGCTGCAGGCCGCCGGCGCCAGGGCGATCGCGGTGAAGGCCGATGTGTCGAAGGCCGACGAGGTGCGCGCCCTGTTCGACACGGTCGAGGCGCAGCTCGGCAAGGCCGACGTGCTCGTCAACAACGCCGGCGTGCTCAAGGTGGCGCCGCTGGCCGCGCACACCGACGCGCTGTACGACCAGAGCTTCGACATCAACGTGCGCGGCACCTTCAACACGCTGCGCGAAGCCGCCACGCGCCTGAACGACGGCGGGCGCATCGTCAACTTCTCGAGCACCACGCTGGCGCTGAACATGCCGGGCTATGCGATCTACAACGCCACCAAGGCGGCGGTCGAGGCTTTCACGCACGTGTTCGCCAAGGAGCTGCGCGGCCGCGACATCACGGTGAACGCCGTGGCGCCGGGCCCGATCGCCACCTCGCTGTTCCTGGACGGCAAGACCGAGGAGCAGATCCAGGCCTTCGCCAGGATGCCGCCGCTGCAGCGCCTGGGCCAGCCCGGGGACATCGCCTCGGTGGTGTCGTTCCTTGCGGGCCCCGACGCGGGCTGGGTCAACGGCCAGGTCCTGCGCGCCAACGGCGGCATCGCCTGAGGCCGCGCCGGCGCAACCCGACACACGGAGAACACACATGCCAAAGCAGATCATCCTCGTCACCGGCGCGGGCACCGGCATCGGCAAGCTCAGCGCGCAATCGCTGGCGGAGGCGGGCCACGTCGTCTACGCGTCGATGCGCGACATCGCGGGCCGCAACGCGGGCCGTGCCGCCGAACTGCGCGCGCTCGCCGCGGCGAGGAACATCCAGCTGCACCCGCTCGAACTCGACGTGCTCTCGCAGGCATCGGCCGACGCCGCCGCCGCGGCCGTCGTGCGCGAGCAGGGCCACCTCGACGTGGTGATGCAGAACGCCGGCCACCTGGTGGTCGGCCCCACCGAGGCGTTCACCCCCGACGAAATCGCCAAGGTGTTCGACACCAACGTGCTCGGCGCGCAGCGCGTGAACCGCGCGGTGCTGCCCTACCTGCGCAAGCAGGAGTCGGGGCTGATGCTGTGGATCGGCAGCACCACCACCAAGGGCGGCTTTCCGCCGTTCATGGGGCCGTACGGCGCGGCCAAGGCCGCGATGGATTCGCTGGCGGTGACGCTGGCCTACGAGATCGCGCGCTTCGGCATCGAGACGTCCATCGTCGTGCCGGGCGCCTTCACCCGGGGCACCGACCATTTTCCGAGCGCGGGCAAGCCGGCCGACGCGGCCACCGCCGCCGCCTACGCCCGCTACGACGGCGTGATGGACCAGATCGGCGATCGCCTGTCGGCACTCACGCCCGACAACGCCGACCCGCAGGCCGTGGCCGACGAGATCGTGCGCATCGTGGGCCTGCCCACGGGCACGCGGCCGATGCGCTCGCTGATCGATTTCGTGGGCGACGGCGCCGCGGAGGTGTTCGAGGTGTCGGAGCGCGTGCGCATCGCGTTCGCGAAACGCATCGGCATGGGCGACCTGCTCGAGGCGAAGGTGCGGCGCTGATCGGAACCAGGCAAGGCGTCACAAAAGCGGGTCGGTCTTCCTGTCCAATAGCGCCATGGAAAACCAACCCGACGCCCTGGCCGAACGCGTGACCGAACTCGAGATCAAGTCGAGCTATGCCGAAGACCTGCTGGACCAGCTCAACATGACGATCTACCGCCAGCAGCAGCAGATCGACCGTCTGATCGTGCAGGTCACGCAGCTGAGAGAGCAGAGCCAGAACGCGATGCAGGACGGCTCGGGGAGCAACCCGCGCGACGAGTTGCCGCCGCACTATTGAAGAGGTCGCCCGGCTGTGCGAATTCAGCCGTGCGAATTCAGCCGTGCGAACTCAGCCGTGCGAGTGCCAGAGCACCGCGAAGAAGTGGCAGGTGCTGCCCGCCAGCACGAACAGGTGCCACACCGAATGGGCGTAGCGCACCTTGTTGTCGAACAGGAACACCACCGCGCCGGCCGTGTAGAACAGCCCGCCGGCCACCAGCCAGCCCAGGCCCGCCGCCGACATGCGCTCGTACAGCGGCACGGCGGCCATCAGCGCCATCCAGCCCATCGCCACGTAAAGGCCGGTGGACCACAGCGGATGCTGCAGCCTGTTGAACAGCTTGGCGCTCACGCCCAGCGCGGCCGCCGCGCAGATGGCGCCGAACAGCGTCCACCCCAGCGGCCCGCGCAGCACGCCGAACAAGAAGGGCATGTAGCTGCCCGCGATGAACAGGTAGATGGCCGCGTGGTCCAGCCGGTTGAACCAGGCCTTGGCGCGGCCCATGGGCAGTGCGTGGTACAGCGTGGAGATCAGGTACAGCACGATGGCCGTGCCCGCGAACAGGCACGCACCGACCACGCCCGCGGCCTGGCCCTTGTGCACCGCGCTGTAGACCAGGATGGGCAGCGCGGCAATGGCCAGCGCCAGGCCCAGGCCGTGGCTCAAGGCGTTGAAGAGTTCTTCCATCGCCGTCTGGTCGCGCGCGGCCAGGACAGAGGTGCGGGGCGAAGCTTGCGTCTGCGAACGAGCGGTCATCGGTACCTCATGCAAGTGCGGTGAATGCGGTGAATGCCATGGCGGGCTTGCAAGAAGCGCACCGTGCCCGCCCAGCTTACTTGACCTGCTGTTTGCCCAGCTTGCGGGCCAGCGTGCGCCGGTGCATGCCGAGCCTGCGCGCGGTCTCCGAGATGTTGAAGCCGGTCTCGGCCAGCGTCTCGTGGATGCGCTCCCATTCGAGCGTCTTGATCGACGTGGAGCGGTTGGTCAGCTCCACCTCGGTGGTGCCGGTGGCGCGGCCGAAGGCGGCCTCGATGTCGTCGGTGTTCGACGGCTTGGCCAGGTAGTGGCAGGCGCCCAGCTTGATGGCTTCCACCGCGGTGGCGATGCTGGCGAAGCCCGTGAGCACCACGATCAGCATCTTGGGGTTGTGCCGGTGCAGCATCTGCACACAGGCCAGGCCCGAGGCCTCGCCGTTGAGCTTCAGGTCGACCACGGCGAAGCCCGGCGACAGGGAGGCCAGCAGCGCCTCGACCTCGGCGAGGTTGCCCGCCTGCGCCACGGCATAGCCGCGGCGCTCGAACGAGCGCCCGAGCGTGCGCGCGAAGGCGTCGTCGTCCTCGACGATCAGCAACTGGCGCTCAGCTCCGGTTTCGCTCATGGGCTTCCGTTTCGATGGTCTCGCTGCCGGGGAGCTTGCGCTCCCCTTCGAATTCTTCGTTCATGCCGTCCTTCAGGCCGTCCTTCAAGTCCTCTTCGAGGTCCTCGTCGGCTTCGTCCTCTTCCAGCACGATGGCCGCCAGCGGCAGCGTGATCTTCACGACCGCGCCGCCCTCGGGCCGGTTGCCCGCCGCCACGCGGCCGCCCACCGTGCGCGCCACGTTCACGACCAGGAACAGCCCCAGGCCGCCGCCGGGGCGGCCCTTGCTCGACTGGTAGGGTTTGCCGAACTCCTTCAGGATGCCCGGCAGGAAGCCGGGGCCCGCGTCGGTGACGGTGATCGTCAGCGCGTCGGCGTCGTGCGCCGCCTCCAGGCGCAGCCAGTGCGGCGACGCCTCCAGCGCATTGTCGAGCACGTTGCAGATCATCTGCTTGAGCGCCGAGTCGGAGACCATGGGCAGGTCCCGGCCAAAACGGTTGTCGTACTCGAAGTCTTCCACCGGGCGGGTGGTGCGCCATTCCACGATCAGGTCGTCCAGGAAGGTGCTGACGGTGGTCTCCTCGGACGACTCGCCGCGCGCCTCGCCGGCCGACAGCAGGATGCCGCTCACGATGCTCTTGCAGCGCTGGATCTGCAGCTCCATCTCGGCCACCTCGGTCAGCAGCTCGGGGTCGGAGTTGAAGTGCGGCAGCCGGCGCCAGTCGCCCAGGATCACCGCCAGCGTGGCCAGCGGCGTGCCCAGTTCGTGCGCGGCGCCGGAGGCCAGCAGGCCCATGCGAACGATGTGTTCTTCCTCGGAGGCGCGCTGGCGCAGGTCGGCCAGGCGGGCGTCGCGCGCGCGCAGGTTGCGGCTGATGCGGGTGATGAAGATCACCAGCAGCGCGGCGTTCAGCGCGAAGCACACCAGCATGCCCTGCACGTAGGGGCTCGACAGGCCGCGCTGGTGGTCCAGCGGCAGCGCGAGCGGGCGCGAGAACAGCGCCAGCCCGGCAAAGCAGATGCTGGTGATGACCACGATGGTCCAGGTCGACCAGGGCTTGAGCAGCACCGCGCCCAGCGTCACCTGCAGCAGGAACAGGAACACGAAGGGGTTGGTCGCGCCGCCGCTCAGGTAGAGCTGGGCCGTGAGCGTGGCCACGTCGACCAGCAGCGCGAGGAACAGTTCGCCGTTGGTCACGCGCCGGTGGTTGCGCGAGCGCAGCAGGCTCACCATGTTGAACAGCGCCAGGCAGGTCAGCACCTGCAGCATGTGGTCCAGCGGCAGCCGGATGTCGAAGCCGTAGTGCACCACCAGGATGGTGGCCACCTGCCCGACCACCGCGAACCAGCGCAGCTGGATCAGCTGCTGCATGTTCTGGTGACCGGTGGCGTTGTCCAGGCTGGCGACCCCGGCGCGGGGGGCGTGCAGCTCCCCCGCGACCGCCTCAGTGGCGGCGGGCATCTTCGGTGCGGCGGGTGTCGGCATGCGCCGCATTTTCGCCGCGCCGCACGAACCAGGCGGCAATGAGCACCATGAGCGCCAGGCCGTACCACGTGAGGGCGTAGACCAGGTGGCTGTTGGGGAAGGCGATGACCGTCAGGCCGCCGGCGGGCCAGGCGGGGGTGTCGGATGCGCTCGATGCGGCGGCTGCATTCGCGGCCGGAGAAGCGGCCGGGCTCGCTTCCGCGTCCACGAAGTAGGGCGCGACGTCCGTGAGCCCGCGCGCCTGCGCAATGGCCTGCACGTCGCGCGAGAACCAGCGGTCGGCGGCAGGGTCGTTCTTGCGCAGGAAGCCGCCCTTGGGTTCGCTCAGGCGCAGCAGGCCGGCGACGGCAACTTCGCCCTGGGGCTCGGCGGCGGTGCGCGCGGAGCGCTCGCGCGCCTCGGGCGGCACGAAGCCGCGGTTGACCATCACCACGCTGCCGTCGGCGGTGCGCAGCGGGGTCAGTACCCAGAAGCCGGCACCGAGACGGGTGCTGGCCTGGACCAGGGCTTCCTTTTCGTGGAGGAATGTGCCGGCAAGGCGGACATGCCGGTATTCGTCGTTGGCCGCGTTGACGGTGGGCCATTCGGTTCGCCCGGGCGGCGTGGAGGCCGGGGCGTGCACGCGTTGTTCGACGCGGGCGATGAGATCGAGCTTCCAGGCGCGGCGCTCGACCTGCCAGGTGCCCAGCGCGGCGAAGCCGGCAAAGGCAAGGACGGCGCAGACCGCCAGCGCCACCCGCGCGGCGGCTGAACGCTGGCGGACTGCTGCCGCCATCAGGGCATGTTCTTCATGTCGTGCATGGACGGCATCATGTTGGTGTTCATGTGATACATGACCCACAGCGAGCCGGCCAGCGTGATGACCACGACGACGATGGTGAAGATCAGCGCCAGCAGGTTCCAGCCGCCTTCGGACTTGGCGTCCATGTGCAGGAAGTACACCATGTGCACCACGATCTGCACCACGGCGAAGGCCAGGATCACCAGGGCGGTGGTGTTCGGCTTGTCGAACACCTTGGCCATCACCAGCCAGAACGGAATGGCGGTGAGGATCACGGCCAGCACGAAGCCGGTCATGTAGCCCTTGAAGGTGCTGTGGCTCACGGGGCCGTCGTCGTGGCCGTGGTCGTCATGGCCGTGTGCGCCGTGGCCGGCGGTGTCGATATGCGCGCTCATTGCAGCGATCCCATCAGGTACACGAAGGTGAAGACGCCGATCCAGACCACGTCCAGAAAGTGCCAGAACATCGACAGGCACATCAGGCGGCGGCGGTTGGCGGCGGTGAAGCCGTGCTTGGGCAGCTGGACCATCAGCACGATGAGCCAGACGATGCCGAAGGTCACGTGCAGGCCGTGGGTGCCCACCAGCGCGAAGAACGACGACAGGAACGCGCTGCGTTGCGGGCCGGCGCCTTCGTGGATCAGGTGCGCGAACTCATACAGCTCCAGGCCGATGAAGCCCGCGCCCAGCAGGCCGGTGATGGCCAGCCAGACCAGCACGCCGCGCATGCGCCTGCGCTGCATCTCGAGCATGGCGAAGCCATACGTGATGGACGACAGCAGCAGCAGCGAGGTGTTCATCGCCACCAGCGGCAGGTCGAACAGGTCGGCGCCCGAGGGGCCGGCCGCGTAGCTGCGGCCCAGCACGCCGTACACCGCGAACAGGCACGCGAAGATCAGGCAGTCGCTCATCAGGTAGAGCCAGAACCCCAGCAGGGTCCCGTTCTCCGGATGGTGGTCTTCGTTGCGGACGTTGAACAGCTCGAAGGTGGGCACGCTCGAGGCGTTGCCCACGGTGTTCGTGTGGGAGGGGAGGGCGGTACTGTTAGACATGGGCAGCCAGGAGGCGCGTGCGCGCGTCTTCGGTGCGAACGACTTCATCCGTGGGGATGTGGTAGTCGCGCTTGTAGTTGAAGGTGTGGACGATGATGGCGACGAGCATGGCAACGAAGCTCACGCCGGCCAGCAGCCACATCTGCCAGATCATGGCGAAGCCGAGCACCGCGCTCAGCGCCGCGATGATGAAGCCGGCGGCCGTGTTCTTGGGCATGTGGATCGGGCTGAAGCCGTCCAGCGCGCGCTGGTAGCCGCGGGCCTTCATGTCCGACCAGGCGTCGTTGTCATGGATGCGCGGGGTGAACGCGAAGTTGTAGGCCGGCGGCGGCGACGAGGTCGACCATTCCAGCGTGCGGCCGTCCCACGGGTCGCCCGTGGTGTCGCGCAGCGAGTCGCGGCGGATGTAGCTCACCACCAGCTGGATGATGAAGCAGCCGATGCCCAGCGCGATCAGCACGGCGCCGAAGGCGGCAACCTGGAACCAGATCTGCAGCGACATGTCCTGGAAGTGGCTCATGCGGCGCGTGACGCCCATCAGGCCGAGCACGTACAGCGGCATGAAGGCGGTCCAGAAACCGACGATCCAGAACCAGAACGAGCACTTGCCCCAGAACGGGTCGAGCTTGTAGCCGAAGGCCTTCGGGAACCAGTAGGTGATGCCGGCCAGCATGCCGAACAGCACGCCGCCGATGATCACGTTGTGGAAGTGGGCGATCAGGAACAGGCTGTTGTGCAGCACGAAGTCGGCCGGGGGCACCGCCAGCAGCACGCCGGTCATGCCGCCGAACACGAAGGTGATCATGAAGCCGATGGTCCACATCATGGGCAGCTCGAAACGGATCCGGCCGCGGTACATGGTGAAGAGCCAGTTGAAGATCTTCGCCCCCGTGGGGATGGAGATGATCATGGTCGTGATGCCGAAGAACGAATTCACGCTGGCGCCGGAGCCCATGGTGAAAAAGTGGTGCAGCCACACGAGGTACGACAGGATCGTGATCACGACCGTGGCGTACACCATCGAGGCGTAGCCGAACAGGCGCTTGCCGGAGAAGGTCGAGACCACTTCCGAGAAGATGCCGAAGGCCGGCAGGATCAGGATGTACACCTCGGGGTGGCCCCAGATCCAGATCAGGTTCACGTACATCATGGCGTTGCCGCCCATGTCGTTCGTGAAGAAGTTGGTGCCGACGTAGCGGTCGAGCGACAGCAGGGCGAGCACGGCGGTCAGGACCGGGAAGGCTGCAACGATCAGCACGTTGGTGCACAGGGCGGTCCACGTGAAGACGGGCATCTTCATCATGGTCATGCCGGGCGCGCGCATCTTCACGATGGTGGCCAGCAGGTTCACGCCGGAGAGCAGGGTGCCTACCCCCGCTATCTGCAACGACCATATGTAGTAGTCGACCCCCACGTCGGGGCTGAAGATGATGCCCGACAGCGGCGGGTACGCGAGCCAGCCGGTCTTGGCGAACTCGCCCACGAACAGCGAGGCCATCACGAGGCCGGCGCCGAAGGTGGTCATCCAGAAGCTGAAGTTGTTCAGGAACGGGAAGGCCACGTCGCGCGCGCCGATCTGCAGCGGCACCACGAAGTTCATGAGGCCCGTGACCAGCGGCATGGCCACGAAGAAGATCATGATCACGCCGTGGGCGGTGAAGACCTGGTCGTAGTGGTGCGGCGGCAGGAAGCCGGCGTTGTCGCCGAAGGCCATCGCCTGCTGGGCGCGCATCATCAGCGCGTCGGCAAAGCCGCGCAGCAGCATCACCAGGCCCAGGATGATGTACATGATGCCGATCTTCTTGTGGTCGATGCTGGTGATCCAGTCACGCCACAGGGGGCCCCAGAGCTTGAAGTAGGTCAGGGCGATGAGGACGGCGATGCCGCCCAGCACCACGCCGCCGAAGGTGGCAAGCAGGATGGGCTCATGGAAGGGAATCGCCTCCCAGGAGAGGCGGCCGAAGACCAGCTTCGTGAGGTCGAGGTGTTCGAGCATCGTTATTCTTCGGTGGTGCACATCGCCGTGACGTACTTGCGCTTGGGCGAATTGATGTTGTCGGGCTGCCAGGATTGCATGGTGGCGACGTTGAATGCGCCGGGCTTGCCCAGTCCGCCTTCGGCATCGATGGCCATCATCTGCTTCATGCACATCTTGCTGCTGTCGACGCAGCGGTTCAGGATGGCGTCGTACAGGTCGGGTGCGACGGTGGCGTAGTGGCGCACCGGTTCACGTTCGCTGGGCACTTCCAGCTTCTGGTAGAGCGCGCGGTTCAGCTCGCCTTCCTTGCCGGTCTTGACCTTGGCGACCCATTGGTCGAAGTCGCCCTGGTTCAGGCCGTGGAACTTGAAGCGCATGCCCGAGAAGCCGGCGCCGCTGTAGTTGGCGGAGAAGCCTTCGAACTCGCCCGGCTTGTTGATCACCGCGTTCAGCTTGGTCTCCATGCCCGGCATCGCGTAGATCTGGCCGGCCAGCGCGGGAATGAAGAACGAGTTCATCACCGAGGAGGCCGTGATCTTGAACAGGATCGGGCGGTCCACCGGGGCGGCCAGCTCGTTCACCGTGGCAACGCCCTGCTCGGGGTAGATGAAGAGCCACTTCCAGTCGAGCGCCACCACTTCGACCACCAGCGGCTTGGTGTCCGCGGGGATCGCGCGCTGGGCGTCGATGCGGCGCAGCGGCTGGTAGGGGTCCAGCGTGTGGGTGCTGATCCAGGTGATGGCGCCCAGGGCGATGATGATGAGCAGCGGGGCCGCCCAGATCGCCAGCTCGAGCTGGGTCGAGTGGTCCCAGTCGGGGCTGTAGACGGCTTCCTTGTTCGACTGGCGGTAGCGCCACGCGAACAGGACGGTCAGGGCGACCACCGGGATGATGATGATCAGCATCAGCACGGTGGAGACGACGATGAGGCGTCCCTGCTGATGGGCGATGTCGCCGGATGGGTTCATCAACACCGTGTTGCAACCGGCCAGGAGGACGACTGGAAGCAGCAGGAGTGATCGGCGAAGGTTCTTTAGGATGTGCATGCCGTGGGGAAAAGAGGTGCGAGGTCGGCGCAAAATGACCCCACAATCTACGCTGTGAGACGGGTTTTGCCTATTGGACGTTTTGTCCTATGGCGGTAAACGTGTTTCAGTGCGACGCTATGCGCTCTCCATGATCCTTATGTGTCGCGCCCCGGCGTGACACTCGAATTACAGCAAGCAATGACGACGTCCAGCATCAGTCCGCAAGGCGCCCATCCGCTGCCCAGCTCGCCCGAACGCGACGCCCGGCAAGGTGACGACCACTCGCACATCGCCCCGGGCGAAATCGCGGTCGGCGTGATCATCGGCCGCGCCTCCGAGTATTTCGACTTCTTCGTCTACGGCATCGCCTCGGTGCTGGTGTTCCCGGCGGTCTTCTTCCCCTTCGAGCAACACCTCGAAGGCGTGCTCTATTCGTTCCTGATCTTCTCGTTCGCCTTCATTGCGCGTCCGTTCGGAACTGTCATCTCGATGGCGATCCAGCGACGATTCGGGCGGGAAGCCAAGCTGACCCTGGCCCTGTTCGTGCTTGGCACCTCCACCGCCGGCATCGCCTTCCTTCCTGGCTACGCGAGCCTGGGCTTCACGGCCATCGTGCTGCTGTCGGTGTTCCGCTTCGGCCAGGGCCTGGCGCTGGGCGGTTCGTGGGACGGCCTGCCGTCGCTGCTGGCGCTGAACGCACCGGCCAACCGCCGCGGCTGGTACGCCATGCTGGGCCAGCTGGGCGCGCCCATCGGCTTCTTCATTGCCAGCGCACTGTTCGCCTTCCTGTACTCGAGCCTGCCGCGCGAGGACTTCCTCGATTGGGGCTGGCGCTACAGCTTCTACGTGGCCTTCGCCATCAACGTGGTGGCGCTGTTCGCCCGCCTGCGCCTGGTGGCCACCGACGACTACTCGCGCCTGCTCGAAGAGCGTGAACTGGAACCCACCAGCGTGGGCGAACTGGTCAGCTCGCAGGGCGCCAACATCCTGATCGGCGCGTTCGCCGCGCTGGCCAGCTATGCGCTGTTCCACCTGATCACCGTGTTTCCGCTGTCGTGGATCACGCTGTACTCCGACCAGTCGGTGACCGAATTCCTGGTGGTGCAGATGATCGGTGCGGTGCTCGGCGCCGCCGGCATCGTGGCCTCGGGCTTGCTGGCCGACCGCATCGGCCGCCGCTTCACGCTGGGCGGCCTGGCCGCCGTGATCGCCGCTTTCAGCGGCTTCGCCCCCACGCTGCTCGACGGCGGGCGGGCCGGCCAGGACATCTTCATTCTGGTCGGCTTCGTGATCCTGGGCCTGTCGTACGGCCAGGCGGCCGGTGCCGTGACCTCGAACTTCGCGCCCAAGTACCGCTACGTCGGCGCGGCGCTGACGGCCGACTTGGCCTGGCTGATCGGCGCGGCGTTCGCGCCGCTGGTCGCCCTCGGCCTGTCGGCCCACTTCGGCCTGGCCTATGTGAGCGTCTACCTGCTGTCGGGCGCCGTGGCCACGCTGGCCGCGCTGGGCCTGAACCGCGCGCTGGTGCGCGACTGACAACCGGCAACAACTGCTGCCGTTTTTTTCAAAAGGGGCCTGTCGGCCCCTTTTTCATTAGGATGCTCGGATGTTTGCCGCCGCCATCTTCGACATGGACGGGCTGCTGATCGACTCGGAACGGCCCATCATGGCCGCCTGGATCGAAGCCGCCCGCACGCTCGACATCGAGCTTTCGCACAGCCAGTACATGCAGGTGGTCGGGCTGGCCACCGTGGAGTCGCAGCTCATCCTGGCCTCGCTGCTGGGCGGGGCCGAGGCCTACGACCATGCCGTGGGCCACGTGCGCATGCAGCTGCAGCTCGAGCGCGCCGACGGCATGCCGCTTTTTCCCATCAAGCCCGGCGCGGCGGAGTTCCTGGCGGCGTTGCGCGCGCGCGGCACGCGTTGCGCCGTGGCCTCGTCGTCGACCAGCAGGCAGATCCAGGCCTGCCTCGGCAGCCTCGACCTGCTGCACCATTTCTCGGCCTTTGCCGGCGGCGACGAGGTGGCGCGCGCCAAGCCCGACCCGGCGCTCTACCTGCTCGCGGCCGAGCGGCTGGGCGTGGACCCGGCGGACTGCATCGCCTTCGAAGACAGCGAGAACGGCGCCAAGGCCGCGCTGGCCGCGGGCATGCGGGTGGTGGTGGTGCCCGACCTGAAGCACCCGCCCGCGTCGATCGTCGAACGTGCGTTTCATGTGCTCGGGTCGCTGCACGAGGCGGTGCCGCACCTGCCGCGCTGGTTTCCCACGGCTGCAGCGGTGTAGAAGCTCGTGTGATCAAGATCGGCACGCTCTGCCATGTGGTCGACAGCTGCCAGGCGTCGCCCTTCACGGCGCGTGCGGTGGGGCGGATCGTCGAGGTGGTCTCCGCGCCCTACGAAGCGCCGAGCGAGCGCTACCTGAGCGGCACGTACTACGACGTGCTGTTCGAGGGCTGGACCTTCTATTGCCGCAGCGACAAGCTCGTGCCCATCTCCGACCCCGATGCGCACATCGAGCGCTGGGAAGACGCCTTTCTCGACGAGCCTTCCCCTTCGCCGACGCCTTTGCCTTTGCCTAACCCCGCCGCTCAGAGCACTTCGTCGCGCAGCTGCGGAAACACCTTCGACACCTTCGCCAGCAGGTAGTCGCCGTAACGGCCGCTGAAGGCGTGCACGTTGGCGCGGTCCCAGCGCTCGGCGCTGTCGTCGCGCGCCTCGGCGCCCGCCAGCCCCTCGATGCGTTGTACGCGCGCCTCGAAGTTCGGATCGAAGAACAGCGGAAACGACAGCCGGTCGTGCCCCGAGGTGTTGCGCTTCACGCGGTGCGGCGTCGACCTGTAGAGGCCGCCTGTCATGCGGTCGAGCATGTCGCCGATGTTGCAGACGAACGACCCCGCCACCGGCGGTGCGTCGATCCAGCCGTCCGGCGTGTGCACCGCGAGGCCGCCGATGTGGTCCTGGTGCAGGAGGGTCAGCAGCCCGTAGTCGGTGTGCTCGCCCACGCCCCATTGCACGTCGAGCCCTTCGGGCACGGCCTGCGTCGGGTAGTTGAACAGGCGGAACAGGATCAGCGGATCGGCCGTGTAGCGCTGCGCGAAGTAGTCCGCGCTCAGGCCCAGGCTCAGCGCAATGCCTTCCATCAGCCGGTGGCCCAGCTGCGTGACCGCGCCCATGTACGCCAGGATGGTCTCGCGGAAGTCCGGCACGCTTGGGAACAGGTTCGGCCCGTGCACCGGCGTCTTCGCCTGCACCCGCGGGTGCGTGGCGGCCAGCTCGGTGCCGAGGTAGAGGCCTTCCTTCCAGTCGGGCCGGCCCGAGGTCAGCTCGCCGCCCAGCGGAAAGTAGCCGCGCCATGCGCGCCCGCCCAGGGCCATGCGCCACTGCATCTTGGTGTCCTCGGGCAGTTCGAAGAAACGGTGGCTCAGGGCTTCGAGCCGCTGTACCAGCGCCGGGTCCACGCCGTGGCCCGTCACATAGAAGAAGCCGTGCGCGCGGCAGGCCGCGCCGATCTGCGCCGCCACGGCGTCGCGTCCGGCCATGCCCGCCACCAGCGGGGCCACGTCGATCAGGGGAAGGGATGAATCGGTCATGCGTCTCGTGCGAAAGGCGATCGGATGTCGGACAGGAACTGCTGCGCGCGCGGATGCTGCGGGCGGTTGAAGAAGTCGTCGGGCGTGGCGCGCTCCAGCACCTTGCCCTCGTCCATGAAGAGCACGCGGTCGGCCACTTCGCGCGCGAAGCCCATCTCGTGCGTCACGCAGACCATGGTCATGCCGTCGCGCGTGAGGTCGCGCATCACCAGCAGCACCTCGCCGACCATCTCGGGGTCGAGCGCGCTGGTGGGCTCGTCGAACAGCATCAGCGGCGGCTGCATGGCCAGCGCGCGCGCAATCGCCACGCGCTGCTGCTGGCCGCCGGAGAGTTCGCTCGGCCACGCATCGGCCTTGCTGGCCAGGCCCACGCGCTGCAGCAGCGCCATGGCACGCTCGTCGGCTTCCTTGCGCGACAGGCCGCGCAGCTGCATCGGCGCCATCGTGCAGTTCTGCAGCACCGTGAGGTGCGGGAACAGGTTGAACTGCTGGAACACGAAGCCGATGCGCGAGCGGAAGGCGTTCACGTCGAGGCCGCGCGCATGGATGTCCTGGCCGTCCACGACGATGCGGCCCGACTGGATCGGCTCCAGCCGGTTGAAGGTGCGGATCAGCGTCGACTTGCCCGAGCCCGAGGGCCCGCACACCACGACGACCTCGCCCTTGTGGATGGTCTCGCTGATGTCGACCAGCGCGTGGTAGTTGCCGTACCACTTGTTGACTTTTTCGAGTTCGATCATGCGGACACCTTGGCGGTGGCTGAGGAGGCTGCGGTGGGTGCGGTGGGTGCGGTGGACAGGCCCCGGCGCGCGAGCCGGCGTTCGAGCCAGTAGGCGAAGCGCGACAGGCCGAAGCAGAGAATGAAATACGTGCCGCCCAGGACCAGGTAGATCTGCGCGGGCTTGGTGAACACCTGCGTGTTGATCTGCGTGGCGATGAACGACACCTCGGCCAGCCCGATGATGTAGCCCAGCGAGGTTTCCTTGATGGTCGAGACGAACTGGTTCACCAGCGAAGGCAGCATGCTGCGCAGCGCCTGCGGCAGCACCACCAGGCGCATGGCGCGGCCGTAGCCCAGGCCCAGTGCGCGCGCGGTTTCCATCTGCCCGCGCGGCAGGCCCTGGATGCCGGCGCGCACGATCTCGGCGAGGTAGGCGGCGTCGAAGATCACCAGCGCGATCAGCATGGTGGTGAACTGGTCGGTCTTCACGCCCGTGACGCTGGGCAGGAAGAAGTAGGCCCAGAAGATCACCATCAGGAGCGGCAGCCCGCGCACCACGAACACGAAGCCCGTGACCGGCCAGCGCAGCCAGCGCCACGGGCTCACGCGCGCCAGCCCGAGCAAGATGCCCAGCGGCAGCGCCAACACCAGCCCGCAGGAAGCCAGCAGCAGCGTGAGCACCAGCCCGCCCAGCGGGCCGTTGGGGTACTGCCCGATGAGGAAGTAGACCCAGTAGTCGTTGATGATCTGCAGCATCGCCCGGCGTCCTCAGATCGTCCGCACCGGAAAGCGGTGGTGGTACCAGGTTGCCATTCCCGTGATGGCGAGCGACACCGTGAGGTACGCCGCGCTGGCGAACGCGAACGACTCGAAGCTGCGGAAGGTCGCGCTCTCGACCTGGCCGGCCTGGTACATCAGCTCGGCCACGCCGATCACCGTGGCGATCGAGGTGTTCTTCCACAGGCTCAGCGTCTGCGAGATGAGCGGCGGCACCGTCACGCGCAGCGCCTGCGGCAGCACCACGCGGCGCATGGTGGCCAGGTAGCTGAAGCCCATGGCGCGGCCGGCCTCGAACTGCACCGCGGGAATCGCGCGGATGCCGCTGCGGATGTCTTCGGCCATGAAGGCCGCCGTGTACAGCGCCAGCGCGATGATCGCGCTGTAGGCCTCGATGTGCCCCGCGTAGAGCCACTGCTTGATGCCTTCGGGCAGCAGCTCCGGCGCACCGAAGTACCAGAACAGCATGTGCGCGAGCAGCGGGATGTTGCGGATGGATTCCACGTACGCAAAACCCAGCCAGCGCAGCGGTGCGATGGGCGACAGCCGCAGCATGGCCACCACCAGCGCGATGGGCAGCGCGAGCACCAGCGCGGCCACGAGCAGCTGCAGCGACAGCAGCAGGCCCGCGACCAGCATGTCGTGGTACTTGCCGGTGAGCAGCAAGGAATAGTCGAACAGGGGCATGGGGGGCGACAGTATCACTGCCGCGGGTGAACTTGCTCCCTCCCCCGCTGGGGGAGGGTGGGGGTGGGGGCACGGCGACGGTCGAAGCGCCGCGGCGTGTTCAGAGGCCGCTTGCCCCCATCCCGGCCTTCCCCCAGAGGGGGAAGGAGAAAGTCAGAACCGGAGGCTCAGTCGATCTTGTCGCTGTCCAGCTTGAAGTCGCGCGTCTCGAAGCCCGAGGCCGTCGTCGGGCCGTACCACTTCACGAAGATCTTCTGCGCCTCGCCCGACTTCTCGAGTTCGCGCAGCGTGTCGTCCACCACCGCCTTCAGGCCGCTCTCGCCCTTCTTGATGCCGATGGCCAGCGCCTCGGTGCTCAGGTTCTGCTTGAGCACCACGTACTGCGCCTTCTGCGGGCCCAGCTTGGCGTAGCTGCGCAGCAGCGCGGCCTCGTCGTCCACGTAGCCCACGCCCTTGCCCTGCTGCAGCGCCTGGAAGGCCTGCTGGCTCGTGTCGAAGGTCACGACCTCGACGTTGGGCACGGCCTTGCGGATGTTGGGCTCCTGCGTACCGCCGCGAATCGTCAGCACCTTCTTGCCCGCGAGCTGCGGCACCTCGGAGATGCCGCTGTCCTTCTTCACGATGGCCTTCTGGCCAGTCACGAAGGTGGTGAGCGAGAAGTCGATCTGCGCCTCGCGCTCCTTGTTGTGCGTGAGGCCCGCGGCCACCAGGTCCACGTGGCCCTGCTGCAGCTCGGGAATGCGCGCGGCCACCGCGATCTGCTTGAGCACCGGCTTCACGCCGATCTTTTTGGCGATGGCGTTCACCAGGTCCACTTCGTAGCCGACGATCTGGCGCGTCTTCGGATCGACGAAGGTCGCGGGTTCGTCGGTGCCGAGCACGCCGACGACCAGCTCGCCCTTCTTCTTGATGTCGGCCAGCTGGTCCGCGTGGGCGGCCGTGCCGAGCAGCAGGGTGGAAGCGGCGAGGGCCGCGGCGATGAGGTTCAGGCGCATGTTCTTCTCCTTCATGGAAAGCAGGGCGAGACCATATCAATAAAACTTCAGATCATTAAATGGTCAATTCATATATCGACATGTGTGCGTGGCTATGAGGCCGCGCCGCGGTCAAGATACAGGCGACGACAGCTTCATGGAACACCGATGACCCCACCTCCGCCGCCCGAATCCTGGCGCACCGATCCCGATGGCCGCTGGATCGACGCGGCCAACACCTTCGGCCATCACCTGATGCAGGCCGCGCGCGACCGCGCCTTCGCGCGCATTCCCGCGTCCGCGACGCCCGAGTGCCGCGAGACCGCGCGCCAAGCGGCGCTGGACGCGATCTACGGCGTGCTGATGCTGCTGGACGGCGTGGCCGACAGCGACGACATCCGCTACGTGCTGCGTGCCGAAGTCCAGCGTGCCGATGCAGCCGACACGGCCGACACCATCGAGCTGGCACCCGGCGGCGATGGCCTTTGCATGGGTTTCCATGGATGGGTGGCCGGTGACTTCGGGGAGCCCCCCCGATGATGGGCATCGGGCCCTGAGTTAAATTCGCGGCGCAAAAACGCGCTCCGGCCGTTCCCCCGCGGCTTCGGCTTCCGTTGCGCGCCTCATCCAGCGAGACCCCCATGATCATCAAACCCCGCGTGCGCGGCTTCATCTGCGTCACGACCCATCCCACCGGCTGCGAAGCCAACGTCAACCAGCAGATCGCCTATGTGAAGGCGCAGGCGCCCATCGCCGGCGGCCCGAAGAAGGTGCTGGTGATCGGCGCATCGACCGGCTACGGCCTGGCCGCGCGCATCACCGCCACGTTCGGCTGCGGCGCCGACACGCTGGGCGTGTTCTTCGAGCGCGCCGGCAGCGAGACCCGGCCCGCCTCGCCCGGCTGGTACAACACCGCCGCCTTCCACCGCGCCGCGGCCGCCGACGGCCGCTATGCGAAGAGCATCAATGGCGACGGCTTTTCCGACGCGGTGAAGCAGCAGGTGATCGACACCATCCGCGCCGACCTCGGCCAGGTCGACCTGGTGGTCTACAGCCTGGCCGCGCCGCGCCGCACGCACCCGAAGACGGGGCAGGTCTTCAACTCGGTGCTCAAGCCCATCGGCAAGCCGGTGAACCTGCGCGGCCTCGACACCGACAACGAGACCGTGAAGGAGACGGTGCTCGAAGCCGCCACGCAGGAAGAGATCGACAACACCGTGGCCGTGATGGGCGGTGAAGACTGGCAGATGTGGATCGACGCGCTGCAGCAGGCCGGCGTGCTGGCCGACGGCGCGAAGACCACGGCCTTCACCTACTTGGGCGAGCAGATCACGCACGACATCTACTGGAACGGCTCCATCGGCGCGGCCAAGAAGGACCTCGACCACAAGGTGCTGGGCATTCGCGCACAGCTGGCGGCCACGGGCGGCGACGCGCGCGTGTCGGTGCTGAAGGCGGTGGTCACGCAGGCGAGCTCGGCGATTCCGATGATGCCGCTGTACCTGTCGCTGCTGTTCAAGGTGATGAAGGCGCAGGGCACGCACGAAGGCTGCATCGAGCAGGTGCACGGGCTCTATGCCGACAGCCTCTACGGCGCCGCGCCGCACATCGACGGCGAAGGCCGCCTGCGCGCGGACTACAAGGAACTGGCCGCGCCGGTGCAGTCGCGCGTGCAGGAGCTCTGGCCGCAGGTGAGCAACGACAACCTCTACGAGCTCACCGATTTCGCTGGCTACAAGACCGAGTTCCTGCGCCTGTTCGGCTTCGCGGTGGAGGGCGTGGACTACGAGGCCGACGTGAACCCCGACGTGGGCATTCCCGGCCTCGTGCAGGTCTGAGCCAACCCGCATCGATACTCCTGCCATGCAGATTCAAGAAAAGCCGCCCGCCGGCACGCCGTTCGACTGGATCGGCGGCGAACCCAAGGTAGAGGCGCTGGTCGCGCGCTTCTACGACCTGATGGAACTCGAGCCGGCCTATGCGCAACTGCGCGCCGTGCACGGCAGCAGCCTCGACAACGCGCGCCAGCGCCTGTTCTGGTTCCTGTGCGGCTGGCTCGGCGGCCCGCAGCACTACACCGACCGCTTCGGCCATCCGATGCTGCGCGCACGCCACCTGCCGCAGAGCATCGGCGGCCACAGCATCGGCATCAAGGAGCGCGACCAGTGGCTGGCCTGCATGGACCAGGCCATGGGCGAGACCGGCGTGCCGGACGACCTGCGCGCGCGCCTGCGCGACTCCTTCTTCAAGACCGCCGACTGGATGCGCAACCGCGGCGAGTGATCGACCGACCGACTCCACAACGATTTCGAAAGACGCTTCTCTCATCATGAATTCCATCGTCATCATCGGCGGCGGCCACGCCGCGGCCCAGCTCTGCGCCGGCCTCGCTGAAGCCGGGCAGGGCGCGCGCGTGCACCTGGTCTGCGAGGAGGCCTGCGAGCCCTACCACCGCCCGCCGCTGTCCAAGGCCTTCCTGAAGAGCGCCGAGGAAACCACGCAGCCGCACAAGGCCGCCGACTGGTACCGCGAAGCGGCCATCACGCTGCACCTGGGCGACGCCGCCGTGGCCATCGACCGCGAGGCGCACACCGTCACGCTGCGCTCCGGCGCGGTGCTGCCGTGGGAGCGCCTGGTGCTGGCCACCGGCACGCGCGCACGTCAGATGCCCGAGCTGAAGGCCGGCCTGGAGAACGTCGCGAGCCTGCGCGCGGCCGACGAGGCGCACCGCCTGCGCACGCGGCTGGCCGCGGCCGAACAGGTCACGGTGCTCGGCGGCGGCTTCATCGGGCTCGAAGTGGCGGCCACCGCCAAGGCGCTCGGCAAGTCGGTGCAGGTGATCGAAAGCGCGCCGCGCCTGCTGGGCCGCGCCGTGTCGCCCGAGCTGTCGGCACATGTGCTCGCCACGCACCGCGCGGCCGGCATCGACGTCGTGCTGGGCGCGCAGACCGGCGCGTTCGAGGTGGAAGGCGACCGGCTGGTGTCGGTGCAGGTCGACGGCGTGAAGCAACCGGTCGACCTGCTGCTGCTGGGCATCGGCGCGGTGCCCGAGACCGCGCTCGCGCAAGCGGCCGGCATCGAGTGCGCCGACGGCATCGTGGTCGACGCTCGGATGCAGACCAGCGCGGCCGATGTGCTCGCGGTGGGCGACTGCACGCGCTTCCCCGACCGCCGCGCGGGCCGCGCGCTGCGGCTCGAGTCGGTGCAGAACGCCAACGACCAGGCCCGCACGGCCGTGGCCACGCTGACGGGCACCGCGCGCGACCACGACGCGGTGGCGTGGTTCTGGTCCGACCAGGGCAGCATGCGCCTGCAGATGGCCGGCCTGATGCCGGCCGAGGGCACGCCGGGCCTCGCCAGCGTGCGCCGCGCGGGGCCCAAGCCCGAGGCGTTCTCGCTGTTCCACTACGTCGACGGGCAGCTCGTGTGCGTGGAGTCGGTGAACGCGCCGGTCGATCACATGATGAGCCGCAAGCTGCTCGAGGCAGGCCGCAACCCCGATGCGGCGGCGGTGGCGGATGCGTCAATACCACTAAAGAATCACCTGTCGTAAAGCTGCCGCAGGTCAGGCTGGGTTCACCAGTCTGTCACTCTGCTTTCAGAGACTGGTCTTCCTCGAAATTGCAGGGAGATCTCTCGATGAAGAACGCAGCGGCTGCGGTGCCTTCGACTTTTTCAACGTCCTCGACGTTCTCTAATTTCTCGCCTCTGCGGCGTGTTGCCCCCATGACCACCTGCGCTGCCGTGCTGGTTGCCGTGCTCACCGCTTGCGGTGGCGGCAGCGGCGGTGGCAGCGTGGTGTTGCCGCCGGTGTCGCCGGCACCGCCCACCACGCCGGCGCCGGTGGCGGCCGGCACGCGCACCACGGTCGCGCTGCTGGAAACCACCGACCTGCACTTCAACGTGCGCAGCTACGACTACTTCAAGCTCGCCGAGGACAAGTCGTACGGCTACGAGCGCACCGCCACGCTGATCAACGCGGCGCGCAAGGAATTCGCGAACACGATGCTGTTCGACAACGGCGACACCATCCAGGGCACCGCGCTGGCCGACTACGAAGCGCTGGTGAGCCGCATTCCGTGCACCCAGCCGCTGTCGGTCTACAAGGCCATGAACGCCACCGGCTACGACGCCGGCACGCTGGGCAACCACGAGTTCAACTACGGGCTCGACTTTCTCAACCAGGTGATCGGCGGCGGCCTCGACGTCGACGGCGTCGACGGCACGAAGAAGTGCGCCGGCCCCAACTTCCCGATGGTGCTGGCCAACGTGCAGAGCGTGAAGAGCGGCAAGCCGCTGCTGGCGCCGTACACCATCGTCACCAAGCAGTTCAGCGCCACCCGGCCCGACGGCAAGACCGTGACGGTGCCGGTGAAGGTCGGCGTGATCGGCTTCACCACGCCCGGCATCCTGAGCTGGGACAAGCGCTTTCTCGAAGGCAAGGTGCGCACCGAAGGCGCGGTCGAATCGGCCACCAGGTACATCCCCGAGCTGCGCGCGCAGGGCGCCGACATCGTGGTCGCGCTGCAGCACGGCGGGCTCGACGCCTCGCCGTACTCGCCGACCATGGAAAGCCCCGGCCTCTACCTGTCGAAGGTGCCGGGCATCGACGCGCTGATGATGGGCCACCAGCACGGCGTGTTCCCCGACCGCGGCACGAGCCCGGGCTACAAGCAGGCCGGCGTGGACAACGCGGCCGGCACCGTGAACGGCGTGCCTGCCGTCATGGCCAGTTCGTGGGGCAAGGCGCTGGGGCTCATCAAGCTCGAGCTGGTGTACGACGGCAAGGCCTGGAGCGTGGACAAGAGCAAGACCTTCGTCGATGCGCGCTCCACGCAGACCGGCAAGGACGGCGCGGGCAAGGCGATCTACGTCGATGCCGACCCGAGCGTCGCGCCGCTGATCGAAACCCAGCACCAGGCCGCCATCACCTACGTGAAGACGCCGATCGGCAGCACCGACTTCCGCATGAACACCTACTTCGCGGACGTGGGCGACCCGGGCGCGATCCAGATCGTGAACCAGGCGCAGGCCGGCTACGTGACGGCCTACATCCAGGCCAACCTGCCGCAGTACGCGAGCCTGCCGGTGCTGTCGGTGAGCGCGCCGTTCAAGTCCGGCTACGAGGGCGGGCGCGACTACACCGACGTGGCCGTGGGCAACCTGGCGATCTTCAACGCGGCCGACCTGTACCTGTACCCGAACACGGTGTATGCGGTGAAGGTGACGGGCGCCGAGGTGAAGGCCTGGCTCGAGGCCGCGGCGAAGCGCTTCAACAGGATCGACCCGGCCGCCACGGCCGACCAGCAGCTGATCAGCACCTTCCCCGGCTACAACTTCGACATGTTCACCACGCCCGACGTGCAGTACGAGATCGACGTGACGCAGGCCGTGGGCAGCCGCATCAGGAACCTGAGCTACATGGGCGCGCCGATCGACCTGGCGAAGGAGTTCGTCATTGCGACCAACAACTACCGCGCGACCAGCGGCGCGAGCTTCATTGCGGCGCTGGACGGCCGCGCGACGATCTACGCGTCGCCCGATGCCAACCGCGACGTGCTGATCGACTACATCAAGACCCACAAGGCCATCACCCGCACGGCCAACGGCGCGGCGCGCAGCTGGCGCTTCACGCAGGTGACGACGGCGGGCAACGTGGTGTTCACGTCGGGGCAGGGGCAACTGGGCGCGGCCACCGATGCGGGGCTGGCGAACATCTCGCTGCTGACGGCGGACGACGGCAGCGGCAAGGGGCGTTCGGTCTACAAGCTGGACCTGGGCAACTGACCCGTCTTTCTCCCTCCCCCGCTGGGGGAGGGTTGGGGTGGGGGCACGACGGCGGCCGATATGTCGCGGCCTGTGCGGTGCGGTGCCGTGCCAAGGGCGCGAGCCCCCATCCCGGCCTTCCCCCAGCGGGGGAAGGAGAAAAAAAGCCTCAGCGCCGCACGGGCGCCAGCAGCACCACCAGCGCCCCGGCCCCGCCTTCGGCCGGCTTGGCCTGCACGAAGGCGATCACCTCGTTCTTCTGGATCAGCCAGCGCTGCGTCTTGGTCTTGAGCACGGGCTGCTTGCCCGGCGAGCCCAGGCCCTTGCCGTGTACCACGCGCACGCAGCGCAGGCCCTGCTTGTGCGCGGTGCGGATGAAGCCGCCCAGCGCCTCGCGTGCCTCGTCGCTGCGCAGGCCGTGCAGGTCGACCTGCGCCTGGATCGACCATTCGCCCTTGCGCAGCCGCGCCGTCACGTCGGTGCCGATGCCGGGGCGGCGAAAGCTCATGGCGTCGTCCACGTCGAGCAGCGTGGTCACGTCGAACTCGTCGGACAGCGACTCGCGCAGCACGCGCTGCTCGTCAAGCTGGTGCTGCACCGGGATCGGCGCGGGCGGATCGGGCGCGAGCGGCACGCTGGCCTTGCGGCGCAGCGGCTCGGTGGCGCCGATGGCGCGGGCGAAGAGGTCTTTCTCGGCGGCGCGCTGGCGCTCGGCCGCGGCCCTGGCCTGCGCCTCGGCGGCTTCGCGCTCGCGGGTCTCGGCGAGCGCGCGCTGCACCTGCTTGAGGTCGGCGAGGTTCTTCAGCGCAGGAGCGCGGGCGGAGGCACGGGCAGGCGGCCGTGCAGGGGGACGCGATGCCATCAGAGCAGCCCTCCCTCGGCCATCGAGAAACTGCGCCCCGGGCCCACGATCACGTGGTCGATCACGCGCACGTCCACCAGCGCCAGCGCGGCGCGCAGCGTCTGCGTGAGCGCCTCGTCGGCGCGCGAGGGCTCGGTGTTGCCGCTGGGGTGGTTGTGCGACAGCACCACGGCCGCGGCCTGGTGCTGGATGGCGCGCGTGACCACTTCGCGCGGGTAGACGCTGGTCTGCGTGAGCGTGCCGCGGAACATCTCTTCCAGGGCGATCAGGCGGTGCTGCACGTCGAGGAACACCACCGCGAACACCTCGTAGGGGCGCGAGCCGATGTGCATCTGCAGGTATTGCTTGACGGCGTCGGGCGAGTCGAACACCGTGCGCGCCTTGAGCTTCTCGCCCATGGCGCGGCGCGCGAGCTCGAGCACGGCGATGAGTTCGGAGCGTTTGGCGCTGCCGCCCATGCCCTTGACGGCCTTGAGGTCGTCGGGGCCGGTGTGCAGCAGGCCCGACAGGCCGCCGAAGCGTTCGAGCAGCTGCTGCGCCAGTTGCAGGACGTTCTTGCCCGCCACGCCGGTGCGCAGCAGCAGGGCCAGCAGCTCGGCGTCCGCCAGCGCGGAGGCGCCGCGGGCAATGAGTTTTTCGCGCGGGCGGGCGTCTAGAGGGAGATCCTTGAATGCCATGAAACCCTGGGTGAAACCTTGGCGGAGCCGGGTGGAAGCCCCGATCCCTAAAATGAGGTCCAGTTTATCGGGACACCCACCTTGTCTTTGCCCACCTCTGATGCCCCCATGTCCCAAGTCGTGACTTCCGGCTCCTTCCTGACCCTGCACTACCGGCTGGCCGGTCCGGCGGGCGACATCATCAACACTTTCGCCGACAAGCCCGCGACGTTGTCGCTCGGCACCGGCGAGCTTTCTCCGGCCATGGAGCAGCGCCTGATGGGCCTCGAGGAGGGCACCCACGCCACCTTCGAGCTGCCCGCCGGCGAGGCCTTCGGCGAGCGCAACCCCGACATGCAGCAGTGGGTGGCCAGGAAGCTGCTCGCCAGGATGGGCGACCCCGACGAGAAATACGCCGCGGGCGACGTGGTGCAGTTCCCCACGCCCGACGGCACCGGCAGCTACGCCGGCGCGGTCGTCGAGTCGAGCGAGACCGCGGTGCGCTTCGACTTCAACCACCCGCTGGCGGGCCAGCCGGTCACCTTCGAAGTGAAGCTGATCGGAGTGCTATGAATTCCGACATCTCGGAAGTCCTGCTGGCCGAGCCGCGCGGTTTCTGCGCGGGCGTCGACCGTGCCATCGAGATCGTGGAGCGCGCCATTGCCAAGTTCGGCGCGCCGATCTACGTGCGCCACGAGATCGTGCACAACACCTACGTGGTGAACGAGCTCAAGGCCAAGGGCGCGGTCTTCATCGAGGAACTGTCCGACGTGCCGCCCGGCGCCACGCTGGTGTTCAGCGCGCACGGCGTGAGCAAGGCCGTGGAGCAGGAGGCGCGCGACCGCGGCTTCGAGATCTTCGACGCCACCTGTCCGCTGGTGACCAAGGTGCACGTCGAGGTGGCCAAGCTCGCCAAGGAGGGCTACGAGTTCATCATGATCGGCCACAAGGGGCACCCCGAGGTCGAAGGCACGATGGGCCAGCTCTCCAGCGGCATCCACCTGGTGGAAGACGTGAAAGACGTGGCCCGCGTGGCACCGTTGCAGACCGAGAAGCTCGCCGTGGTCACGCAGACCACGCTGAGCGTGGACGACGCGGCCGAGATCGCGGCCGCCGTGCGCGCGCGCTTTCCGGCCGTGCGCGAGCCCAAGCAGCAGGACATCTGCTACGCCACCCAGAACCGCCAGGACGCGGTGAAGATCATGAGCCCGCAGGTCGACCTGGTGATCGTGGTCGGCAGCCCCACCAGCTCCAACAGCAACCGCCTGCGCGAACTGGCGCAGCGCCTGGGCACCGAGAGCTACATGGTCGATTCGGCCGCCGAGCTGAAGCCCGAGTGGTTCGAGGGCAAGACGCGCATCGGCCTCACCGCAGGTGCCTCGGCACCCGAGGTGCTGGTGCGCGAGGTGATCGACCGCGTGCGCGCGCTGGGCGCGGTGTCGGTCCGCAAGATGGACGGCATCGAGGAAACCATCAAGTTTCCGCTTCCCAAGGGCTTGAAGCTCGACGACATTCCGCCTCCAGGACACATCTCTTGAACGACAAGCAAACCAACAAGTGGCGCTCTGAAATCGATAGCGCCTCCGCGAGATTGGGCGCGCGTGCTGCCCACTTCCTGCGCGAAACCCCGCTGTGGAAGCTGCCAGCCGCCGCCTTCGGCGTGCAGGCGCCCGGCGCCGAGGTCTGGCTCAAGCTGGAGCATATGCAGGTCAGCGGCAGCTTCAAGGCGCGCGGCATGATGAACCGGCTGCTGGCCAACGACATTCCCGAAAGCGGCGTGGTCGTGGCCTCGGGCGGCAATGCCGGCATTGCCACGGCCGCCGCCGCGCAGGCGCTGGGCGTGCCCTGCCAGGTGTTCCTGCCGGGCGTGTCGCCCGAAGCCAAGCGTGCGCGGCTGCGTGCGCTGGGCGCGGAAGTGGTCGTGGTCGGCCAGCTGTACCCCGACGCGCTGGCCGCCTGCCTGACGCGCCAGAAGGAATCGGGCGCCTTGCTAACGCATGCCTACGACCAGCCCGAAGTGGTGGCCGGTGCCGGCACGCTGGGCCGCGAGATCGAAGAGCAGGGCGGTCTGCCCGACTCGGTGCTGGTGAGCGTCGGCGGCGGCGGCCTGATCGGCGGGCTGGCCGGCTGGTTCGAGAAGCGCGCCCGCGTGGTGGCGCTCGAACCCGAGAAGGCGCCTACGCTGTACCGCGCCCGCGAAGCCGGGGAGCCGGTCGACGTGGACGTGAGCGGCATTGCGGCCGACTCGCTCGGCGCGCGGCGCATCGGCGCGATTTCCTGGGAAATCACGCAGCAGCAGGTCGAACATGCGCTGCTGCTGAGCGATGAAGCCATCCGCGCCGCCCAGCAGTGGCTGTGGAAGGAACTCAAGCTGGCCGTGGAGCCGGCCGCCGCGCTGCCGCTGGCGGCGCTGCAGACCGGTGCCTATGTGCCGCGCGAGGGCGAGAAGGTGTGCCTGATCATCTGCGGGGCGAACGTCGATCCCGCCACCGTCGCCTGATCGGCCTTTCGAACCCTATTTCTCGCAGTTCACCATCCACGCCACGCCGAACTTGTCGGTGAGCATGCCGAAGCCCGTGGCCCAGAACTGCGGGCCGTAGGGCATCGTGACCTTGCCGCCTTCGGCCAGCGCGTCGAAGAGCTTCCTGCCCTCGTCCACGCTGTCGGCCTGCACCGACAGCGAGAAACCCTTGTAGCCCTCGAAAGGCCACTCGGGCGGAGCGTCCGAGGCCATCAGCTTGTGGCCGCGCGCCTCGAGCGTGGCGTGCATGATCTTGTCCTTGTGGGCCGCCGGCATCTGCGCGCCCATCGGGCTTTCGCCGAAGGTCATGCTGAAGGCGACCTTTCCATCCAGCGCCCTGGCATAGAAGGCGAGCGCCTCGGCGGCATTGCCGTTGAATGTCAGATAGGCTTCCATCGTTTTTTCCCTTCGAGGTGGGTGGGCGGGACCGCCATGCTACGCCCACCTAAAATCGCTCCATGCTCGACATCACCCTGCTCCGCAAAGACCTGGCCTCCGCCGTGGCCGGCCTCGAAAAACGCAAGAAGAACCAGCCCTACCTCGACGTGTCGGCGTTCACCGCGCTCGAGGCCGAGCGCAAGACGCTGCAAACCCGCACCGAGGAAATCCAGGCGCGCCGCAACACGCTGAACAAGCAGATCGGCCCGCTCAAGGCCAAGGGCGAGTCGGTCGACGCGCTGATGACCGAGGTCAATGCGCTGAAGGCCGAGCAGGAGTCGCAGTCCAGGCGCCTCGAAGAAATCCAGCCTGAGCTTCATGCGCTGCTGCTCGCCGTGCCCAACCTGCCGCACGCCAGCGTGCCGGTCGGCGAAGACGAAACCGGCAACGTCGAAATGCGCCGCTGGGCTCCGCAAGGCGGCGCCGGCGCCAATGCCGTGCCGCTGGCCTTCGCAGCGAAAGATCACGTCGACCTGGGCGCGCCGCTGGGCCTCGACTTCGAGATGGGCGCCAAGCTCACCGGCTCGCGCTTCACCGCCATGAAGGGCCCGATCGCCCGCCTGCACCGCGCGCTTGCGCAGTTCATGATCGACACGCAGACCGAGAAGCACGGCTACACCGAGTGCTACGTGCCGTACATCGTCAATGCCGCCACGCTCAGCGGCACCGGCCAGCTGCCCAAGTTCGAAGGCGACCTGTTCGCCGCGAAGAAGGGTGGCCAGGACGGCGAGCCCGCGCCCGACCATTCGGCGCTGTACCTCATTCCGACCAGCGAAGTGCCGCTGACCAACTTCGTGCGCGACGAGGTGGTGGCCGAGTCGCAACTGCCGATCAAGCTCACGGCCCACACGCCGTGCTTCCGCTCGGAAGCCGGCAGCGCCGGCCGCGACACGCGCGGCATGATCCGCCAGCACCAGTTCGACAAGGTCGAGATGGTGCAGATCGTGCACCCCGAGCAGAGCCACGACGCGCTCGAGCAGATGACCGGCCACGCCGAGGCCGTGCTGCAGGCGCTGGAGCTGCCGTACCGCGTGGTGCTGCTGTGCTCGGGCGACATGGGCTTCACCGCCGCCAAGACCTACGACCTCGAGGTCTGGCTGCCGGCGCAGGACACGTACCGCGAGATCAGCTCGGTGTCGAACTGCGAAGCCTTCCAGGCGCGCCGCCTGCAGGCCCGCTTCAAGAACGCCAACGGCAAGAACGAACTGGTGCACACGCTCAACGGTTCCGGCCTGGCGGTGGGCCGCGCGCTGGTGGCCGTGCTGGAGAACCACCAGAACGAAGACGGCTCGATCAACGTGCCGGCGGCGTTGCGTCCGTACATCGGTGGCGTCGAAACTTTGCGCGCCTGATACTTTTTGTCGAAGCGCCCGAAATTACCCGTATAATCGAGGGCTCGACAGACACCGGAGAGGTGGCAGAGTGGTCGAATGTACCTGACTCGAAATCAGGCGTACTAGCGATAGTACCGAGGGTTCGAATCCCTCCCTCTCCTCCAAGAATGGCCCCGCAAGGGGCTATTTTTTTGCCTGTTCGTGTCGATATCCGGGTGAGGTCAGGCGTCGGTCCTTTGGGTGGCCGGCGTCGGGTCCATCGGCCACCACCGAAGTCGCATCTGCCCAGGCAACACCAGCCAACAAGCCAGGCGTTCCTGTTGTCGTCGCACGGCATCAGAAGCCCTTGGGTGCACGATGAGACCCGCCTCGCAACGGTCCCTCCGAACTTTGCTTCGCCACCCGCGCCCTTGAGGCCTTTCTTCCTGATCCATGACGACCGTTAGATTCCGTCCGCTCCTCGCCGTCCTCGCGGCACTCTGCATTGCCGCCCCGGCCATCGCTGCTGACAAGGCTGCGTTCGACTCGCCGGAGACGGAAAAATTTGTCCGCCGCCTGACCGCGGATCTCGACGCAAAGAGGTTGGCGCAGGTCGACAGCGTTTCGCTCGGACGTGAATACCGCGCGAACGAAGTCGCGGCGGACAGCAAGTACAAGGGCAAATACCTCTTCGTGAAGGCGACGGTCGAATCCGTGCGCAAGGATGCGTTCGGCAACATCGTGGTGATGGTGCGTTCCGACAACCAGTTCATGCCCAACAGCGTGCGTCTGGACAAGACGGTGGCCGTGATCACCGGCATGGAAAACAACGCCAAGCTCGTCTCGATGAAGACCGTGTCCGCCGCAGATGCCGCGGGGGCGCTCACGAAGGGACAGAAGCTGCGCGTGCTCTGTCAGGGCGATGGGATGCTCATCGGCGGGGTGATGCTGGCGGTTTGCGACACCATCAGCCAATAGCGAACAGCAAGCGCGGATGCGCCGGAGCAAGACGAGGCTCCGTGCGCCAAGCAGCCGCGTGAATCGGCCGGATTCGCAATGCCGCCGGGCTAACCGGTCTTGTCGTCCGACGCCAGCCGCGCACCGACAGCCTGTATCTCCGCGACAGGCGATCCCGACAGAAGCAGGGCGATGCGCTCTCTGTGCACCGCAGGCGCGGAGTCGGCGATGCGTTCGAACCAGCCGACCGCTTCGTCGACGCGCCCCTGCTCGACCAGCATGCTCGCGTAGCTGAACTGGCCCCGGAAATCTCCGCCCTCGGCGGCCGTGCGATAGCACGCGAAGGCGCGCGCGGAATCCTGCGCGACCACCAGGCCTTCTTCCAGGTAGCGTCCCACCATGTTCATGGACCGCGCGTGGCCCAGGTCCGCCGCGCGCTGGTACCACTCGAACGCCTGGCGCTGGTCCATGGCCGCGCCGCGGCCCGTCGCCAGCATGTTCGCCAGGTTGTACATGCCCCAGTCCAACCGGGCTTGCGCGGCCTGGCGGTAGTGCGCGAGCGCCGCCTGGTCGTTCTGCGCGGTGCCCCAGCCGTGCTCCAGGCAACGGCCCGCCATGTTGCTGGCCATTGCATGGCCCTGCGCGGCCGCGCGCTGAAACCAGCCGTATGCGGCCGCTTCGTTGCGTGCCATGCCACGGCCGTCGAGCAGCCATTGGCCCAGCACGGCCTGTGCGTCCGCGTTGTTCGCGCGCGCCGCGGCCGCGATCCATGTCGCGGCCTGGGCCGGCAGCCCTTTCAGGATCGTCTCCCACTGGGCACTGCCGATGGCGGCAAGGTCGGCCGCATTGGGGAAGACGCGATGCTCTGTGCTTGTCATGGAGGTCGCGATGAATTCGTGAAAAATCCGCCTCGAAGGCGAAGGCCCGCGAGACGGATTCCTGGGGTTCTGGCTGCTCAGCTTCAGAACGAGAAGCTGCCCATCAGCGTCACCGAGCGGCCGGGCGCCAGGTTCGCATAGTGGGTCGAGTAGGCCGTGGCGTAGTAGGTCTTGTCCGTCAGGTTCTGCACGTTGAGTTGCAGGTTGAAGTTCTTGTTGACCTTGTAGCCGACCATGGCGTCCACGCGGGTGTAGCCCGGCACGCCGCGCTTGATCAGCGTCGCGCCGCCGGTGCCGGCCGCGTAGGCATAGCCGCCGTAGACCTCGCTCTGGTAGTAGGCGCCCAGGCCGATGGTCCAGTCCTGCGTCGGCTTGTAGGTCGCCCAGATGCTGGCGCTGTGCTTCGGCGTGTTCGGGAACGGCTGGTCCGTGGCGGCGTTCTGCACGTAGACGGTGCGATTGCGCGCGTCGGTCGTGCTCGACAGGCCCAGGTTCTTGCCCTTGCTGTTCATCAGCGTGTAGCCGCCGAAGATCTGCAGCTGGCGCGTGACGTTGCCCGAGAAGCCGAGTTCGAGACCGCGCACCTGCTTGTCGCCCGCCTGCGTGACGCTGCCGTCGGTCGGGTTGGTGATGCGGGCGTTGGTGGTCTCGATCTGGAACAGCGCGCCGGTCAGCGACAGCTTGCGGTCGAGCAAGTCCCACTTGGTGCCGACCTCGATGCTGCGGTTCTTCTCGGGCTTCAGGTCGAGCGCGGTGTTGGCCACGCCGCCCACGGTGGCGCTGAGCGTCTGCGACTCCGAGCCCTGGCCCAGCGAGTTGCCGGCCGGGGTGGACGACGTGCCGATCGACGCGTAGATGCTGCCGTTGGTTGCCGGCTTGTAGACCACGCCGAGCTGGTAGTTCAGCAGCGTGTCGTTGCGCTTGAGCTCCTGGCGAAACGGGCTCGTGATGACCGGAAGGCTCAGGCCGCCGGCTGCCGTGGTGGTGGCATAGGGGTTGGTCTGCTCGGTCTTGTAGCTGTCCAGGCGCAGGCCGCCGTTGATGAGCCACTGCGGCGTCAGCTCGATCGTGTCGAAGCTGTACAGCGACGCGGTGTCGGTGCGGTAGCTGGTCGGGTTGTTGTTCGGCACGAAGGTGCCCGTCCACGGATCGTCCGGCGTGGGATAGAACAGGCTGGTGCACACATAGCTCGAGCGAACGCCCGCGCCGCCGGGGCACTTCTGCTGGGCCGTGTAGGCGCTGTTGAGCTGCGTGTAGCTGTCGTTGTCGGCCTTCTCGCGCGACAGTTCCAGGCCGAGCGTGTAGCTGTGCTTCACGCTGCCGGTCTGGACCTTGCCGGTGAGCTCCGACGCATTGGCGAAGGTGTCGATGTCGCGGATGCTGCCGTTGAAGCGGCGCCACACCAGTCCGCGCGCCACGTTGCCCTGGCTGTCATCGGGCTGGGTCCAGATGTAGTTCATGCTCGACTTGGTCAGCCGCGTGATGTTGCGGAACTTCATCTCGGGCGAGATGTCGTGCTCGACCTGCAGGGTCAGCGCGTCGGACTTGTCCTGGCGGAAGTCGCGGCCCGTCACCCCGTACCAGTTGTCGCGGTTGCCGCCGTAGGTCGGCTGGAGCTTCACCACGCCGGCCGAGGGGAACGACGAGGGCAGGCTGTAGGGCACGCCGCCATCGGGCACGTCGTCCGTCTGCATGTGGAAGTACGAGAGGGTCACGCGCGTGGGCGTGTTCAGGCCCCAGGTCACCGAAGGCGCGATGCCCCAGCGCTTGTTGTTCGGGCCGTTGCGGCCCGCCACGTCGGCGCTGAAGTCCATCACGTTGAGGCGGAACGCGCCGCTCTCGCCGAAGGTGCGGTTCAGGTCGATGGTCTCGCGGCGGTACTTGTCGCTGCCCAGGCCCACGGTGCCGGTGAAGAAGTTCTCGTTCTTCGGCGTCTTGCTGTACAGGTTGATGGTGCCGCCGGCACCGCCGCGGCCGCCGGAGCTGGAGTCCGGGCCCTTGATGACTTCCACCGATTCCAGGTTGAACACTTCGCGCGTGCTGGGCGCGATGTCGCGCAGGCCGTCGACGTAGGTGCTGGCCTGGCTGTCGTAGCCGCGCAGGAACGGGCGGTCACCCACCGGGTTGCCGCCTTCGCCGGCGCCGAAGGTGATGCCCGGCGTGGTGCGCAGTGCCTCGGTCAACGTGGTGGCGTTGATCTGCGTCATCACTTCCTGCGGGATCACGGTCACCGACTTGGGCGTGTCCAGCAGCGGGGCCGTCATCTTGGAAGACGACGACTGCTCGACCTTGTAGTCGCCCGCCGCTTCGACGCGGACTTCGTTGAGCGTCTGTGCGTGGACTGCGCCCACCGAGCCGATGGCCACGAGGGTGGCGGTGGTGGCCGTGCGGCCGGAAATGTAACGCGCAGGCGAGTGCTTGCGACTTCGGATGTAGCTCATTCGGATTCCTCCAGGTTGCGTAAGCCGCGTACCTGCGAAGCGCTCCCGCCCTCTGACGGCAGGAAGATCGCGGTGGTGCAATGGCGTTTTGTGGTCTTGCGCGGCAACGGGAATAATAATTACTCGCAATTCGATTTAGATTGAGCTTTACCTTTGGTTTGCAAAAGTGCATCGAACTTTGTTGTGGAGATAAGACAACGGCACGCGTTGTGAGGTAGGTGCGCGGTGATCGCGCCATCTGTTGCGACGAAGCAACGTCGCCCGGAAAGCTGCCACGCGCAGGCGTCTCCAGGCGCCCGCCCGGGTTTTCCATTACGCAAAGCCACGCACCCGTCCCGCGCGGTCCGACGGATGCGCCCCGGCGCGCGCCCGGGAAAACTCGGCGGGTTCAATACTGGAGACAACCGCATGCACAGCATCCGCCGCCATCTGGTGTGGCTGGTCGTGGCCGTGGTCGGCGCATTCGCGCTCGGCACCGTGGCCCTGACCCGTGGTGAAAGCGTCAACGCCCTCTGGGTGGTGGCCGCCGCGATCTGCACCTACCTCATCGCCTACCGCTACTACAGCCTGTTCATCGCCGACAAGGTGCTGGGGCTCGACGGCAACCGCAAGACGCCCGCGCACCGCCACAACGACGGGCTGGACTACGTGCCGACCGACAAGAACGTGCTGTTCGGCCACCACTTCGCGGCCATCGCGGGCGCGGGCCCGCTGGTGGGCCCGGTGCTCGCCGCGCAGATGGGCTACCTGCCCGGGCTCTTGTGGGTGCTGGCCGGCGTGGTGTTCGCCGGCGCGGTGCAGGACTTCATCATCCTGTTCATCTCCACGCGGCGCGACGGCCGCTCGCTGGGCGACCTCGTCAAGCAGGAGATGGGCGTGGTGCCCGGCATGATCGCGCTGTTCGGCACCTTCATGATCATGATCATCATCCTCGCGGTGCTGGCGCTGATCGTGGTGAAGGCGCTGGCCGAATCGCCGTGGGGCACCTTCACGGTGGCCGCGACGATTCCGGTGGCGCTCTTCATGGGCGTGTACCTGCGCTACATCCGTCCGGGGCGCATCGGCGAGGTGTCTTTGATCGGCTTCGTGCTGCTCATGCTGGCCATCTTCGGCGGCCAGGCCGTGAGCCAGAGCGCCGAGTGGGCGCCGCTATTCACCTTCGACGGCAAGGCGCTCACCTGGATGCTGGTGGGCTACGGCTTCGTGGCCGCGAGCCTGCCGGTGTGGCTGCTGCTGGCGCCGCGCGACTACCTGTCGACCTTCCTGAAGATCGGCACCATCATCGCGCTGGCCATCGGCATCGTGTTCGTCATGCCCACCTTGCAGATGCCGGCCGTCACGCAGTTCGCGCAGGGCAACGGCCCGGTGTGGTCGGGCAGCCTGTTCCCGTTCCTGTTCATCACCATCGCCTGCGGCGCCGTCTCCGGCTTCCACGCGCTGATCTCCTCGGGCACCACGCCAAAGATGCTCGACAACGAACGCCATGCGCGCTTCATCGGCTACGGCGGCATGCTGGCCGAGTCGTTCGTCGCGGTCATGGCGCTGGTGGCGGCCTCGTGCATCGAGCCGGGCGTGTACTTCGCCATGAACAGCCCCGGCGCGCTGGTCGGCACCACCGCGCAGCAGGTGGCGGCCACCGTGTCGGGCTGGGGCTTCGTCATCACGCCCGAGATGCTGCTGCAGACCGCCAAGGACGTGGGCGAGACCACCATCCTCGGCCGCGCGGGCGGCGCGCCCACGCTGGCGGTGGGCATGGCCCACATCCTCCACCAGGTGATCGGCGGGCAGGCCATGATGGCCTTCTGGTACCACTTCGCGATCCTGTTCGAGGCGCTGTTCATCCTCACGGCGGTCGACGCCGGCACCCGCGCGGGCCGCTTCATGCTGCAGGACCTGCTGGGCAGCTTCGTGCCCGCGCTCAAGCGCACCGACTCGCTGCCGGCCAACCTCGTGGCCACGGCGCTGTGCGTGGCGGCCTGGGGCTACTTCCTGTACCAGGGCGTGGTCGATCCGCTGGGCGGCATCAACACGCTGTGGCCGCTGTTCGGCATCTCCAACCAGATGCTGGCCGCGGTGGCGCTGCTGCTGGGCGTGGTGGTGCTGTTCCGCATGAAGCGCGAGCGCTATGCCTGGGTGGCCGCCGCGCCGGCGGCCTGGCTGCTGGCCTGCACGCTCACGGCGGGCTGGCAGAAGATCTTCTCGGCCGACCCGAAGATCGGCTTCCTCTCGCACGCGGCCAGGTACACCGACGGCATCGCCAACGGCGTGCTGGTGGCGCCGGCCAGGACGCCCGAGGCCATGTCGCGCATCGTGTTCAACGACCGCCTCGACGCGGCGCTGTGCGCGCTCTTCATGTTCGTGGTGCTGAGCGTGCTGGTGTACAGCATCAAGGCCTGCCTGGCCGCGCGCGCCGCCAACCGCCCGACCACGCACGAGACGCCGTTCGAACCCGTGGGCACCGCGCGCGCGGCCCACGCGGCGCACTGACGCCATGGCCCTCGCATTGCCGGAAGCCGGGCGCTACATCGCGCGCTCGCTCAAGCAGTCGCTGCGGCTCATGGTCGGGCTGCCCGACTACGACGTCTACCTGACGCACATGGCGGCCACGCACCCCGACCGGGCGCCCATGAGCTACGAAGCCTTCTTCCGCGAGCGCCTGGAGGCGCGCTACGGGGCAGGGAAGGGGCGCTGCTGCTGAGCGCGGCATTGCCGCGTTACACGTCTTTCCGATCGAGGCTGTTCCGGCGAGGCCGCCGGGTCTAGAGTTCCGCTCACTTCCGCGGCATTGCGGTCGGCATGGAGGGCGACATGGAACGCGACACGACCCAGGACCCGTTCGCGGAGTTCAAGAAGCGCCAGCGCGAGGCGTGGGCGAGCTTTGCGCCCACCGCCATGTTCACGCCGCCGGTGGCCGGCCACCTCGTCAGGTTCGCTCGGATCGCCAGGGGCGAGGTGGTGCTCGACGTCGGCACCGGCACCGGCGTGGTCGCCATCACCGCGGCGCGAAGCGGTGCGCGGGTGACGGGGCTCGACCTCACGCCCGAGCTGCTCGAACTGGCGCGCGACAACGCCCGCATCTCGAAACAGGAAGACATCGTCTGGACCGAAGGCGACGCCGAGAAGCTGCCTTACCCCGACGCCTCGTTCGACGTGGTGCTGAGCCAGTTCGGCCACATGTTCGCGCCCCGTGCCGAAGTGGCCATTGCCGAGATGCGCCGCGTGCTCAAGCCCGGCGGGCGCGTGGCCTTCGCCACCTGGCCGCCCGAGCATTTCGTGGGGCGCATGTTCGCCTTCGTCGGGCGCAACGTGCCGCCGCCGCCCGCCGGTGCGTCGCCGCCGCCGCAATGGGGTAACCCGGCCACCGTCACCCATCGCCTGGAGCCGCATTTCGAGGCGCCGTTCTTCGACCGCGGCATCATGCGCTACCCCGCGCTGAGCATCGAGCACTTCCGCATGTTCATGGAGCGCTCGATCGGCCCCATGCAGAAGCTCGTCGAGAGCCTGGCCGCCGATGCACCGAAGCTGGCGGCGCTTCGGGCCGAGTTCGACGCCATGGCCGCGCCGTACTACGTCGACAACGTGATGCACCAGAACTACCTGCTGACGCGCGCCGTGGCGCGGTGAGTATTGCGATGAGTGTTGCGGTGCGTCCACGCCGCAGCCGCTGCAGCAGGCGCTTCGCGGGCCGCCGCACTTAGAATCCGCCGGTCGCGCGACGCGATCCCTTCGCCACCACACGCCCCGGCCTCATGCGCCGGAGCGGGCCGGTGAAGGTACCCAACCCAGAAAATTCCAGGCAGGGCACATCCGGTTTCTCCATCCGAGCGGTGGAGAGCCGTGTGTCGCTTCGCGATTTCAAATCCAAAAAAATCGCCCTGGAGGGTAATCAGCCATGTCCGTCCGTTCGCGCGCGCAGCGTCTTCGCCTGCGCCACAAGCCCCTGTTCGTCGCCACGCTGGCCGTGCTGCATTGCGCGGCGCAAGCGCAAAGTGGCGCTGCCGCACCCAATGAAGCCAGCACGCTCAAGGAAGTCACCGTCAGCTCAGAGCAGGACGTCGGCTACGCGCCGTCCGTCGGCAGCACCGCCACCAAGGGCTCCGCGCCGCTGCGCGACATTCCGCAGGCGGTCAACGTGCTGCCGGCGCAGCTGCTGCGCGACCAGGGCGCGACCTCCATGCAGGACGCGCTGCGCAACGCGCCCGGCGTGTCGTTCAACGCGGGCGACGGCCAGCGCGACCAGGTGGTCATTCGCGGCTTCACCGCCATCGCCGACTGGTTCGTCGACGGCGTGCGCGACGACGCGCTGTACTTCCGCGACCTCTCGGACACCGAACGCATCGAGGTGCTCAAGGGCCCGGCCGCCGTGCTGTACGGGCGCGGCTCCTCGGGCGGCCTGGTCAACCGCGTGACCAAGAAGCCGGTCTTCGACCGCGCCTTCGGCGACGTCACGCTCGGCCTGGGCACGCACGACTTCAAGCGGCTCACCACCGACCTGAACACCCCCATCGGCGAGAACATGGCGTTGCGCCTCAACGTGGCGCGCGAGAAGTCGGGCAGCTACCGCGACCAGCAGTTCATCGACCGCTACAACATCGCGCCGTCGCTGGCCATCAAGTTCAGCCCGCAGACCGACCTGCTGCTGCAGTACACCAACGCCTACGACCAGCGGCTCACCGACTTCGGCATTCCCGCGCTCAACGGCCGCCCGGTGAACGTGCCCATCGGCACCTACTACGGCTCGGCCTTCGGCAAGCGCGACGACACCACCACCACCAAGGTGCAGTCGTTCACCGCCACGCTGAACCACCGCTTCAGCGACACGCTGAGCCTGCGCAACACCACGCGCTACGCGAGCTACAAGCTCGACCGCTACAACACGCTGTCCAGCGGCACCACCGACCCCGTGCGCCTGACCGTGGGCCGCACGCGCGGCTTCATCCTGCGCGACGAGAGCAGCTGGTTCAACCAGACCGACCTCACCTGGCGCAACGAGCTCGGCGGCTTCAAGCAGGAGTGGCTGGTGGGCGCGGAGTTCGGCCAGCAGGACAAGCGGGCGTATTCCGTGTCGTCGGCCACCGGCTTCGAGCGCGTGAGCATCCTGAACCCGATGGCCGCGCCGGGGCAGATTCCGCTTGCGAGCTACACGGCCAGCAGCGCGATCCCGAGCAACTCCCGCTTCCAGACCGCCGCGCTCTACGCGCAGGACCAGATCACGCTGGCGCCGCAGTGGAAGGCGCTGATCGGCGGGCGCTACGACGTGTTCGGACAGGACACCTCGTTCGAGCGTTCGCTGGCGCCGCTGTCGCGCACCGACCGCAAGTTCAGCCCGCGCGCGGGCGTGGTCTGGCAGCCGAGCGACACGCAGTCGTACTACGTGTCGTACAGCCGCTCGTTCCAGCCGTCGGCCGAGACCTTCGCGCTGTCCACCGGCAACACCGCCAACGACCCCGAGATCACCGTGAACAAGGAAATCGGCGCCAAGCTCGACTTCCTGGACGGCGCGCTCAACCTCACGGCCGCGGTGTTCAACCTGGAACGCTCGGGCATCAAGAACTCCGACCCGGCCAACCCGGCGCGGCAGATCAACGTCGGCACGCAGCGCACCAACGGCATGGAGCTGGCGCTGGCCGGCAAGCTGCCGGGCCGCTGGGACGTCAGCGCGGGCTATGCGTACCTCGACGGGCGCATGGTCAAGTCGCTGGCCACCGTGAGCTCGCTGCAGCTGCCGGTGGGCGCGCCGCTTCCCGTGCAGGGCAAGATCGCGCCGCTCACGCCGCGCCACTCGGCCTTCGTGTGGCTCATGAAAGACCTGGGCAACGGCCTGAGCGCCGGCGGCGGCGTCAACTACGTGGCCGCGCGCTACGCCTCGCTGAGCAACCTGGTGACGCTGCCTTCGTACGTCACGGCCGACCTGGCCGCGAGCTACAAGACCGGGCGCTACGAGGTGTCGGTGAACCTGAAGAACATTTCCAACAGGAAGTACTACGTGTCGGCGCACGGCAGCGTGGACAACCTGATCATGCCGGGCCCCGGGCGCGAGCTGCAGGTGGCGCTCACCGCCAAGTTCTGAACGCAGGGCGGTGGTTCAGCCCGGCGCGCGGGGCGCGCGCGCCGAGGCCGCGCCCTTGCGCTCCAGCAACTCGACCATCTTGAGCGCCGCGGGCGCGAGCGGCCGGTTCTTCAGCGCCAGCCGGTAGAGCGGGCGCGACAGCACCGCGCCGGGCAGCTTCAGCTCGCGCAGCGTGCCCAGCGCCAGCATGTCGGCCACCACCACGCGCGGCAGCATCGACAGGCCGACGCCGCTCGCCACGGTGCGCGCAATGGCCTCGTTGCTCGCCATCTCCATCCAGGGCAGGGCGGCGATGCCGTTGGCCTCGCACAGTGCTTCGGTGGCCTGCCGCGTGCCGGAGCCGGGCTCGCGCAATATCCAGTTCTGCCCGCCCAGCACCTTCGCCGTGACCGCGCGGCGCGGCAGCGCCGAGTTCGCCGCCACCACGATGGCGAGCGGGTCGGCCTTCCACTCGCTGACCTCGAGGCGCTCTTCGTCGACGCGGCCTTCCACCAGCGCCAGGTCGATGCGGCACTCCAGCAGCTGTTCGCACACCCACTGCGTGTTGCCCACCGTCACGCGCGGCACCACCGCCGGGTAGGCCGCGCAGAAGCCCGCCACGTACGGCGGCAGCCAGTAGCTCGCCACCGTGGTGCTCGCGCCGACGGTGAGGCTGCCGCGCTGCACGCCCACGCGCGCACGCACGTCGTCCAGCGCGGTGCGCTCCATCGCGAAGATGCCGCGCGCATGCGTGAGCAGCGACGCGCCCGCCTCGGTCAGCCTGAAGCCCTTGCCGGTGCCGCGCTCGATCAGCGTCAGGTCGAGCTGGTGCTCCAGCTCGCGGATGCCCTTGGACACCGCCGGCTGGCTGATCCACAGCCCCTCGGCCGCGCGTGAAAAGCTGCCCGCCTCCGCCACGGCGACGAAGAGGCGCAGCAGGTGCAGGTTCATTGCCATAACTTCAATTCATGCATCGGTGAAGTTTATGTCTTTGACTCATGTGGCGCCAGTTTCTAACCTCGGGCCCATGCAGTCTCCAGTCGCTTCCGTTTCGTTCCCCGGCTTCTCCTTCGTTCGCACCCGCGGCCCCGGCGTGCTGCTGGCCGCCTTGCTCGCGGGCATGGCGGCGCTGCTCTCGCAGTGGAGCCTGATGGCGCAGCTCGGCCTGAGCGCGCTCACGCTGGCCATCGCGCTCGGCATGGTCGCGGGCAACACCGTGTTCGCCTCGGTGGCATCGCGCGCCGGTGCGGGTGTCGACTTCGCGCGCAGCACGCTGCTGCGCGCGGGCATCGTGCTGTACGGCTTTCGCATCTCGCTGCACGACATCGGCGCCGTCGGCTGGCCCGGGCTGCTGATCGCCGCGGCCATGCTGGCACTGACCTTCAGCGTCGCCGTGTACGTGGGCACGCGCTGGCTGGGGCTCGACAAGCAGACCGCCGCGCTGATCGGTGCCGGCAGCGCCATCTGCGGCGCCGCCGCGGTGATGGCCACGCAACCCGTGGTGCGCGGCGAAGAGCACAAGGTGTCGATCGCCGTGGCCACGGTGGTGGTGTTCGGCACGCTGTCGATGGTGCTGTACCCGCTGGTGTTCCCGTACCTGGGCCTGTCGGAACATGCCTTCGGCCTGTTCGCGGGCTCGACCATCCACGAGGTGGCGCAGGTGGTGGCGGTGGGCGACGCCGTCGGCCCCGCGGCAGCCAATGCGGCCGTGGTCGAGAAGATGCTGCGCGTGATGATGCTGGCGCCGTTCCTCATGTGGCTGTCGTTCCAGACGGCCGCGTCGATGAAGGGCGCGACCAGCTTCAAGGCCTGCTGCAAGCAGGTGCGCGTGCCATGGTTCGCGGTGCTGTTCATCGTGGTGAGCGCGGTGCATTCGACGGGCGTGCTGCCGGCTTCGCTGGTGGCCGGGCTGGTGCAGTTCGACACGCTGCTGCTGGCCACCGCCATGGCCGCGATGGGGCTGCGCACCAGCGCCGCCAGCCTGCGCCGCGCCGGTGTGCAGCCGCTGAAGCTGGGGGCGCTGCTGTTCGTGTTCCTCACGGTGGGCGGCTACCTGGTGAATGCGGCGGTGCTGGCGCTGTTCTGAAGTGCTGAAGTACTGACCACTGCTGTGCGAGCCTCAGGCGGCAACTGAGGCGGCCTGCGCCAATTCCAGCTTCCCTCGATCGCGCGGCCGGGGGACCATCGCTTCCACGTCACTCGTGGAGAACGCCGATGTCATCCGAACTCAACCAGATCGCCAGTTGGTCGCTGCGCTGGCGCATCGTCCTGTCGGGCACGCTGTGCCTGGTGGCCGCGCTGTGTGCGGCGCACCCCGCCGATGCCGAGGTGCAGGCCGAGCAGCGCTACCAGATGGCGCTCGAGGCGCAGGCCGATCGCGACTACCGCACCATGCTCGAGCTGCTCAGGCAGGCCGCCACCGAAGGCCACGCCGAGGCACAGGAGATGCTCGGCATGGTGCTGCTGACCGGGCCCACGCTCTACGGCATGGCCGTGAAGGCCGACCGCTGCGAGGCGCGCCAGTGGATGCATCGCGCGGCGGCGCAGGGCAGCGAAACCGCCAAGGTGCAACTGACCTTGCTGAACCGGCTGCGCGCGTCGCCGGCCGGAAGAAACGCTTGCGAATGAAGCCGGCGTGCGGCCGCTATGCCGCAGCCGGCCGCACGGCGGGCTCGCGGATCGCCGCGCGCGCCAGCCGCCACGCGACGAACAGGAACACCAGCGGCAGCACGATGGTCTGCAGCACGAAGAGCGCGATGAGCTTCACGATGCGCTCGGCCCAGTCGGAGGCCGACTTCAGGATCTGGTCGTAGGTCGCCTTCAGGTTCGGCAGCTTCGGCAGCCAGCGTTCGATGCGGTCGCGCCAGCCTTCCTGCGCCACGGGGGCTTCCTGCGTGGCATCGACCACGGCGGTGGGCGACTTCTCGATGCCCGACAGCGCCGCCTGGTAGTCGTTGGCCATGAACGCGCGGTAGAGGCCCTCGTTCGCCACCGCGCCGAGCGGCACCGCGAAGCGCACCAGCAGCAGCCCGATCAGCAGCGACTGCAGCCAGCGCGGCGATCGGCCGCGCTGCCAGCGCCACACGGTCCACACCAGCGCCACGCCGCTCACCAGGTACGACATGAGGTGGTGCGCGCCGATGTTCAGCAGCATCAGCTGGATGCCGAACGACACGCTCGCCGCCAGCATGATGGCCGCGAACTGCTCGATGAGTTCGTTCAGCGGCTTCAGTGCCTGCCCCGGCGCAAAGCTCACGCCCACGCCGCCCGGCGTGGCATCGACCTGCGTGCCTTGCGCCACCGACACCACCGCGCCGAGCGCGCGCGCCGCGGCGAAGGTGGTCAACGCGCGCTTCAGTCCGTCGTTGACCTGCTCGCGCGCCGGCGCGTCGATGGGCGCTACCCAGCAGCCGACCAGCACCAACACCGCAACCAGCAGCAGGTAGGTGCGCTGCAGCGCCGGGTTCTTCGGTGGCGTGCTCATTTCTTGGCGCCTCCCTGCATGCGCATGATGATCTTCGTGGTCTCGTTGCCTTCCTCGCGCCCGTCGGGGTGGCGGCGCATGTAGTCGAACACCTTGGCTTGCGACACCTTCACCATCTGCCCGCCGCGCAGGTTGGGCACATCGACCGGCTCGTTCTTCAGCAGGCCTTCGATGGTGTCGCCGTTCCACTTCGCCACCTCGACCCACATCCATTCGTTGCCGCCGTCGCGCGTGGTGAACGGCGCCTTCACCAGGATGTACTCGCCAGGCTGCAGCCCCTTGGCGAAGACGTCGCGCAGCCTGGGCAACTGCGCATTGGCGGCCTTGCTGGCCGTCAGCAACTCGTCGTTGTGCTTGAGCCGCGTGACCGAGTCCTCGTCGGCGCCGAAGGCCGCGGTGAGCATGGCGGTCTGCTGCGCATAGCGGTCGGGGCCGGCGTAGCGATCGAAACGGATCTCGTACAGCCGGTTGCGCGGGTCGCCGTTTTCCCACTTGCCGTTGACCAGCGACAGCCTGGCCACCGCCGCGGCGTTGGGCTTGAGGCTCGCGAGCATCGGATCGCGCGCGGCCGCGTGCCTGAGCGCGCGCAGGTCCAGGTCGTACTGGCCGGCGCGCGCCAGCGTGGCGCCTTCGGCCATGGCCTGCGCGAACATGTTCACCAGGTGGCCCATCGGCCGGTTGCTCGACCACGAGAAGTCGCTCACCACCACGTCGGGCAGGCCGAACTTCGACATGCCCAGCGTGATCGCGCGCACGAGGCTGTCGCTGCGGTAGGCGTGGATGATCGTCTGCTGCGACATGTCGGGCACGTTGCCGGCCCATGAATCGATGCGGCGCTTCTGCCATTCGTCGGGCGTGAAGACCTCGCGCGTTTCCTCGTCCCACAGCAGGCCGCCGGTGTCGCGCGCCACCTGCAGCGTGAGCCGCAGCGCCTTCAGCATCGCGGCGGTCGATTGCTGCGCCGGATGCGCGAAGTCGAGGATCAGCGCGCGGTCGGCCTTCTGCAATGCTTCCGCCTGCTCGCGCGAGAGGCCGCGGCCGAAGCGCTGCAGCAGCTCCATGCTCGGCGCGCGGTAGTCCTGCAGCACGGTGGTGGTGTTCCAGTTCGCGTAGACCACGGGCTCGGTGGCCATGGCAGGCGTCGGCATCGCGGTGAGCAACCTGGGGCCGGCGCCAGGTTTCGACAGCGCGCCGCGCAGTGCGGCCAGCGGGTCGGTCGCCGGTGGCTTGGCGTAGTAGATGGCGAACTGGAAATGGACCGGGCCGACCTGCGGCGAGCCTGCAGGCACGGGCGCACCGGGCACGGCCTTGCTCGCGCCTTGCGTGGTGGCCTGCTGTTGTTGTTGCTGCGCAGTCGGTGTCGCGGCGATGGCGGCCGCGCTCAACGAGAAAGCAAGCGCGGCGAATGCGATGCAATGGATGCGTGTCTTCGGCATGGGCATGGTGTGAACGTGTTCGATGCTGCGGATGTGCGCATTCTCGTTGCGGCAAAAAACACGCTGAAAAAAAGTTCGCCGAAGTTGTTGACGATGGCGTAAAGACTATTTACAGTACGCTTCATTCGCGGTTCAGGCCGCAACCCGATTCAAAGCAAGCAAGCAAACCAAGCAACGCAACAGGACATCCAGTGAACACCGCCGTCATCCGCACCCACACCCTCCGCCCCGCATCGGGCCGGGTACTCGCGTGCGCCTTGCCGGCGTGGCCGCTCGATCAGTATCCGTGCCCGATGCCCGAACTGCAGGCCAACCTGTGGGCATGCGACGTTCAGGATCAGGTGCAACCGGGTGGAGCAAGCGCGTAGGCGCACAGCTCCCAAGCTCTCTCAAGCAGAGGCCCGGACACCGCAAGGTTCCGGGCCTTTCTTGTTTTTCATTTCACACCATTCATTCATATCCAGCCCCGGTGACGCAATTGGTAGACGTGTCCGCCTTAGAAGCGGAATTCTGGGAGTTCGAGTCTCCCCTGGGGCACCAAACGACAAGCGACTTTTTATTCTCTGGGTGTACTGTCAATCTGGTAGACGGCCTGCCTTGGAAGCAGGAGGCTGCAGGTTCAAATCCTGCCACCCAGACCATTGTTTTTCATTCAAGCGTGTGTAGCTCAACTGGCAGAGCACTGGACTCCAAACCCAACGGTTGAAGGTTCGAATCCTTCCGCGCGCGCCAACGGTTCTTTCGGTTCTTTCTCTTCGTCCCGCTAACTCAGTGGCCAGAGTGCCTCCCTGTCTAGGAGGAAGCCAGGGGTTCGACTCCCCTGCGGGGCGCCATTTCTTCAACCCTCATGGATCGTGAGCAGCATTGGCGACTGCAGCGGGCTGTAACCCCGCCTCTTCGGAATACTTCGTTCGACTCGAAGACGATCCACCATTTCTTCAACCCACTTCCGGTGCGGTAGCAAAGCGGCCATGCAGCGGATTGCAAATCCGCCCATCCCGGTTCGACTCCGGGCCGCGCCTCCATCAGTTTCTTCTCTCTCCATGGCGGAATCGGCAGACGCGCCAGTCTCAAACCCTGGAGCCTTCGGGCAGTGTCCGTTCGAGTCGGACTGGAGAGACCATGCAACCGCCGAGCCCGACCGCTTGGCCTACAGTCGCCCGCCATGTCCTCCGTCTCCAGCCTGAACCAGGATCGCCTTTCCGGCAAAGCGCAGGCGCAGCCGCGCAAGATCGTCGTCCTCTCCGGCTCCGGCGTCAGCGCCGAGAGCGGCCTGCCCACGTTCCGCGACGCCAAGGGGTTGTGGAACACCTACTCATGGCAGGAGCTCGCTAGCCCCGACGGCTGGCAGCGGCATCCCGAGGCGGTGCAGGCCTTCTACAACGAGCGCCGGCAGAAGGCGTGGCAGGCGCAGCCGAACGCCGCGCACCTTGCCATCGCATCGCTGGAGCCGGCCTGCGAGGTGGTCATCGTCACGCAGAACGTCGACGCGCTGCACGAGCGCGCCGGCTCGCGCCAGGTCGTGCACCTGCACGGGCAGCTCGCGTACGCGCGCGGCACGGCGCAGTCGAACCCGAAGCGCTACCGCATCGACGGCGACCCGATCGCCATGGGCCAGCTGTGCGAAGACGGCACGCAGCTGCGGCCCGACATCGTGTGGTTCGGCGAAGCGGTGCAGCACTTCGACGAGGCCGAGCGGCACGTCGCCACCGCATCGCATGTGCTGGTGGTGGGCACCTCGCTCACCGTCTACCCGGCGGCGTCGCTGGTGCAGTACGCCGACCGCGCCGCGCAGAAGGTGCTGGTGGCGCTCGACATGCAAGAGGTGCCGCGCGGCTTCACCTTCCTGCAGGGCCACGCGACCGAAGTCGTGCCCGCACTCGCAGCGCGATGGCTCGCCGAGATCGGCGCAACTTAAAACTTATGGTTTTGTTCGCTCGGCCCGCGTGTCGGCGAACCGCCCGAATTTGCGGCGAATGACGCAATAGCACCCTTCGAACGTCCGAATGCAATCGATCTGTCACGGTTGATGCGGAACATGACGACGCAAACGCGCGAGCACCGATGAAGAGGCGGCCGCTCGCAGCGCCGCAGTTCCATCGAACAATTCGAATGCAGGGAGAGTGTCATGCCATCAGGCCCGGCGCGGTCCGTCCGCGTACTGAGCGTGTCTTGTGCCGCCATGCCCGTGCTGGGCGGCCAGCCGGCGCTGGAGCCGGTGCGCATCGAGGGTGAAGAGCAACTCGGCCGGCTGTACCGCTACACGGTCACGCTCGCCACGCCCGAGCAGGCCGGCTACAACGAGCGCCAGGCCGCCAACGTGAACATCAAGCAGCTGGTGGGCGAGACGCTCACCGTGCACGTGCTGCTCGACGGCCGCCCCGGCGCCGACGGCGACAAGCGCCACATCGGCGGGCTGGTCACGCGCGTGCGCTTCCTGCGGCTGGAGAACCGCCGCGCGCTGTACGAGGCCGTCATCGAGCCGTGGCTCACGCTGGCCACGCGCACCAGCGACTACAGGATCTTCCAGAACAAGAGCGTGACCGACATCGTGGCCGAGGTGCTGGCCGACTACGACTTCGCGCACGAGATCAAGACCACCCGCGGCTACCCCGCGCGCGAGTTCCAGGTGCAGTACGGCGAGTCCGACTACGACTTCGTCTCGCGGCTGCTGCACGAGTGGGGCCTGTACTACCACTTCGAGCATGCCGAAGGCAGCCACAAGCTGGTGATCGTCGACGACATGGCCTCGCACCAGCCCTTTGCCAACGCGGCGTACCAGAAGGTGCCGTTCCACGGCGCCGACGACACCGTGCGCGAGGAACACTGCGACCGCTTCAACGCCTGCGAGACCTTGCAAAGCGGGCGCTGGGTGACCGACGACTTCGACTTCAAGCGCCCCAAGGCGCGCCTGCAGCAGGTGAGCGCCATGCCGCGCAAGACCTCGCAAAGCGGCATGGAGCGCTACGGCTGGCCGGGCGACTACGTGGTGGAGTCCGAGGGCGAGCAGATCGCGCGCACCCGCATGGAAGAAAGCGGCAGCGAGGGCGAGCGCGCCAACGGCTCGGGCAACCTGCGCGCGGTGGTGCCGGGCTGCCTGCTCGCGCTGGAGCGGCATCCGCAGAACGAGTCGAACCGGCAGTACCTGGTGACGGGCGCGCGCCTGTGGCTGCAGGACATCGGCGACGCCAGCGAACAGCAGCCCTTCGAATGCCGGGTCGACTTCGAGGTGATTCCCACCGCCAAGACCTACCGCGCGCCCGCGCCCGCCGTGCCGCGCCCGCGCACCACCGGTCCGCAGACGGCCATCGTCACCGGGCCCGCGGGCCGTGAGATCTGGACCGACGAATACGGCCGCGTGAAGCTCAGCTTTCACTGGAACCGCTACTGCAGCAAGGACGAGAGCAGCTCCTGCTGGGTGCGCGTGTCCTCGCCCTGGGCCGGCACCAACTTCGGCGGCATCCAGATCCCGCGCATCGGGCAGGAGGTGATCGTCGACTTCGAGCACGGCGACCCCGACCGCCCGATCGTCACCGGCCGCGTCTACAACGCCGACAACATGCCGCCGTGGGACCTGCCGGCCAACGCCACGCAAAGCGGCCTGCTCACGCGCAGCTCCGAAGGCGCCACCGACGCCAACGCCAACGCGCTGCGCTTCGAGGACAAGAAGGGCGCCGAGCAACTGTGGCTGCACGCCGAGCGCAACCAGGACATCGAAGTCGAGAACGACGAGACGCACTGGATCGGCCACGACCGCACCAAGACCATCGACCACGACGAGACCGTGCACGTGAAGCACGACCGCACCGAGACGGTGGACCACGACGAGACCATCACGGTGCACAACGACCGCACCGAGACCGTCGACGGCAACGAGACCATCACCATCCACAAGAACCGCACGCAGACGGTCGACCTGAACGAGACCATCACGGTGCACAAGAACCGCACCGAGACCGTCGACCTCGACGAGACCATCGGCATCGGCATGAACCGCACCGAGCGGGTGGGGCTGAACGAGACCATCCACATCGGCGAGCACCGCAGCGTGACCATTGGCGGCGCGAAGATGGAGACCATCGCACTGGCCAAGGCCGAGACCATCGGCCTGGCCAAGGCGCTGACCATCGGGCTGGGCTACCAGGTCACCGTGGGCGCGGCGATGAACACCACCGTGGCGCTGATGCAGACCGAGCAGGTGGGGCAGTCCAAGCGCGTGAACGTGGGCAAGACGCTGACCCTGCAGGCCGGCGAACGCATCGAGCTGGTGTGCGGCAAGAGCTCGCTGGTCATGACGTCCGAGGGCGTGGTCACCATCAACGGCTCGTCCTTCGACTTCTCCGCGAGCGGGCCGGTGCAGGTGACCGGCAAGGACATCGACCTCAACTGAGGACACGAAAGACCGCGCCGTGGAGTTCCGCAATCTCACGCCCTTCGACGCCCTGTGCTTTCGCGCGGCCACGCCCGGCGACCGCGAGTACCGGGTCGTCGCCATGAAGGTGGGCTACAGGCTCGTGCGCGCGCGGCGAGGGTCGCACGCGGTGCAGTGGCGCGCCGAGGTGAACGACGACGACCCCGTGCCCCTGGCGCTGGCCGACGGCTACTGGGGCGGGGAGGGCGCATCGAGCCCGCGCGAAGAGAGCGACCTGGCCCCCTACAAGCCGCGCTGCGACCTGATCGTGAATGCCACCGCCCATGCGCCGCGCGGCATTCCCTCGCCCGAATGGGAGGTGCGCGTGAAGGTGACGGCCGGCCGCCAATGGGCGCAGCCGCCCGAGCCGCCCAAGCCCTTGCACCCGGGCGCGCGGCTGACGCTGCAGCAGCAGGCCGCATGGGACGAAGACAGGCGCCATGCCGAGGCGCTGGCCGCGCCGCGCACGGTGCTCGACAAGCGGCTGCGCGTCGGCGGCCCGTCGCTGCTGTACCTGCGCAACGGGCGCGAATGGGCGCGCACGCCGTCCGAGCCCGTGGCGAGCCTGCCCATGCGGTGGGAGCACGCCTTCGGCGGCCGCAGCCTGCTGCGCCGGCCCGATGCGCGCGACGACGAGCCGCCGCTGCTGAACGAGGTGTGCTTCTCCAATCCGCTGGGCCAGGGCTGGGTCGACCGGCGCGCCATCGAGCAGGCGCGCCATGCGGGGCTGCCCGACATCGAGCGCATGCCCGCGCCGCAGATCGAGCCCGCGCAGGAGCGCATGCAGCAGCCGGTGCTGGCGAAGCATGCCGGCGTCGACCTCGACGCGCGCGCCATGGCCGAGGTTGCCAAGGGCTACGGGCGCGAGCCCGCGGGCCTGGGCGTGGTGGGCCGCGCCTGGGCGCCGCGGCTGGCGTTGGCCGGCACCTACGACGACACCTGGCTCGCGCAGCGCCACCCCTGGCCGCCGCGCGACTTCGACTTCGGCTACTGGAACGCGGCGCCCGCGGACCAGCAGATTCCGTACCTGCCGCCCGATGCGCGCATCGAGCTGTGGAACCTGAGCGACCCGGCCTCGACGCCGGACGGCCACCTGTGCGTCACGCTGCCGGGGCATCGCGCGCTGGTGCTGCTGCGGCTGGACAACGGCGCGTTGCTGCCGCTGCCCATGGTGACCGACACCGTGGTGGTGGACGGCGAGGGCATGACGCTGTCGCTCGTGCACCGCGTGTGGGTGCCGTCCGATGCGCCCGTGCGTGTCATCGAGGCGCGCTTCGAGACCGACCCCGCCGCGCCGCTGGTGCGCGGCGCACGGCAAGGGCGCACCGCCGCCATGGAGCCCACGCCATGAGCGCCAACGTCGCCGCGCGCAAGCAAGGAGGCTGGAAGGTCGTGAGCCTCGCCCCCGACGTCTGCAAGACGCCCATGGGCAGCTCCATTCCGCCCGTGCCTTACCCGGTCACGGCGCAGCTCGACAGCACCACCGCCGTGGCGCGCAGCGTGCGCGCCAACGGGCACCCGGTGGTCGTGTACGACATGAGCGTGGTGCCCACCACCATCGGCGACGCGGCCGGCGCCGCCAAGGGCGTGAAGAGCGGCACCGTGCAGGGCAAGTGCTACCCCAAGGAACACAGCGGCACCGTGCGCGCGGAAGGCAAGCTCTTCGTGCGGCACGACGACCTGTTCTGGATGAACGGCCAATGAGCGGGCCGGCGCTGGGTTTCGACCGCCGGCATGGCGCCCCGGTCCACGGGAGGCGCCATGGCCTTCAGTGAAGGCTGGTACGCCACGCCGTCCCAGGGGGCGCGGTCGTTCCAGTATTTCAAGACGCCCGAGCTCGTCACCGCGCAGGGGTACTTCTCGGGCAACGACCAGATCCTTCAGTGGGGCAGCGAGCAGTTTCCACAGGGCCAGCCCGGCCACTGGACGCCGGACCTGAAGCCGCTGCAGAAGGCGGACTCGGGGGACTGGTGGGACAACCCCGAGACCGACAAGAAGCCCAAGCCCTCTCTCGATCCGCGCGCGGGCGGCACCAACGCCAACGGCAACACCGTGGGCCCCGTCGTCGGCGAAACGCCCTCCACGCAGGGCTCCGCCAAGCAGGCCAACCCCGAGGCCCAGCCCGAGACGCCGAAGGAAGAGAGCTGGTGGGGCAGCTGGGGCAGCGCCATCACGCACACCGTGCTCGACGTCGGCGGCGTCATTCCGGTGGTGGGCATTTTTTCGGACGGCGCCAACGCAGCCATCTACGCGGCCGAGGGCGACTACGTCAACGCCGCCATCTCCGGCGCGTCGGCCGCGGCCAACCTGGTGCCCGGCGGCGGCATCGCGGCCAAGGCCGGCAAGATCGCCATCAAGGGGGCGTTGAAGGGCGGCGAGCGGGTGGGGATCAAGCAGGCCGAAAAACTGCTTGCCGAGCGGCTGCTGAAAGAAAAGCTCGAGAAGGAGGCTGCGGAGGCGGCCGCCAAGAAAACCGAGGAAGCCGCTGCCAAGAAGGCTGCCGAAAAAAAGGCGGGCGCGGAGACCGAAGCGGGCGGTGGCGGGTCGAAGAAGAAAGACACCGAGGTCAAGAACAAGGGCAAGAAGCCCAAGTGCGGCGGCCGCGCAACCTACGGCAAGCAGGCCGGCGACTTTCTCGAGAACGAGATGGAGCGCGACCACATTCCCAATGTGGCGTCGCTCAAGGCCAAGGCCGAGAAGATGCTGCGCGACGACGGCATCGACCTCACGCCCTCGCAGCGCGACGCGCTGTTCGGCAAGGTCGCAAAGAACGGCCAGCGCGAAGGCGGAAAGATCTACACCCACGCGCAGACCATCGCCGTGCCCAAGGACGTCCACCGGGCGAGCCCCACCACCGGCAACCGCGACAACCACAAGGATTCGAAGAACCTTGCGGAAGCCGCCCGGCGCGACACCAGGAACCACAGGGACGCGATCAAGAAAAGTGACAATCACAAAGACTGTGCCAAGGCCCTGGAAGAAGCTTCGGAGGTCATCGACAAGATCTCCAACGAACAGTACGAGAAGTTTCTGAACGGCCTGATCGACGATGCACTCAAGGGCTCGCGAACCACGAATCCATGGAAAGGAATCTTATGAAAGCGCCCAGCCAATACCCGCAGGCCCAGGACTTCGTCTCGGCCATCGCCAAGCCCTTCGACAGCGACGCGGGGCGCAAGGTCGTGGCCCCGTTCGGCATCGCCTGGTCGGATGCCACCAAGCTCGACAGCGGCCTGGAGATCTACACCGTCAGCGCGCAGCCGCTCGGCATCGGCTACACCTTCAAGGACGAAGGCCTGGTGTTCGAGCGCGAGCACCACGACCTCGGCGAAGGCCCCTTCCTCATGACCCACTGCGGCTTCTGGGGCCACGAGGACGAGTACGAGATGTACAAGGGCCCGCTGTGGAAGGACCTGCGCTTTTCCGACACGGTGGCCGACGCCGTCGCCAAGCTGGGCCCGCCCACCCGCGTCGGCCGCCTCGACATCCACTTCTGGGAACTGCCCGACTTCAGGTTGACCATCCAGTGGAAGAGCGCGCAGCAGATTCGCGTGGTCTCGTACTGGATGAAGCAGGACTGAAGCCCCAAGGCACGCCGTGAGCCTGTTCGCCTTTGTCTCGCTGCTGGGCGCGGATGCCGCCGACGAAAGGCTCGTTGCGCTGCTGGACGAGCTCGGCGTGCGCCGGCGGCCTGAAAAGCCCGTGCCCTTCAACAGCCCGTACGAGCTGCTCTTTCGCCTGAGCAAGCATGGCATCTGCCTGTCCTTCCAGGACCTGGCCTATGTGGAGAACCGGCCGCCGCGGCAGTGGGGCAACGGCACGCTGCAGTTGCGCGCCGTCACGGTCACTGCGGGCGTCGAGGGCCAGTACCTCCCATACACCGGCGAAATGCCTTACGGCATCGCATGGAGCGACACGCGCCAGCAGGTGCGCGAGCGCATGGCGCAGCACCACGGCAAGCTGCATGCCTACCTGCGCGACTGCTGGTGGTTCGGCGAGCGCCACATGAGCCTGACCTACCAGCCCGGCGACCTCACGCAGCCCGAGCGCCCGGGCGTGTTCGACCTGAGCTTCGGCCTGTTCTACCCGCCCACCGAACTGGTGCAGCCGGCCAGCTACCCGGACTCCCAGGCGCTGGTCGCGCTCTTCGGCAAGTCGATGAACTCGCCGGAATTCCAGCAGGCCTTTGCGTCCTTCGACACCGAGAACTGGCGCGCCGAAAGCGAAGACGGTCACCTCGACCGCCGGCGCGCCTTCGGCTTCGAGCTGTACTTCGACCCGGCCAGGCCCGCCGCCGACGGCACGCCTGCCTTCGCCGGCGCCAACCTCACGCGCGCCCGGCTCGGCCCCTCCCGCGAATGGAAGGGCACGCTGCCTTTCGGACTGCACTTCGACGACACGCCGGCGGTGCTGAGGCAGAAGATACCGGCGCCGCCCCTGCTGTGGGACGACGGCATGGCCGTGTGGAACTTCGCCAAATGGGCCTTCCCGCAGATGGACGTGCGCGTGAACTGCGACACCGTGCGCAACTGCGTCGAGTGCATCGCGCTGCTGGCGCCGGGCTACCTGCGGCGCGATGAAAGTGCGTGAGTAGCCGTTTCTTCCGCTCTGGCAGGCCTTCCTATCGGGTTTTGTAGTTCTTTCTTCTCGTGCCTTTGGGCACTGGCACGGCCTGCGTACTTCCCCTAATGTTCAGCTCTGGCGAAGGCTCCACGGCTTTCGTAAGAAGAAAGTCCCATGTCGCCGTGTCACCGGCACGCGGGGCTCTCCGGCAAGAGTCATCCAACACGCAACCAAGGGAGCAGAGCAAATGGCAGTAGACATGTTCATGCGCGTCGAAAGCGCAAACGGCGAATCGAAGGACGCGAACCACAAGGACTGGAGCGACATCAAGTCGTTCTCGTGGGGTGCCACGCAGCCCGGCAACATGGTCAGCGGCGGTGGCGGCGGCGTGGGCAAGGCCAGCTTCAACGACCTGCAGGTGCTCGCGCGCATCGACAAGGCCGCGCCCGCCGTGCTGAAGAACTGCGCCAGCGGCAAGCACCTGGCCAAGGTCGAGGTGTCGGTCTGCAAGGCCGGCGGCTCGCAGATCGAATACACCCGCGTCACGCTCGAGGAAGTGCTGGTCACCTCGGTGCAGTACACGGCCGAGCAGGGCTCCGACGTGGTGTTCGTGCAGTACGCCTTCCAGGCCGCCAAGGTGAAGCAGCAGTACTGGGAGCAGACCGACAAGGGCGGCAAGGGCGCCGAGACGGTGCTGGGCTGGAACATCAAGGAAAACAAGGAAGCGTGAGGCCCGTCGGCGCACCGCCCCGTACCGCCGATACCGGCCGATGACCCGCAGCTTCATCGCCCACAGTGCGCTGGGCGAGCGCCTCAAGTTCCGTTCGATGACGGGGCACGAGCGCATTTCCACCCTGTTCGAGTCGCGCGTGCGGCTCGTGAGCGACATGGCCGGCATCGCGCCCAAGCGCATGCTCGGCGAAGACATGACCGTAGAGGTCAACCTGGCCACCGAACTCGGCGGGCCGGGCACCCGCTTCATCAGCGGCCAGGTCACGCGCTTTGCCTGCGTGGGCAAGGACGACGGCGACATGTGCGTGTACGAGGCCACGCTGCGCCCGTGGCTCTGGTACGCCACGCGCCGCTCCGACTTCAGGATCTTCCAGTTCAAGACGGCCCCGCAGATCCTGCAGGAGGTGCTGGCGCCCTACGGCTTCGCCATCGACGCGAAGCTCGGCGGCAACTACCGCACCTGGGAGTACTGCGTGCAGTACGCCGAGACCGACTTCAACTTTGTCAGCCGGCTCATGGAGCAGGAGGGCATCTACTACTACTTCTCGCACGCCATGGGCAGCCACCAGCTGGTGCTGTGCGACGGCCCCGACTCGCACGCGCCGCTGCCCGCCGGCCCGGTGAAGGTGCCGTACCACGCGGGCGTGCTCGCGGCGCAGATCCTGGAGCAGGACTTCATCGACAGCTGGAGCCACGGCGAAGACATTGCGCCGGGCAACTTCGCGGCCGACGACTACGACTTCAAGAAGCCCAACGCCGAGATCGACACCCTGCGCCGCCAGCCGGCCGGCCACAGCCGCGACAGCTTCGAGCGGTACGACTGGCCCGGCGGCTACACCGAGCTAGGCGACGGCGAGAACTACGCGCGCCTGCGGCTGGAGCAACTGGCCGGGCGGCGCGAGCTCATCACCGCCGAAGGCAACCTGCGCCACATGGCGCCGGGCTACCTGTTCGAGCTGGCGCGCCACCCGAACGCCGAGGACAACCGGCGCTACCTGATCGAGGCGGTGAGCCACGACTTCCAGGAGAACGCCTTGCGCGTGGTGGGCGCGGCGGACGCGGCCTACAGCGAATCGACCAGCAGCACGAGCTACCGGCAGACCGTCGACGTGCTGCCCGACAGCGCACCGTACCGCCCCGAGCGCGCCACGCCCCGGCCCCGCACCACCGGCCCGCAGACGGCCGTGGTGGTGGGCCCGGAAGGCGAAGAGATCCACACCGACGAGTACGGCCGCATCAAGGTGCAGTTCCACTGGGACCGCTACGGCCGGCGCGACGAGAACTCGTCGTGCTGGATCCGCGTGTCGCAGACGTGGGCCGGCAGCAACTACGGCGCCATGCACATCCCGCGCATCGGCCAGGAAGTGATCGTCGATTTTCTGAACGGCGACCCCGACCACCCCATCGTCACCGGCTGCGTGTACAACGCCGCGCAGATGCCGCCGTGGGAGCTGCCGCGCCACAAGACGCAGACCGGCTTCCAGACCCACTGGAGCAAGGGCGGCGGCGGCAAGCACATGCTGCGTTTCGAGGACGCCCGCGGCAACGAGCACATCGAGCTGTCGACCGACCACGGCAACACGCACCTGCACATGGGCTACCTGATGAACCAGGGCTCGGGCGTGCAGCGCAGCTACGGCTTCGAGCTGCGCACCAACGAGTGGGGTTCCATTCGCGCCGACAAGGGCCTGCTGCTGACCACCTACACGCAGGACCACGCGCAGAAAGTCTCGCGCGACAACCCCGACGGCCACGAGCACATGGGCGCCACGCTGGCGCAGAGCAACGCGCTCATGCAGGCCGCGGGGCAGGCGCTGGCGTCCACCAAGGCGCTGGTGAGTTCCATGGCGCAGGGCAAGAACCAGCAGCTCATGGGGCTGGTGCAGGGCGTGCAGTCGGCCGGCGGCGTGACGCAGGCCATCGCGGCGCTGGCCGCGGGCGGCGCGCCCGAGGCGGGTGTGTCGGACAACCCCGACCCGGCCATGGCCGACGCGCAGCAGATGCTCGACCTGTCGCGCAAGATCGACAAGCCCGTGGTCTCCATCGTGAGCCCCGAAGGGCAGACCATGATCAGCCCCAAGCCGATCGTCGTGAGCTCGGGGCAGAGCGTGTCGATGCGCTCCACCTCCGCCATGACCCTGACCACCGGCGCGCAGCTCACGCAGCTGGTGGCCGGCGGCATGCTCACGCAGGTGAGCGAGGGCGGGCAGGTCAACGTGGTGTCGGGCGGCGACATCGTCTCGCACGCGAGCGCGGGCGCCATCAACCTGGTGTCGAAGACCGACGCCTCCGTCACCTCCACCGACAGCAACGCCACCGTCACCGGCCGCAAGTCGGTGGTGATCCAGGCGGCCGAGCAGGACGTGTTCGTCACCGGCAAGACCAGCATCTCGCTCATCTGCGGCAAGTCGTCCATCGTGCTGCTGGCCGACGGCACCGTGAAGATCAACGGCGTGAAGGGCCTCGTCAACTTCACCGGCGACCTCGACCAGCGCGGCGGCAAGATCTTCCTGAACTGCGAGGCGCCCGTGGGCAGCCAGGGCGAGGAAGCCGCGATGGAAGATGCCGTTCCCCTGGAGCCCGCGGCGGCCGCCACGTCGGCCGAGGCCAGCCAGCGCAGCGTGCCCGCGGCCGCGCGGTCCGGCTACGCCAGGACCGGGCTGGGCCGCGACGTCGATGCCATTGCCGCGCGGTCGCCCACGTTGCAGCGGCAGCTCAAGTTCCTGCAGGGCCAGGGATGGAAGATCGGCTACGGCCCCGCGGGCGGCGGCACGTACGCCAACACCAATCCGGGCGTCAAGAAGATCGTGATCGACAGCAAGGACGCGAGCGACCCCTACAGGAGCGCGGCCTCGCTGTCGCACGAGGTCGGGCACGCGGTCTATTCGTACCGCTTCAAGCCCAACGTGTCGTCGAAGTCCGCCTTCGTCACCAGCATGCTGAGCTCCGAGGGCGAGGCCGCGCTGAACCAGATCCAGGTGCAGCGCGAAGTCTGGCGCGCGGCCAAGGTCGACATCCTGAAGGGCGCGAACCCCACCAACGTGGCTGCCTTCAACGAGGCCTACAACGGCATGGTGAAGGGCGGCACCCGGGAGGCCGCGCGGGCCGCCGCCGGCGAGTACTACGGCACGCTCCACACATCGACCACCGGCGAGCAGTACACGCAGTACTACGGCAACTCGTACGACAAGAGCCATGGCGGCAAGCACTGAGCCATGCCCTCCAGGAGACGCCACCCATGAACCAGGCCGCCATGACCGAGAACACCGCCGTCACGCTGTGGCAGGCCATCGAAGCCCTGGCCGCGCAGCTGCCGTTTTCCATGCAGGGCGTGGGTCGCACGCTTCGCACCACCCTGAGCGACACGCATGCCGAGGGCGGCGACGTGTTCCGCTTCTTCGAGGGCACGCCGGTGCGCCTGGCCGACGGCACCGAGCTGTCGCGCATCGACCTGCGCATCAAGCGCGAGGGCGCGCACCCGGGCTTTCTGGTGCTGGACCTGCAAGGCCGCTGCGTGCCGATGACCGAGGTGCGCCAGCACTACGCCGCGCTGGACCTCAGCGACGTGCCGCGCGGCCGCTCGCTCGACGAATCGACCAGCTACACCGCCGCGCTCGGCTGGGGCCGGCTGTCGTTCGGCTTCGCGCAGCGCAACCCCGACTGCCTGGCCCATGTGGCCTTCGATCCCGCGTAAGCGGCCCACCCGCACCAGCAGCCCACCCGGAAAGCAGCCCCATGAGGTACCACATCAACGAAGGCCAGTTCGACGTGCCCGACGACGGCCGCATCGACCGCTCGATGAACGTGCTGGCCATGCCCGACGGCTCGGGCACCACGCTCATCGTGAGCCGCGACGCACTGCAGGCGCAGGAGAGCCTGCCGCAGTTCGTCACGCGGCAAATGGCCGACCTCACGCGGCAGGTGAGCCAGCTGAAGGAGCTGTCGCGCGGCGACGTCGCCATCGGCTCGCCCGCGCACAACCTGCGCGGCATCGAGCTTGCAACCCAGTTCAAGCAGAACGGGCAGGCGCTGTACCAGCGCCAGGCCGTGTTCCAGCAACGCCCAGGCAGCCCCGCGGTGCTGGTGCTCACCGCCAGCAGCCCCGTGCCTTTCGATGCCGAGGCGCTGGCGCTCTGGCAGCGCACCCTCGCGAGCTTCCAGCCCAGGGCGGCCTGACGCCGCGCGCACACCATGGCCGGTAAACCCGCCGCGCGGCTGCACGACCCCATTGCCCACACCAACGCGCACGCGCGCTTCTGGGCCAAGTTCGCGGGCGGGCTGATCGGCGGCATTGCCGTGGGCTTTGCGGTGGGCGTGGCGGCCGCCGCGGTGGTGGGCACCGGCGGCCTTGCGGGGCCATTGGTGGCGGGTGCGGTGGTGGTGGGCGCGCGCATGGCCGGCGGCTACCTTGGTGCGAGCCTGGGCGAATCGATTGCCGATGCGCTGGTGCCCGAGACCCTCACTGTCACCGGCATGATCACCAGCGGATCGTCGGACGTGTTCATCGACAGCAAGGCCATAGGCGCCGCGCGCGCCTCGCCCGACCTGCCGATGGACACCGTGAGCTGTTCGAAAGACTCGCCGCAGATACTGCTGGCCGAGGGCGCGGAGACCGTCTTCATCAACAGGGGCGTGGCCTCGCGCAAGGACGACCAGACCGAGTGCGGCGCCAAGGTCAGCGAAGGCTCGCCCAGCGTCTTCATCGGCGGGCCGACCGCGCGCGTGCGCGAGGTGGCCGACGAGGTGCCGCTGATCTCCAAGGTGCTGGTGACCATCTTCAACGTGGTCATGATCTACCGCGGCCTGCGCTGCCTGCCCAAGCTCGCGCGGCAAGGCAAGAACGCGCTGCCGTGCTTGATCGAAGGCGCGGTGGGGCTGGGCATGGGCATCCACGGCATGGTGAGCTCCTTCGGCAACCCGGTGCATGCGGCCACGGGCGGCAAGTTTCTGGGCGGCGAGAGCGAGCTCGACTTCTCGCTGCCGGGCCCGCTGCCCATTGCGTGGCAGCGCTTCTACAGCAGCCACGACCTGCGCCAGGGCGGCGCGCTGGGGCAGGGCTGGAGCCTGCCCTATGCGATGGAGCTGCGGCTGGGCACCGGCGCCGCGGGCGAACGCGTGGTCACGCTCATCGACGAGCAGGGCAGGCCGATCGAGCTGCCCGACATCGAGCCCGGCGAGCGCCAGTACAGCCTGCGCGACGGGCTGGACCTGTGCCGCACCGAGAGCGGCCATTACTTCATTCATGTGCCGGGCGGGCTGTTCTTCGTGTTCGAAGCGCCGCGCGACGAGCCGCCGCGCGCGCAGACGCTGAAGCTGGCGCGGCTCGAAGACCGCAACGGCAACTTCATCGACCTGCGCCACGACGCGCTGGGCCGGCTGAGCGAGCTGACCGACAGCACCGGCCGCCTGCTCGCGCTCGACTACGCGGGCGACAGCCGGCGCCTGGGCGCCGTGCGGCTTGCAGCGGGCGCGCAGGGCGAATCGCCGGGCTTGCTGGTGGCCTACCGGCACGACGCCGAAGGCCGCCTGCTCGACGTGACCCACCGCAACGGCGACGTGGTGCGCCGCTTCGGCTACGACGCGCAAGGCCTCATGCACTTCCACGCCGATGCGGCCGGGCTGGAGTGCCACTACGAATGGCGCGGCGCGGGCAGCGGCGCGCACGTGGTCCGCCATTGGACCAACGACGGCGAGCGCTACACCGTGCGCCGCATGCCGCCCCCCGCGGACGACGCGCTGGCCCTTGGCCAGACCCTGGTGGTCGACCAGCTCGGCCGCGAATTTGCGTGGCACTGGAACGCCGACCACCAGGTCACCGATTACATCGACGCCATGGGGCAGCACTGGCACGCGCAGTACAACGCGCTTCGCCAGCTCGTGGCCATCACCGAGCCCGGCGGCGCCGTCACCCGTTGCGCATACGACCCCATGGGGCTCCTGGCCAGCCGCACCGACGCGCTCGGGCGCACCCGCAGCACCGGCTGGACCGAGCTCGGCCTGCCCTGGCGGGAAACCCTGCCCGACGGCAGCGCGTGGACCTATGCCTACAGCGACCAAGGCAACCTGGTGCGCGAGACCGATCCGCTGGGCCAGGTCACCGAATACAGCTACGACCGGCGCGGCCTGCCCATCGCGACGACCGACGCCAAGGGCGGCACCCACCGCATGGCCTGGAACGCGTGCGCGCAACTGGTCTCGCTGACCGACTGCTCCGGCAAGACCACGCGCTACGCCTACGACGGCTGGGGCCACCTGCAGGCCGTGACCGACGCCGCGGGCCAGCGCACGCGCCTGACCCACGACGCCATGGGCCGGCTGCTGTCGGTATCGCAGCCCGACAACAGCCACCGGTCTTTCAGGCACGACGCGGCCGGCCGCATCGTGGCCGCCACCGATGCGCTGAGCCGCAGCACCCAGTTCGCGCTCGGGCTGCGCGGCCAGCCGCAGGTGCGGCAGGACGCCGAGGGCCGCCGCATTGCGTGGCACTGCGACAGCGCCCAGCGCCTGCAGTCGCTCGTCAACGAGAACGGGCTGCACTTCGAGTTTGTGCGCGACGCCGCCGACAGGGTGGTCGAAGAGCGCCGCGTGGGCGGCACGCGCGTGCAGGTGGACTACGACGCCAACGGCTGGCCGGTGTGCATCACCCACGTGCCGGGCATCGGCGACGAAGACCTCGAACTGCGCGACAGCGCCGAGCCGCGGCGCGCGGCCCGGCCCCTGCGCACCGAGCTGCTGCGCGACGCCGTCGGCCGCCTCGTCGAGAAGCGCACCGCGAGCCACCACTACCGCTACCGCTACGACGCGCTCGACCGCTTGACGGAGGCCGTCAAGCTCGAGGTGGTGCAGCCCGGCGCGGGCGACGAGCTGCGCGCCCTGCATCGCACCGCCTTCGCCTACGACAAGCTCGGCCGCCTGGTCGGCGAAACCGCCGTCGACGAGCTCACCGGCGAAACGCACAGCCTGGGCCACACGCACGACGAACTCGGCAACCGCACGCAGACCCTGCTGCCCGCCATGGCGGGGCAGCAGGGCGTGCAGCGCGCGCTGAACTACCTGTACTACGGCTCCGGCCACCTGCACCAGGTCAACCTGTCGCAGCGGCACGGCGATGCGCCCGCGGTGCACCAGCTCATCAGCGACATCGAGCGCGACGACCTGCACCGCGAGGTGGCGCGCAGCCAGGGCGCGCTGTCGACCCGCTTCGCGCTCGACCCGCTGGGCCGTCGCGCCGCCGCGTGGTGCCGGCCAGGTTCGTTGAACACCGCCTTCTCGCCACGCGACGCCGCATGGCGCCAGGCCATCGACCACAGCGGCACGCCGCAGGCGCACCTGCTCGACGGGCTGATGAAGGAATACAGCTACGACCCCGTGGGCGAACTGCGCCAGAGCCGGCATTCGCTGCTGGGCGCCGCGGCGCACCGCTACGACGCCACGGGGCGCATCGAGGCGACCGCGCGCACGGGCGTTGCCGGTGCCGCCGGTGCTGCTGGCGCTGCTGGCGCTGGCGGCGCTGCCGGCGCGGCCAACCAGGAACGCTTTGCCTACGACCCCGCGGGCAACCTGCTCGACGCGCCGATCGGTGGCGCGGCCTCAGGCGCCGCACCCGGCTACGTGCGCGACAACCTCGTGCGCGTGTTCGAGGACAAGCGCTACAGCTACGACGGCCACGGCCGGCTGGTGCGCAAGCGGGCGGGCAAGCACACCGAGCAGCGCTTCGAGTGGGACGACGAGAGCCGGCTTGTGGCGGTGCACACCACGCGGCGCCCTCGCACGCCCGAGGCCACCACGCAGGTCACGCGCTTCGACTACGACGCCATGGGGCGGCGCGTGGCCAAGCACGATGCGTTCGGCGGCACGCGGTTCGTCTGGGAGGGAATGCGGCTGATCGAGGAGCGGCGGGGCGCGCAGGTGGTGAGCTATGTGTACGAGCCCGACGGCCATGTGCCGATGGCGCGGCTCGACGCGAAGGCCGAGCCGGCCCAGGCATCGGCCGTGGCGCAGGTCTTTCACTTTCACAACGACCCGGCCGGCCTGCCGGAAGAACTGAGCAGCAGCGAAGGCAACCTGTGCTGGCGCGCGAGCTACAGGACGTGGGGCGCGACCGTTGCCGAGCAATGGGAAGTCACGGCCCTGAATGGCCGTCCGGCCGCATCTGTCGATGCAGCGCCCCAGGCCGTCGAGCAGAACCTGCGCTTCCAGGGGCAGTACCTGGACCGGGACACGGGGCTGCACTACAACACCTTCCGGTTTTATGACCCGGACATCGGGCGGTTCATTCAGCCTGATCCGATCGGCCTGGCTGGGGGCTTCAACCTGCACGGGTACGCGCCAAACCCGATCGCCTGGGTCGACCCGTGGGGGTTGAGCTGCAGCTTCAACAGCAAAACCAACAGATGGAGAAACAACGAGACGGGACGCTTCACATCGCGGCCCAGCAATCCGGCGGACCTCGTTCGCAACGGCAAGGTCGATTACGGCGACCTGGCCGCGTGGGCCAACCAGAACCGACTACCGAACAACTGGACCCCGAACGCGACCAAGTTTCCGTCGGGGGGCTTCAAGTACGAATCAGCGCCGTATTCGGCGCACGGCCACGGCGCCAATCCGACGGCGGTCGGCAACTGGCCGACCTCCAACGCGGCGCTGGGGCCCACCGTCAGCATCAAGGGACCGAGCGGGAACTTCCGAACCGATGGAACTTGGGGTACTTTCGGGTCTAACCCCAATGGGGCGCACATTCCGCTCATCAACTCGCCCTTCTAGTGCCCATGACCCCGAAAGAACTACTGGAGGCTGCCGCAAAGTTGCCTACCGTCGCGTCGCTCGACGAAGAGTTGAGCTTGATCCGCGGCATCAGGGCGCTGGATCTGGCCGACATAGCGAAAGACCTGGCGTCGTTCACGTCGCTCATCGAGCTCGTCCAAACCTCGCACGCAGGCAATGGAATCTTCGAGATGGGCGAGGCCGAAGAAGCGCAAGCCGTCGATTTCTTCCAGTGGCTCAAGTCCCTGGAGCAGAAGTTGGGGATGCCGTTGACTCCGTATGCCGACGGCCTGGACCTGACCCGCGCCGAACTGGCGAAGCGGATGCCTCGATAGCGGTGCCGAATGCTCGACATCTACTTTGTCGAACCGGCACGCCGGCACTTGCCGAAAGATCCCAGCGGCCTGGAGCATGCGGGCTGCGTCGATCTTGACGCGCATCGCTCGCTCGCAGCGCTGTTCGACAAGTGCATCCGGGAAGGCGTGAACCTCAAGTACTTCGACGATTCGCTGCTGCGTGCCGAGCAGGTTGTGACCATGCTCGAGATATTCACCACCAGCGCCCCCGAACCTGGCGCTCAACGCGGGCACATTGCGGCCTTCAAGTCGATGCACGCGATCTTGACCCGCGCAGTGGCACAAGGCATGGGGCTCGCGGCGTTCTGCGACTGATGCTCCGGCACCTTGAGCCGAAGACGCCTGCACTGCCGCCATTCGTTTCTACATCTCGTCCAAGGCACCGCTGTTCGCCGTCGACTGCTTCGACAGGAAGTGGGGCATGGTCGAGCGAGGCACGGCCAATCACCCGATCGATCCGGCGCGGTTGCCCGAAGTGGTCAAGACTTCGATCAACGCGGGCCGCTCCGTTCTTGCCGCGCAGGGTCTGCAGGAAGTGGCGCATGCGTACTTCTTCTTGCCCGCGCCGGCCTGCACCACGCAGCTCGACGGATTGCCCGCGACCGTGTTCGAGAGCCTGTACGCCGACATCGTTTGACTTGCCCCTCGAGCTGTCATTGGACCGGCGATCCAGAAACTCAAGACCTTCGCCACGCCGAGAGATGCAGGGCTACTCGATCGGCGTGATCGACACAGCAAAGATCAGAACGTTCGTCTGGTGGTTGCCGTTGTCCGAATGAAAGAGCTTGCCGGTGACCTTCACCGGCTTTCCCTTCAGGCGCTTGAACGCCGCCATGTTCTTGTCGTCGAGCGCCAGGTGCAGCAGCACCACGCCTTTTTCGGCGGACCAGTCGCGCGGCTCGTCTTCCGGAACGGAGATCGGCTCGGCGAGCCGTATCGCCGGGAACTTGAGCTTCTTGCCGTCGGGTGTCATGCCGTCACCGGAGAGCAGCGTGCCTTGCAGGGTGACGACGGCGGGGTCGTAGGGCAGGGTCTTGGCGGTGGCGATCGACGCGAAGAGTGCCAGGGCCAGGGTGGCGAGAAAGCGGTTCATTGCAGAGGGCGTGCGTTGTTGTTCGGAGTTGTCTGGGCGGGCGGTCGACATGGCCTGAAAGATGCCGCGCAATGGCCAGCGCGAGAAGCAATCGAGAGCCATCGTCAGTGCGCCGAACAGGATGTGCTTGGCCAAGTCATTGCCACGCTTCTTCCACGGAGCCGAATCTCGCGGACCGCCGATTGTGAAGGCCGCTCGGCGCGACGCGTGCTGTTGCCGGCGTTGTCGGCAGCGCATTTCTTTGGCTCACCGATGTGGGAAAAGTTGGCTTGATGCGCGGTTTGTTCGCCGCATTGCAGCCCCGCGTTGACGCTTCTGTTCTTACATTTGAACGACCGCCGCGCCTCACGGCGGGACATCGAAATGCACACCGCAGCGATGGCTATGTGAGGCACAAAAGGCGACGGCCAAGGTGCGCTAACACCCTGACCGTCTGACCACTCAACGTGCAAACACTTTGCAGGAGCGCACATCAAATGGCTGACGAAATTATCGCCGGGCAAGCCACGCCCACCCCCCGCAGCGCAACCGCCCCCGCAGACGCGGCCGACCTTCTTGAGAAAAAGTCGACTCAATTGCAATCATTGCTGAAATGTTGCTACGGGGACTGCAGCGTATGGTTCGACGCAATAGGCAAGGTGAACCGCGACAGCGTGATGTGGATCGCGTCAGACCTTGCCGATGAAGTCGCGGCGCTTTCGCAGCAGGTGCTGATGCGGCTCAACGAGGCGGACCTGTCGACGCCTAGGTGACTTGATAAAAAGGTGAGCGACAAGCTGTCGAAGCACGGCATCCAAGATCCCTCACGAGGCGGCGGCGTCAGCACCTGGGTGCGCAGAATACCAAGCGCAGGAGTTCGCGTGGACTTTGAGTGCCTTGGGACTGGGGGCTTTTCCAGGATCGACAGGCGTTGTAATTCGTCTGCCTTGAAGCGACGCGTACTCTGTTCCGATCAGTTTGGGGCTGACATGAACGGTGAGGCTCGTTGGATCGATGCGTAGCAAAAACAGGTCGAACAATGTATGAATGTCTGCTCGAAGAAGCAGGCCATTCGAGACAACGTTCGTCTGGTCACCGCGATAGGGATGGATATGCGCGGCTTCGAGCACGTCAACGAGATTGCAATCGGTGAGGCAGCACCGATCCTCATAGGCATTTCGCAGCGCGTCTCGAAAAGCTGACTGCCCACGCCGACGCACGACGGCGGCAAGGGTCTTTGATCTGGCATCTTCAATGTCGGTCGGGTCAAAAATGCCCGCTTGCTCTGCCTCTCGTTCGGCCTCCTCTAACTTGAGGAGCAATGGATCCTCGGTCTGCCGAACCTTCAGCGTCTTGCCGATCAACGGGCGATACAACTCCCAAACCCCGTGACGGGTGATGTCGTACAGCTTGTAAACAGTCTGTCGGCCGCGCCCCTCCCGATAGATTTGGTCGTACTCGCTGCCGCTGTCCGTTCTGCGAGGTCGTACGTTCACGCCGTACTGACCACGCGACGCACTGTTGACTGAAAGCATGGAGAGGTCCGGGAAAAAGTTGCCTAGTTCGAACCCTGGGATTTTTGCAAGGACAACCCGCTTGATCTCCGCCATCGACGCGGCGCCGTCGAGTTCAATCAATGCATCGAGAACAATTTCCCAGGTTCTTTTGCTCCCGTAGCGATAGGGGCCGTTGGGTTGTTCCGCATCTGGCCTTGGTTGTTCGCCGAGGAGTAATACCTCGTCAACCGTTGGAAGTAGTTGCTCCAGTGTCGCGATATCGCGGACATTGAAATCACCGACCTCGAATTCGCACGAAACGCGTGGCGTGAGTTGAACCCACAATGCACCGGGTCGTTGAATGTCATAGGCCACCATCGTGCAATCAAAGACGGCGTTCAACGCCGCCGCGCCGGTCTCTAGGTCTTTTAGGAATCCAACAATAGGGACGCTTTCCTCGAGCGCGATGTCCAGCCGGTGACGGTGTGCCTTGCTGGTTCCTGAGTCCGTTGTCTTTGGCTCTTCAGCCAGCCTGTACCAAAGGTCGCCGCTTTGCCTATCTCGTTGAACTGCGGGGATTCGGTGCGGCTCCCCTGCGGAGTCCGACTTGTCGATGTAGTAATTCCAGATCGTCGTTACTAGCACGTTCGCGCCGTCTCTTTCTGCGGTGCTCATGCTGACGTCGAATGCAGACCACTGTTGCCCAGCTGCTTGGCCACCTAGTTCGTGGAATGCGGCGTTGTGAGGTGTGCTGAAGTTGGGGGTTTTGCTCATGGCGATTTCTGAAAAATTCATGTCAGTTCAGGAGATTTGCGGCTCGCCAGGGCCTGTTCGGCAACAGACGAGGCACTGGCGCCACAAAGCGAGCGCTTTGGGCGAGCGTGTGGGGGCGTTGGCGGCTGGGCTGGGAGACAGAAGTTAAAGTCTGTCTCCAATAGTAAACACGGAGGCGAGTATGAGTCGCTACTGCGGAAATAATGACTCCACGCCACTCTTGAGCGCCGTCAACCATTGGAGGGATCGAGCGTTCCTGGCCGATGGCGCGGTGTTTGATGGTCGCGCTCTCTGGACGGTTGAGGGCTTGGAAGCACTCGAGACCCACTTCGTCCGGAATCTTGACGAGGGCGTAGGAACGTTCATTGCCAAACTAGAAAGTCAACTCAAGACGACATCGCCCCATGTGAAGCAACTCGCGGCCGAGATGCTTTGGCTCATGTTTCTTTGCCCGAGCAATATGGGCGCCGCAAAGAAACGCTCAACTATTGAAACTATCTGGCAATGGTCAGGAGAAGAGTTGCCCTCGTCCGCCGCGGAGCTTCTCTCCGATGCAGCTCTAGGCGGCATCGGCAGCGCCGGCCCCGGCTTCAACAATCATCGTTGGCGAGAGCTCACGTTTTGCATCAACACGATGCTGATTTTTAAGCGGCTTCCGGTTGCTGAGCGGAAGCTACTTATCGCCGACGGCTGGAGGTTTGCGAAATGGCTGTCAGAGGTGCCGGACGCCACGGCGCGGCAATTCCGGCACATGCTGCTGTTCATGCTCTTTCCAGATGATTTCGAGAGAATCTTTGGAAGACTGGATCGTCGCGCGGTTGCGGTCGCTTTCTCTGGACTCAGCAATCAGGCCGTAAATGCGCTCTCACCCTTGGAGCTCGACCGGACTCTGCGTCGAGTTAGATCTGAGCTTGAGGAAAAGCACAGCACGCCCGAGTTGGACTACTACACGCCGCCCCTAAAAGGCATGTGGCAACAGCAGGACTTTCGGACTGCCACTCAGGACATCACCGCAGACCACGTACTTCTGGCGATAGCCCAGATTGATAGAGACGGCGTTGATCTCAAAGAGGCGTCAACCGGGTATGACCTCTTGTATGCGGCTCATCGCTATCCGCCAAAGCTGGTGCTGTCGTTGGCTGCGAAGCATGCGAGAGGAACAGAGTTCGATCGATCTCAATTCGCAGGAGGTGAGGACTCGTCCGCGTTTAGATTGCTGCGCTCGCTTAGCTTTGAGATCGTGCCCAAAGCGGTGCTGCCGGACATCCTCAAGCGCTTTCTTACGCAGGCATCAACTGGCTCGGGACTGGCCGTGAGCGGTTATCCGACGGAGTACAGAGGCCTTCAGGTAAAGGTGAGTTTCGGCAAGGGTGTGCTAGCTCGGGTCCCATGGATTGCATTCTTGGGTGCAGGCCACGCGCCCACCAAGGGCAGTTACCCCGTATTGCTCTACTACCGAAAGGCTGGGTATGTCATTGTCGCGTACGGCATTGGCGAGACGCACGACACCGTTCCGTTGTGGCGAAATTTGGATTCGACTCTCACGATTGAGCAGTATCTGGCGGCCCAAGCCGCGACAGAGCCTGAGCGATACGGGGACTCCTACGTTGCACAAGCCTTCTCAGAAGATCATCTCGCCGATATCGATCAGATCGCTGTTGCTATCGACAAAGTAATTGATGAATACAAACCGCTGTTGTCTGCCACCCAAGACAGCACCACGGCGATAGATGTCGTCGGGGAGGAAACAGAAGACGAGTTGTATACGCTCGACGAGGCGCTTGAGGGGCTCTTTATCGACAGGGATGCTTTTGGAGGCATCGTTCAGCGGTTGAGGTCAAAGCACAACCTTATATTGCAAGGGCCGCCTGGGGTTGGGAAGACCTTTTTCGCCCGGAGGCTAGCCCAAGCATTGGTGGGAAATCGATCGAGCGCGCGAGTTGGTGTTGTGCAGTTTCATCAGACCTATTCATATGAAGACTTTGTTCAAGGGTATCGACCGACGGGAACAGGATTTCAGTTGAAAAACGGTGTGTTCTACGAGTTCTGTCGTAGAGCTGCAGCGGATGCAGACAATGATTACGTCTTCATCATCGATGAGATCAATCGCGGGAATCTCAGCAAGGTTTTCGGTGAACTAATGATGCTGATTGAGGCTGACAAACGAGACCCAGATTGGGCCGTTCCTCTGACCTACGCGAACAGCCTGGATGAGAAATTTCACGTACCTAAAAACGTCTACTTACTGGGCTTGATGAATACAGCTGATCGTTCGCTAGCGATGGTTGACTACGCACTCAGGCGGCGTTTTGCGTTCATTGACCTTGAACCGGGGTTTAGCTCACCTCAGTTCAGGGAGTACATGAGAAACGCCCGAGCATCTGAAGAGCTAATTCATAGAGTAGTACGGGATCTGCAAGATTTGAATGCCGAGATTGAAGCGGACCGCGCAAACCTTGGGCCGGGGTTCAGAGTGGGGCACAGCTATTTTTGTAGCGTTCACGGACCGGATGGGGCCACTCACGATTGGTACAAAGATGTCATTGAGACGGAAGTACTTCCGTTGCTTCGCGAGTATTGGTTTGATGACCCTTCGAAGGTCAAGCAGTGGGAGAGTCGACTATTGGGGGCCTAGGCATGGAGCAACCACGAATTCCCATTGCCAACCTGTACTATCTTCTTTGCTACTCCTGGAATCAGCTGGAGCAAGGAGAGTTGATCGATGTGTCTAAGTGCCCGTCGACTGAGCTTGTTGATCTGTTCGCGTTGGTCCTCTATACAGGTGTTAATCACCTGGCTCGTCGAGGTTTGGAGCAGGGCTATGAGGCTCACTTAGATGAGCTATCGAGCCCGCGAGGCCGAATTGACGCGCTGAGCTCCGCAAGGCGATTTTTGACTGTTCATGGGCGTGCGGCTTGTCAGTTTGATGAACTAACAGCGAACACGCTTAACAATCAAGTGATCAAGAGCACGCTGAGGCTGCTTTGCCAGTCAAGAGAGTTGCATCCATCGTTGCGCCCCACCGTGACGAAGGCATACAGGAGCCTTTTGGGGATAGCCTCGCCTACGCTGACAGCGCAGAGCTTTCGGAAAGTGCAGCTGCACTCGAATACGCGCTTCTATCGCTTTCTGTTGAATGTTTGCGAACTAGTCTTTCGCAGTGCGCTACCGAACACGAGTTCAGGCGAGGTGCGTTTCCGCGACTTCGTGCGTGATGAAAGGGCGATGGCGCGCGTATTCGAGAATTTCCTCTTCAATTTCATAAAGAGGGAAGCTCGCGGCGTCACCGTGAAGCGGGACCGTATCGGTTGGGACGCTGCAAGTGACAGTGACCCCGCGCTGCTGATGTTGCCTTCGATGAACACAGATATCTCTGTGTACTCATTTTCGGGAAGGTTGATCATCGATGCTAAGTACTACAGCAGCTCGGTGAGCTTCTTTCGGGACAGCACCAAATATCACAGCGCAAACCTCTATCAGCTGATGAGCTATCTGACCAATGCGCAGTCGCAGGAGGCTGAGATCGTGCGTGGCATGTTGATATATCCGCGTGTGGATCGGACGCTGCGGGACAGCTACATAGTTCAGGGGCACCCGCTGACGATCGCCACGGTAGATCTTTCTCGCGATTGGCCGTTGATTCGAACTGAGTTGCTGGAGGTGCTCGAAACGGCAGGGGCTTCGGCATATACCTAGTCAGCACTTGTTTTCTGGCGTTTTCTTTGGGCCGCTATGCGCGTATAAGCGCACTAAGAGTGTGAAAAGACGTAAGCGTCTCCTCAGTACCCTCTGTTTTCACTGAAGGCTGATGTGCAGGATCGGTGGCCCATGCACGCTGCGATGGTGTGCATGAAGAACCGCTAATGCACATCAATGAACGATCAATACACCCCGAGCAAGCGCCGTCGGCGCGAGCACAGCCCAATGTTCAAGCGCGAGTTGGTCGCGCGCAGCTTGGTGCCCGGTGCGTCGGTGGCCGCCGTCGCGCTGGAAGCGGGCATCAACTCGAACCTGCTGTTCGCATGGCGCAGGATGCATCTGAGCACGCAAGAGCAGCCCCAGACGCCGGCACCGTCGAAGCCCTCGCCAATGCTGCTGCCCGTCACCATCGAAGCTGCGTCGATCGCGCCATGCTCTTCACCCACGGTGGTGGCGCCTCGCCAACCTGCCGGGACCATCGAGATCGATGTCGGCGGTGTGCGCGTCCGACTGCGTGGCGCGGTCGACGAGGCCAGCGTGCGCCATGTCCTGCAGACGCTGAAGGCGCTTGCGTGATCGGCCTTCCTACAAGCACCCGCGTCTGGATCGTCGCCGGCCATACCGACATGAGGAAGGGATTCAATGGCCTGTCTGCGATGGTGCAGACGGCGTTGGAGACCAACCCGTTCTGCGGCCACGTCTTCGTCTTCCGCGGCCGACGCGGCGACATGCTCAAGGTCCTGTGGTTCGATGGCCAGGGATTGCTGCTGCTGGCCAAGCGCCTGGAGCGCGGCCGATTCGTCTGGCCGCAGGCGCAAGGGGGCAAGATCTCGCTCACGCCGGCGCAGCTGTCGATGCTGCTCGAAGGCATCGACTGGCGCATGCCGACGCGCACCGATCAGCCCGCGCTCGCGGCTTGAACCGCGCTCAAGAATTCGTCTTCTGAACGCACGGGTCCCGGTCAACTCCGGGTAGGTCCGATGGCATAGTAGAGGGCGTGCCGAACACCGCCAACGCGCCCCACACCGTCGACTCGCTGCTGCGTGTCGTGCAGGCGCGTGATGCCGAAGTCGTCATGCTCAAGCTGCTCGTGGACAAGCTCAAGGTGCAGTTGCTGCGCCAGGTTCGCTCCCGCTTCGGCGCCTCCAGCGAACAGCTGGACGACCCGCAGATCGCGTTGATCGCAGACCTGTCGATGCACGAGCTTGCGCCGGTCGCGCAGACACCGAAGGTGCAAGCGGCCAACAGCGAAGGCTTCGACCGCAGCTTGCCCGCACACTTGCCTCGAGAGAACCATGTGTACCGGCCCGAGGCATCGGATGCCCGCCACGACGCCGTCGGCCAGGCCTGCGGCTGCAGTGCGTGCGGCGGCCGACTGCGTCAGATCGGCCAGAACGTCTCTGAACAACTGGAGTACGTGCCCTCGCGCTTCAAGGTGATCCGCCACGTGCGCCCCAAGCTCGCCTGCATGGCGTGCGAATCCATCTTCCAGGCAGCAGCGCCGAGCCGGCCCATCGCACGTGGCATCGCCGGTCCCGGGCTGCTGGCCCACGTGCTGGTGTCCAAGTACTGCGACCACCAACCGCTGTACCGCCAGAGCCGCATCTACGCCCGCGAGGGCGTCGTGATCGAACGCTCCACGATGGCTGGCTGGGTCGGCCAGAGCGAGAAGCTGCTGGACCCGTTGGTTGCAGCGCTCGGGCGCTACGTGCTGGCCGGCTCCAAGCTGCATGCCGACGACACGCCGGTGGCGGTGCTCTCGCCCGGGCGAGGCCGGACCAAGACCGGAAGGCTGTGGGTCTATGTGCGTGACGATCGGGCATCGGCGAGCACCGACGCGCCGGCGGCGTGGTTGCGTTACTCGCCCGACCGCAAGGGCGAACATCCCCAGGCGCACCTGAAGAACTTCAAGGGCGTGTTGCAGGCCGATGCGTATGCCGGCTTCGCCAAGCTCTATGCAAGCGGCAACGTCATCGAGGCTTCGTGCTGGGCGCACGCGCGCAGGCCGTTCTGGGATCTGCACGAGAGTCAGGGGCGTGCGCCAGGCTCGATTGCGGAACAAGCGCTCAGGCGCATTGGTGCGCTGTATGCGATCGAAGCCGGCATCCGTGGTCGCCCGCCGGCTGAGCGATGCAGGGAGCGCCAGGCGCGGGCCGGGCCGCTGCTCGAGGAACTATTCGCCTGGTTGCGAGGGATGCTCGCCCAGGTGTCGACCAAGTCGGAGCTCGCGCGCGCCATCGGCTACACGCTCACGCGGCTCGGGTCGTTGACGCGCTACCGTGACGATGGACGCATCGAGATCGACAACAACGCCGCCGAGCGCGCGTTGCGCGGTGTCGGCCTGGGCCGCAAGAATTACATGTTCATGGGCTCGGACGCCGGGGGCGAGCGCGCTGCGGCCATTTATAGCCTCGTGGAAACAGCCAAGTTGAACGGGATCGATCCACAGGCTTATCTGCGCGATGTGCTCGGGCGCATCGCGGACCATCCCATCAACCGCATCGACGAGTTGCTGCCGTGGAACATCGGTGCGCCGCAACACCTCGAGCAGCGGCTGGTCGCCTGAGGACCTCGTGCCCGGGCGACTACAACCTGACAACGCCAAGAGGACAACGCAGTGAACCCGCAAGGCACCGACCCCAAGCTGATCGATGCGCTTAATCGTGCGACCAGCCTGGAGCTGTTCCAACTGAGCGCCATCATCGAGCGCATGCTGGCCGATCCGCGACGCATCATCGCTGTGCGCACGAACATGAACCTCGGCCAGATGGTGCGCTTCCTCGACTGGCGCGACGGCCAGATGCGCAATGGCAAGGTGGTCGCCATGAAGGACACGCAGGTCACCTTGCACGAGGAAGGCACGCGGCGCGAATGGAAGCTGCCCTATGCGGCCGTCGAGCCGCCAAGTCCTGCCAGTGCAACTGCATCGACCCCTACGCGTCCCGCGCCGCTGAAGAGCATGCCTGCGCGAGGTGACTTCCGCTGCGGCGAGAAGGTCTCGTTCGACGACAAGTACCTCCAGCCTCAGGTGGGCATTGTCGTGCGCATCAACCAGCGCACTGCCACCGTCGACACCGGCAACGGGCACTCATGGCGCGTTCCCTTCCATATGCTGCGACAGGTCTTCGACATCTGATCGAACGGCAGAGGTCAAGGGGGGTGCTGAGCTGACGCTTAC
>NZ_FOWL01000042.1:0-1242 GCF_900115445.1 Variovorax sp. OK605
CACCGAGAACAGGTCGGCCACCAGCGGCCCGATGGCAATGCCCAGGAAGTAGCTGATGCTGAGCTTCACGCCGTACTTGCCGGTGAGCGCCTGCAGCGCCACGATCACCACCACGAACGGCACCAGCGTGGCCACCGAGGCCCAGCGCCCGCTGGAGAACCACGCGATGGCCACGGCCGCCACCACGAAGATCCACGGCGCCGCCTTGGTGATGGCCGCGCCGTAGGGCGCCAGCAGCACCGCGAACAGCACGGCCAGCGGCACCGCGATGAAGGCCGCGATGATCGCGCCCGACACCATCTTGCGCAGCGCGATGTGCGGCACGCCCAGGTTGCGCAGCACGTTGGCGTCCTGCAGCAGCGGCGTGGCCATGGTGTCGCCCGGAATGCCCAGCAGCGCGGTGGGCACCGCGTGCGTCATGTGCTTGGCCACGGCCGCGGCCAGGAAGAAGGTGAACACGCCCTCGGGCGGCACGCCGAGCAGCACCACCAGCAGCGTGAGCGGTGCCAGCGTGGTGGTCTCGTCGGTGCCCGACACGAGGCCGATGGCGGCGAACACCACGGCGCCGACGAGGCCCATGCCGGTGGCGACCAGGATCTGGTTGAACAGTGCGGCGTCGATCATGGTGCGGCGCCTTCCTTGCCGGTTGCGGCCGGTGCGGTGCGGGGCTGGTACGAGGCGAACAGGTCGTAGATTTCCAGCTCCTTCATCTCGCGCACCACCGAGGGCGGCAGGTCGGCGACCGAGCCCAGCGTGCCGTGCTCGGCGGCCAGTTCGGCCAGCACCTCTTCGCGCCAGCGCGGGTCGGCGGCCGTGCCTTCGACCACCTCGCGCTTGGGCGCGAAGAGCAGGGCGCAGATCACGCCCGACACCACGCAGCCGCCGAGGCCCGCCAGCATGGCGTAGGCGCGCGCCAGTTCGGGCGTTGCCACCGTGCTGGCGAGCACGCGGTTGGCCACCAGGAAGCCCGCGAGGCTCACGCCGAGGCCGATGGCGATCGACCACGCGAGGTGGCCCAGGTCGGCCGTGTCGCCCCAGATTTCCACCAGCCGCCATGGCGCGCGGCCTGCACTGTCCGTCTTCATGTTGTTGTCTCCGTCGTTGTGGATGCGATAGGTGCGGGCCGCGCCCGCGATGCTTACTTCTTGCGCAGCGCCTCGAGCAGCGCCACGGCGCGGTCGGTGCGCACGTCGTGCTCGGCGGCCATCTGCCTGGCGACCGCGTCGATCTCGTCGCCCGTGG